>PBOL01000009.1 GCA_002725315.1 Methanobacteriota archaeon | reverse complement strand
TGAAATAGGCCGTCGTAAGCCCGGTGACTCACAAGCAGAGGTACCCGAGCGGTCAAAGGGGCTGGGATGAGGTCCCAGTGCGTAGTGCTTCGCAGGTTCGAATCCTGCCCTCTGCACCAACAATCTAGTGCAGGGCAACCCAAAGAGCCACCCCGAATAGAGAAGCACCCATCACCCGATTCAGAGTCACGGCAGACTGGGGAGAACTGAATGCCCTCCTGAGAAGGTTCCCAAACGCAGCCCAAGTCATCACCGCTGGAAGTCCGAACACCAGGTTCAGTAGGACTAGGAGGGCCTTGGCAACCATCCAACTACCGAATAGGCTACCAAAGCTCGTCATCAGAACGAGGAAGTGGATCCATGCCTTTCCATTCACGAATTGTAGAGATACCCCCGTCGGGAAACCCAGCCTCTCGCTGCTCTGCTCTTCATCAGAGATGGGTTTTGCTGTTGCAATCTTGAATGACAGGTAGGCGATGTATAGCGCCCCCACCATTGTCAGGGCATCGAAGGCCTCCCTGTTCTCCTCGATGAAGCCCGTAGCCAATCCGACAAAGAGGCCCAAAGATGACCAGCCAACGGCCATCCCAGTGATTAGAGGCATCGTGCCTCGTAAACCGTGTTGGGAACCATGAGCCGCACATAGGACATTGTTTGGACCCGGAGTGAAGCACATTGGTACAATGAAGGCGAGAGTGGCTAGAAGAAGGCCGGTTTCCACGAATTGGCCCCCTAGACGGATGAGCAAGCCTTCCCTAATGCCTGATCGATATCGGACCACAGGTCCTCGACGTCCTCAATTCCAACACTCATCCTGACGAATCCAGGAACTATGCCTGCCTCGAGCCTGACCTCTTCGGGAACGAAAGAGTGGCTGGTATTGAACGGGCATTCCACGAGGCTCTCCACGCCTCCCAGACTGGTAGCCTCGAAAACGACCTTGAGCTCACGAACGAACCTCAGTGCAGCATCGTCCCCTCCAGATACAGCGAAGGAGAGCATCCCGGTTCCCTTTGGAACTATTCGCTTAGCAACCTCGTAGTCAGCATAATTGGGTAGGGAGGGGTGGTTGACGCTAACTACCGAAGGGTGCTCTTCGAGCCTCCGTGCTAGTTCTGCGGCGTTGGACGTGTGAATAGGCATCCTAGCGTGTAATGTACGCATCCCCCTTTCCAGAAGGTAGCACATTTGTGGGTCGGCAGCCCCGCCAAACCTAGTCTTGAAGTGGAACACGTCCCTGATCATGTCTGCCCTGCCAACTACAATTCCAGCGGTAAGATCTGTATGCCCGTTCAGGAATTTAGTTCCTGAATTTATCACCAAATCGAAGCCCATTGAAACCGGTCGGCACGCCCAAGGAGTAGCGAAGGTATTGTCCACCACTGAGACCAGATTGTGCTTCTTTGCCAAGGAGACCATTGCCTCTAGGTCACAGACCTTGAGCACGGGATTGGTAATGGTCTCGACGTAGAGTACCTTTGTGTTCTCCTTAATCGCGGCCTCAAACGAAGCCGGATCGCGAATGTCTGCCATGGTGACCTCAATTCCGTATCTCGGCAGTTCTGAGGTCATTAGACCATATGTCCCACCATAGATATCTGCTGACGTGACCACGTGATCACCCTGGGAAAGCAAGGAGAACAAGGTCGAAGAAATCGCCGACATCCCGCTGGCGAACGTCTCTCCGTCCTCGGCACCCTCCAGAGATGCCACCTTTGCAGAGACGGCCTCCGAGTTTACACTTGAGTATCGGCTGTAGAGTAGAGTATGCTGCCCCCCCGTCTCCATCCACTTTCGATATCTTTCATCGGTAAGCTGGTATGTTGAGGTAGTGAAAATTGGAGTGGTTGCTGAGCCCTCTATGTTTCTGGTACCAGACCATACCGCCCTAGTGTCAAAGGATCTGTCGGAGAACTTGTCTGTCATGGCCTCGGATTGGTGTGGTGGACATAATCGTACTCATCCAAGACCGATAGCCGAAAGCACAGATTCCAAATCGGGATTTACAACTTTGGATTTCGACTTGGCGTTGTCTATCGCGACTCCGGGGTCCTTGAGACCGTGCCCGGTAACAGTTACGACCACATTGGAACCTTCTGGGATTTCCCCCAATGAGTGGCTCTTGAAAATCCCTGCAATCCCGGCAGCAGAAGCAGGCTCTACGAAAATCCCCTCGGTCCTAGCTAGCATCCTGTGAGCATCTAGGATCTCATCATCGCTTACGCAGTCAATTCTACCCGAGGACTCGTTTGCAGCATCCAAGGCTTGTTCCCAACTTGCCGGGTTTCCTATCCTGATTGCAGTGGCAATAGTTTCTGGCGACTTCACAACCTCACCAAGTACAATTGGAGATGCCCCCTCTGCCTGCCACCCCATCATTCTAGGCTTAGAAGAGGACTTTCCTGAATCCATGTACTCTTTGTAACCCATCCAGTAAGAAGTGATGTTTCCAGCATTTCCTACCGGCATAAAGTGCATATCAGGGGCATTTCCGATTTCATCACATACCTCGAAGGCCGCAGTCTTCTGGCCTTGTAATCTGAATGGATTGATGCTGTTCACAATTTCAATATCCTCCCTTTCACCGAGCGCTCGCACAAGTTCTAGAGAATCATCGAAATTGCCCCTCACCTCAAGTGTCTGAGCGCCATGAATGAGCGCCTGTGCCATCTTTCCGTATGCTATCTTTCCTTCTGGAATCAGCACCACACAAGTCATTCCTGCCCTGGCCGCATATGCCGCTGCGGATGCACTTGTGTTACCCGTACTTGCGCAGACAATAATTCTGGCCCCTCTTTCTGCAGCCTTGGTAACAGCAAGAGTCATTCCCCTGTCCTTGAAGGAGGCGGTTGGATTGAGTCCCTCGTTCTTGATGAATAGGTGGAAACCCCCTCCAAGAGCACTTACTAGATTAGATGCTTCGATTAGCGGGGTGTTTCCCTCATTCAGAGAAACTATCTGAGTCTCATTGTCTACCGGCAAGAATTCTCGATAGCGACGAATTATTCCATGCCCCGTCATGTATGGTCCTAAGCGTGTTTCAACATGAACCTGCCCGATTGAAGATTTGTTTTTGATGGTTTACAGCTAGTCCTCGGAACCTATTCTTCCCGCAGCCGCGAGGCAAACAGCAACTACGGGACCAATCGCAAATGCAAACAGGACAGTCCCATATCCGAACGTACCACCTAGGAGTACGCCGATGACCAATACTGAGATCTCAATAGTTACTCTCACTCTTCCAATCGGCACCCCTGTTACTCTCTGAAGTCCGGTCATCCATCCATCCCTGGGTCCTGGACCGAGGTTAGCGGTAAGATACATCGCGCTTCCAATGCCGATTAGCAGGATTCCCAAGCAGACTTGTAGAAAGGACACCAGAATGTCGTCAGAAGCCGGAATACGATCAACAGTGAGTTCGATTGTTGCAGCGATAATAATGGCATTAAGTAGAGTCCCGATTCCCGGGACTTCCCTGATTGGGATCCAGAGTAGAAGTACGGCTGCACTTACCAAGAAGGTGGCCTTTCCAATTGACCAACCTATCACCGTTGCTATCCCCTCAGCTAGAACTGTCCATGGCGTGTTTCCTACTCCTGCAACAATCAGAAATGCGTCACCCAAGCCGAAAAGAAACTCGCCCACCAATAGGATAGACAGAGTCGACAGCCTTGGACGGGTGGACATTGGGTTGCTAGAACTCCACCGCGTCGTGGGAACCTTCTTCGCCGGTCGAAGTAATTCCCACCCCCCCATCGGGCAACGCTGGACGATTCAGCCTTCAACCCAACTGGTGAAGTCAGTGCTCGAATCGGCCTTCCAAGCCAGAATCTGCGGTGTGTCATAGGGGTGTTTCTGAGAAATCACTGAGGATAGTTCCTGAACCTTCGACTGAGAGGTCTTGATCTGGATCCTCCACTCATCTGAAACCTCAACGTTTCCTTCCCAACGATAGGTAGACTGAATCGAGTCGCGTTGCACGCAGGCGGCTAGTCCAGACTCTACCAACTCGAAAGCCCATTCTCCAACTTGAGGCTCAAGCCACTCTCCGGGGAGTGTGGTTTGCACCACCCAGACTATGCCGTCCATGTCTCTGCGCAGGGACTCCAACGGATGAATCCCATGGCATAATTTGAATGAGGGTGTGGGTATCGGATAGGCGAATACGATGGAATCATGGGAGAAGCCAATCGAGACCGGGCAGGTTCCAGAGGACCGTGCCATGTTCGACGTTATCGTTGTTGGCGGAGGTCCGTGCGGTTCCGCAGCCGCATCATATCATTCAATGAATGGGAGCAAGGTGCTTCTAATTGAGAAAGAGATATGGCCCAGAGACAAGCCTTGCGGGGACGCTGTTGGTGGCAAGTCACTCTCCCATGTCAAGGAGCTTGGGGTGAAAGCTATGATCGAGGAGACGCCCCACTTCACGGTCGATTCAATCGTCTTCGGTAGTGCTAACGGAAACAGCGTTAGGGTAATGCTTCCAAAGGAGGAGTTTGAGAAGAAAATGGCTGGCTACTCGCTTCCAAGGGTTCAATTCGACTACATGATGTTCAAGAGAGCGGTGGAACTTGTATCTGGAGCAGGTGGTTCGGTAATCCAGGGTTTTGACGTCAAAGAAGTTCACGATAATGGTGGAAGGATAACAGGAGTGTCCGGTCACTTCGGAAAGAGAGGCTCTGAAAGTCAGACTCTGCACTTCTCAGCGCCATTGACAATCGGCGCCGGGGGTTACCGATGCCCCGTAGCAACTGCTCTCGTAGAACGCATTCATGGTGAGGTGATGAGGGATGATGATCACTACTGCGGTGCTTACAGGGAGTACTGGGAGGGTGTGGGAGGATTCGAAGGCAGCGAAGGCCCGATTGAAATTCACTTCATTGACGAGGTCATTCCAGGATATTTCTGGTTGTTCCCAGTCAGCGAGGGAGTTGTGAATGTCGGAATAGGGATGGTTATCTCTGAGCAGAGAAAGCAGAAGGGAGTCGACAAGTCTCTCAAGAAAAAGCAGAAGTGGGTAATTGAAGAACACCCGGTCTTCAAAGAGCGTTTCAAAAACGCAAAACTAGTACCGGGCTCTCAGAAAGGTTGGCAACTGCCCTTTGGTTCACCCAGAAAAGGTCCAGTGCCAGAATTCCAGCCCAGAAGGACAGCCGGTGCGGGGGTGATGTGCATAGGCGATGCGGCTAGCCTTGTTGATCCATTCACTGGGGAAGGAATCGGTAACGGGCTGGTTTCCGCGAAAATGACAGCCAAGTACTTCGATAGAGAAGCGCATTCCGAAGGTTTCCCGGAAGAAGTGGCCACAGAGTATATGACTGACTTATGGAGCACTCTAGGAAAGGAGTTGACTAACTCGCATAGGCTTCAGAAGATAGTGAAGTGGAAGCGGGTGATGAACTGGTTCGTAGGGAAGGCCTCTAGGAAGGAAGAGATGGCCGACATGATGACGGGGATGATTGCCGACAAGGAGGCACAGAAGGCCCTGTGGAGCCCGTGGTTCCTATTCAAGACAATTATTCTGCCCTGAGGTGAAAGAATGGAAGGGAGAATCAATGAGTCTCTAGAAGGGATTGAAGCAGTCTTTCTCGATCTTGATGGGACAATATACCTCGGAGACGAGTTGATCGAAGGGTCAATCGATTTCCTAGATCGACTCGAAAGCAGAGGGATTGCTCGATTCTTCCTATCAAACAACTCAAGCAAGTCAGTTGAGCAATATCTGCAGAAACTCCGCGGATTGGGAATCGCCGCTAGCAGGGATGAGGTACTGCTATCCACCCACGACCTGATATCGTGGCTATCCAAGGAAGGTGTCAGTAGGACCTACTTGGTAGGTACCGAAGGGATGAGAGAGATGCTCGAGGAGAGCGGACTTGCCACCGATTCGGCCGATCCGGAGTTCGTGGTTCTCGGGTATGACACAGAAGTAACCTACGAGAAGCTAGCGATGGCCTCTGTCCACCTTCACAGGGGGGTGCCAATGGTGTCTAGCCACCCTGACATCGTATGCCCGTCCCCCGAAGGAGGACTGCCCGATTCAGGTGCGTACATGGCCCTATTCGAAGCCACAACCGGGGTCAAGCCGGTTCACGTATGTGGCAAGCCAAACAAAGGGATGATCCTACACAAGATAGAGGAGATGGGTCTTAGTCCATCCAACTGCGCGATGGTAGGTGATCGCTTGTACACGGACATTGAGATGGCGGAGAGGGCAGGGGTAAATGGTATACTGGTCCTATCCGGGGAAGCTAGCAAGGAGGATCTAGCGGGAAGCGGCCCGAGCCCATCACTAGTTGTTGATTCAGTATCATCGCTAGCAACGTAGAGGACACAACAAATCGGCATTTAGTGAACTAGATAAGTGCCATAATATCGGCGGAGTTTGTGGAAGGAATGCTGTCAAGATTTGGCAGGTCCATTCACCGAAGTAGGCGCTTGGTAATAGCAGCCTCTCTCGCCTCCATTCTCCTGTCCGTACTACTAATCTCCCAAGGTAACGAGTTCGAAGACGGTAATTCCCCGCCGACATCAATAGAATCTGGAAGAGCACTGGAACTGGTGAACGATGAGTTGCCGATTGTTTCAACGAACAGCGTGAACTACATATTCACCCACGAATCTCTGAAGTGGAACGATACCGAGTTCGAGCAAGAGGTAAGAGATTCCCTGATTGGCCTCGATTCGCTTTCTTTGGATGTGCTAGATATCAGTCTGGCTTATGACGATCCGGACGACCCGTATCACCTTGCACGGCACGTCTCCCGCGACGGGCACAGAGTCGCCGTGTTCGTGAGTTTCAATGGGACTGAAGAGGAGATTGCCAAGGAGGTTGGGGCAATCAAGGATTCAGTGGAAAGCAATGAGATGGAAGTGCTGGTTACTGGGAGCCTAATCATTGACTCGGACTTCGATCGGATGCTGAAGGAGGATCAAATCAGGGCGGAGATAATTGGCATCCCCATTTCGCTAATCATCCTACTCTTCGTTTTCAGAACGGTAGTAGCATCGCTATTGCCCATGGTTGTCGCAGTGTGCATGTTCCCCCTAGCCACTGGGATGTCATACTTCGTCTCAAAGTCGTTCCCAATGACTGAGTACTCTGTCTCAATGATCACCCTGATTGGTCTAGCAGTATCAATCGACTACAGCCTGTTCATGATTAGCAGGTTCAGAGAGGAGCTTGGGAAGGGGCAGGATGTGGAGGGGGCCGTTTGCACGATGATGGAAACCGCGGGGAGAGCCATCCTGTTCTCTGGGGCAACCGTAGCGGTTGGCCTATGCACCCTTTTCTACTTCACCGCCACGCACATGCCATCCATGGGGATGGGGGCATTCCTAGCAGTTATCGGTGCCCTGATCTACTCGCTAACGCTGCTTCCTGCTTTGCTCTCCTCAATAGGACATGGAATAGACAGGCTCCCGGTCCCGATCCCGGGAGGACAAGAAGATGGAAGATTTTGGAAAGAGTTCTCAACGAAGGTAATGAAGAAGCCTGTCAGTTGGCTGGTTCCCTCCATGGGACTTCTGCTGTTATTGGGGGTTCCCTTCCTTCACGTCGAGTTGACTGCTGGCGGCCTTGACACTCTGCCTCCCGATCTTGAGTCTCGACAGGCCTACGAGATACTAGAGGAAGAGTTCCCAGCCTTCACGGCATCCGTCGTTCCATTGGTGATAGTTTTCGATGATGGTCAGGATCCCTTCTCGAGGTCTCTTTCAACCGAAATTGCGGAGATGTGCGATGGTGTGGCAACCGTGGAGGGAGTATTGAGAGTAGATCATCCACTTTGCAATCCCTCACTATTCGACTCGGATTTCGACCAATGGCCCGATGTTCTGCGTACCGAGTGGATGACCACCGTATCGGACTCGATTGCCATGATCAGCGTCCCTATAGAATACCCAAGTGGGAGTGACGAAGCGGAGCAGCTGATTAAGGATGTAAGGATGTTCACCTCCTCCAGCAATGAGGAGATACTCGTGGGAAGCTGGACTTCCTACGAAGTGGACATGAAAGAACACTTGAGTGAGCGTATCCCAGGCGCTCTTGCCTTCGTCCTTCTGGTTACGATGGTTCTAGTGTGGTTCCAAGTTCACTCCGTTTTAGTTCCAATAAAGGCTATTTTCATGAACATGCTCTCCATTACGGCCTCATTCGGACTGATTGTCATCGTTTTCCAGGACGGGCTCTTGGCTGGCCCGCTGAACTTTACCCCCCAGCCTTTAGATCTGATGGTCCCCCCGTTGGTCTTCGGAATCGCATTCGGACTATCAATGGACTACGAGGTTCTCATGCTCTCTAGAATTCACGAGTCGTGGCTCGAGACTGGTGACAACACGCGAGCTGTGTCAGAGGGATTGCAAGCCTCAGGGAGATTGATCACAGGGGCTGCTGCTATCATGATTGCAGTCTTCTCCGGTTTCATCTTCGCTGATGTGATGATCATAAAATCAATCGGGTTTGCATTGGCCGTTGCGGTGTTCGTCGATGCTACAATAGTCAGGGCAATCGTTGTCCCATCAGCAATGCGCCTCATGGGACGAGCAAACTGGTGGTCTCCTAGTTTTTCTGATGCCCGTAAAGACAAAGGCAACGCGTAGGGAACGATGTACATGCCAGAGGGCCATGATGCTGGTGGACTAGTCGTTGTCACTGGCGCCAGCGGATACATTGGAAGCTACATAGTGGCCAATCTTCTTTCCAAGGGAAGGGCCGTTAGGGCAACCGTCAGAGACTCGACAGACCCCGAAAGGGTCGAGCATCTCAGAGCCCTTCCACTGGGAAATGGAGGGAGCCTGGAGATTGTAGAGATGGACCTCTTGGATGCGGGATCGGTCAATGAGGCGATATCTGGTTGCAGGGAAGTGATTCATACAGCAGCAGTTGTGGTTCTTAATGCAAAGAATCCACAGGAGAAGATAGTTGATCCAAGCGTGATTGGGACAAGAAACGTGCTTCGAGCGATAGACTCGTCTGGTACCGTAGAGTGCCTCGTCCATACTTCATCTACCGCAGCCATTAGACCACAAAGGTGGAAGGATGGGCAGGTCCTTACCACAGAGACATGGGCAGATGACTCGAACATCGATAACAACCCCTACGGACTAGCCAAGTTCAGTGCGGAGAGGCTGGTCAGAGATTGGCACGATTCCAAGGGCGGGAACGGGCCGAAGATGGCCACGATCAATCCCTGTGTCGTATTGGGTCCGCCGCTCTCTAGAAGGCACCTCAGAGGAAGCCCATCTTTTGTTATGACTCTGTTGAATAGAGAAATCCCGTTCGTAGTACCAATGCACATCAGCATAGTGGATGTAAGGGATGTGGCAGAGGCCCATGTTAGGGCCCTTAGCCAAGGCAAGGATGCTGGAAGGTACCTCGTTGTATCTGGGCAGATGTGGTTCAAGGAAATCGCTCGGGCGATAAAGGAGGCAAATCCTGATCTCAGTGTGCCCACAAGGCAGGTCCCCTACCTTCTTTCTCTGGTTGTCTCGATTTTCCATCCGAAAATTAGCCTCTCATGGGCTAGGACGCATCTTGGAAAGAGGCTCTACTGGGACGCGTCCCCCGCCGAGAGGGAACTAGGTATGGAGTGGAAGAGCCCAAAGGAATCCCTACTCGACACCGTTCCTCCGGTTCTGGAGAATGGGTGGATGGGTGATTGAATGAGGAAATCGGCCCAATTTCTGTGCCTGCTGATGCTTTCCTCGGCAATGACTGGATGTGTGTGGTGGGAGGATGAGCCAGAGAAGGAGGTTTTCCAGGGCGCATTCGACTTCGGCAAGGAGTTACCAATAACCACTTGGTACCACTACCCCGGGACTCCGGCAGAGAGGTGGGCAGTAGATGCAACCGATGCTGCAGCAGTTCTGGCCTCCAATATCTCGGCTGATTTTTCTGGGAACAGCACACCATTCTTCTCTAGTGCGACTTACTATGGAACGGGCTTCGACACCTTCGAGCCGACTATCGGAGTAACGTCTTCAGGTGCCATCTTCTTCACTAGTTGGAATGGGCTGGGGGACGGGACCCACATCATTAGATCTACAGACAAAGGGCAGACTTGGGAGGATGTCGGGCCGTTCGGCCAAATTGATGAGGACTCGGGGCAGACGCCGAACTCAAATGACCCCTACATCTACGTGGACAAGTTCACTGACAGGCTGGTAAAGTTCGACATGCATGCCCTAGCTGCGATGTTCGTCGAGTTTTCAGATAACGACGGAGATTCTTGGAGCATACCATATCCGGTAGAAGGGTATTACGTGACTCAGGATCACCAGAGCATAGCCTCGATGCCGCCCCCACCGGGAGTTACGGCTTTCCACCCTGTAATCTACGTCTATTGCATTAACACGGGTTCCCCGGCGGCAGGCGCCCAGTGCTCTCGTTCACTGAACGGCGGTCTTTCTTGGGACGTGCAGAGGCTTGGATACCCAAGCAGCAGCTTCCCACAGTGCTCGGGCCTTCATGGGCACGTCGCCGGAGGAATAGACGGATCGGTATACCGTGGAAACCCTTCCTGCGAAGGACCGGCAGTATATCGCTCACTGGATGGGGGTTACAGCTGGACGGAGCACACGATAACAACAGATGTCGGTATGCAAGACGGTTGGCATTCACACGAAGTCGCTACCGCTGTTGACGATGGGGGGAACGTCCACGCAACGTGGATCGGAGACGACCTGAAGCCTTGGTACGCAAACTCGCAGGATCAGGGGGAGACTTGGAGCGAGCCAATGATGGTCGCCGCTCCCGGCGTCGTAGAGTCCGGTTTCCCGACGATATTTGCAGGTTCAGAAGGGAGGGTCGTCCTTGGATACATCGGTGAGGCCCAGGACTACGACGAAGAGAACGGCACTGGAGGCTGGTCGGGTTACATGGCGATAATGACGGATTCCTTCTCAGAAAGGCCGCTCATCACTAGCGTGGCAGTGAACAATCCCGATGACCCACTTGACATCACTCCAGATTGCGGAGACGTGAGATGCGGTGGCTTCGGGGACTTCATCGACGTCGAGATAGACGACGAGGGTCGTCCGTGGATAGCGCTCGCTCACAACGCAGCGGGATTCGAAGAGGCCATTATTGGAACCCTGATGGAGGGGCCCGCCCTTTACGGAGAGCTAAGTTACCTAGAGCCCCTGCCAGAGGGAGGTAACTCAACTCTCCTTCTAGGATAAGCAATCCGTTTAACTGATGTAGGAAGGTCTCGGCCGGTACAACATGCGAGTTGTGGCACTGAGCATGGTTTCAATCTTGATCATGGCCCCACTAGGAGGATGCTTCGGTGGAGAAGAGCAGGTCCTAGAGGATTTCAGCGTCTTCGATTCAGTTTGTTCTGAAAGTGGTGGTGAAATAAGCAATACCACATGGTACCACTACGGAAACGCAACCGATGCCACCAAGGTTTCGGACATATTCAACGGAACATCGGTTCTTGTCGGAGACAATGCTCCAATTTGCGCTATTGGTACCTATTACGGCATAGGAATGACCACCTTCGAACCGACCATTGGCGTCACATCCTCGGATAACCTGTACATGACAAGCTGGGGGAATGGAGCTGCTGGTTCAACAGCAATAGTAAGGTGCTCAGGGATGGTAGGGATGTCTAACATAAGCGAATACGTTTGCGAAGACGTCTACAGTGCCCTTCTGCCAGTGGCCAACAGCAACGACCCATATGTCTACGTCGACCCGTGGACCGACCGTATCATGAAGTTCGACATGCATGCATTGCTAGGAATGACCGTGGAGTGGTCTGACAACGAGGGGCAAAGTTGGACTGGCCCTTCGGTTGCGACTGGATGGTCGGTTCAAGACCACCAGACTATCGCATCTTCTCCATACCCCGCAGCATTCCATCAGACTACCTGGGTTTTCTGCGTCAATGGGAACTACCCATATCCGGTTTGCTCTGCAAGTAACGATGGTGGCCTTACTTGGGGCCCCGAGCTTCCGGGGACCCCATCTAATTGCGAAAGCGGGGGGCTAACGGGACACATTACCGGGAGTGAGAACGGGAACTTCTACCGAGGAAATAGGGGATGCGACGGGGGGGAGGGTTACTCGATATACAGGAGCACCAACGGAGGAATTACCTGGACTGAGCACCCCCTACCCACGGAGAACACCGGAACTGCGGAGACCTGGAACTTCGAGGAGGCGCAGGTCGCTACTGATTCAGAGGATAACGTCCACGCCTTCTGGATGGGTTTCGACAACATGCCCTACTACTCATATTCGAAGGACGAGGGTGGCACTTGGAGCGATCCGATTATGATCGCCCCCCCAATTGGCCTAAACGGAACCGGGTTCCCAGTTGTAACTGCTGGTAGCGCTGGCAAGGTAGCCCTAGGTTACCTAGGTGACTCGGGAGGTGACACCTGGAACGGTTACCTGACCGTGATAACGGACGCCTTCAGCGACATGCCACTCCTAACAACAGTACAGGTGAACGCCTGGGGTGACCCGTTGGACACTTCGGAAGGCTGCGGCTACAACAGGTGCGGCGGGTTCGGCGACTTCAACGACATAGTCATTGACCAGCACGGTAGGGTTTGGTTCGGGCACGCTCACAACGTAGGGGGGGAGATTGGAATCTACGGAACTATGGCGATTGGTCCTACTCTCAGAGAATTGCCTCTGCAGCCTCTGCCGCTCGGAGGGCCGGAGACCCTGTAGGCTAGAAGGCATCAGGAAGCAATCCGTAGGCCTGGTATGCGAAGCCAATGGCGAATGCGAACATCCCCAATCCACATATGCCCAGAGCGCCTCTGTAGGCTCGTGGGGATAGTGCCCCCCTGGTACGATCGAAGAAGTAAGCAATCGTCATCTTGACTAAAATTATAGAGATCAGGAACGAGAGGGCGTATGCCACAGGGGCGAGGGGCTCCTCGTCAGCAGCAGAAGCCATCAGTGGCCCTCCAATTAGGAACCAGAAGACGTACACGTTTGGATTGAGCAGATTTGTGATAACGCCTCGCCTGAAGGACCCGGTGACCTCCGCCTCTCCTAATTCTGGGTCGGGCGGCTCAATCCTGAAGCAGTCCACCCCGAACCAGACGAGGAAGCCTGCACCGAGAATAGAAATCAGGAAGAGTAAGGTTGGCTGCTCTGCAATCCACCCAGACAGCAGAACACTTACCACAATGAGTGGGCCGTCAGTGAAGATTGGTGCGGAAGCCGCCCTCGCTCCGGCCGACCATCCTCCGGTTAGTGTCTCTCTGATTACCATGGTCAAGAGGGGGCCGGGCCTAATTCCCTCCATGATTCCGAGGGCTAAGCCTGCGGCAGTAAGCCCTAGTATCGCCTCGACTTGCATCTTCTAGCGCCTCGAAGCCGCAATCTTGGCTAGTAGCTTAAGAATCTCGAAGTACAGCCAAGTCAGAGTTACCATCAGACCGAATGCCGCTCTCCACTCCAACTTCTTGGGTGCCCCTCTTTGCACACCTCGTTCAATGAAGTCGAAGTCTGCCACGAGGCAAAGAGCCCCGATGCCGACAACAAAGAGAGAGAATGCAATTCCGACTGGGCCTGAACCATGGATGTACGGAACGTGGTACAATCCGGAAATTGATCCGATCAATGAAACTAGGTATATCAGGAAAATTGCGGCTACAGATGAGCTGACAGCTATCGCAATATTCCTGTCCCATGCGATTAGCCCCGCTCTGTAGATAGCAATCATGGCTCCAAGAATGAGGAAGGTTAGAAGGGCGGCCAATATTCCAATTCCTGGCATTTCGAGGGGGACCTCAAAGAACCAGGTAATTCCCCCTAGGAATAGGCCCTCGAGAGCTGCGTACACGCATATCAGTGCTGGATTCATCGAACCGGAAATTACCACCATNATCGCGACGATGAAGCTACCCAGTAACCCAACAAGAATCAGTGGGGCCGCTTCCGGCATGGAAAAGGCCGTTGCTAGTGCTGTGGAGGTCGTGATGAGAAGAAGCAAACCGGTCTTCTCTGCTACTCCCTCAATGGTCATCATGTTAGACTCGTAATCCTCCCACCAAGAGGTTCCCTGGTAGGCAGATTTCTCGAAGGTCGAGTCATTGAGCGCGGGGTTTCCTGATCTGTACATCAGTTGCCCGGTCAGTAGTGTGCTTCTCAAAGGTTGGGACGGGAAATGTCAGACCAATCCAATTAGGTGCTGGCCGGTATAACTGAGGGGTTCTCTCGCTACTTGATCGGGAGTTCCTGAAGCGACTACTTCCCCTCCGAACTCACCACCCTCTGGCCCTAGGTCGATTATCCAGTCGGCACACTTGATTACGTCAAGGTGGTGCTCAATCACAATCACAGTATGCCCGTTTCGCCTAAGACGGAGGAGAACCTCGATCAACTGGTGGACGTCTGACAGGCCAAGGCCGGTAGTGGGCTCATCGAGGATGTAGAACGTGTGCTTGCGAGGGGTGCGGTGAAGCTCGGTTGCAAGCTTCACCCTTTGAGCCTCTCCACCAGACAGTGTGGTGGCGGGCTGCCCGAGGCGGATGTAGCCAAGCCCGACGTCTCGAACGGTCTCCAGAATTCTATGAATCCTTGGCTGGTTCTCGAAGAATGAGCAAGCCTCCTCGACACTCATCTCTAGCACATCGTGAATGGTCTTACCNCTCCACTTGACCTCCAGTGTCTCACGAGTGTATCGTTTCCCTTTGCAAACCTCGCACGTTACCCAAACGTCAGGTAGGAAGTTCATCTCGAGCTTAGTAGAGCCGGCCCCGCTGCAAGCTTCGCACCTCCCCCCTCTAACATTGAATGAGAACTGCCCAGGCTCGTACCCTCTTTCCTTAGCAATCTTCGTCTTGGTGAATAGTTCTCGGATTGGTCCGAAGGCCCCGGTGTATGTGGCAGGGTTCGACCTTGGAGTACGTCCGATTGGTGACTGGTCAATCACAATCGCCTTGTCAACCATTTCCATGCCGGAAATTGAGTCCACTGCTCCGGGGGTGGAGTCCGAACCATGAAGCTCCCGGAGAAGTGCAGGTGCGAGAGTCTCAGAGACNAGGGATGACTTCCCAGAGCCGGAGACGCCGGTAATTGCAACCATGCACCCAAGAGGGATACTCACCTCTATGTCCCTGAGATTGTTCTGCCTAGCTCCTGAGATGGTTACCCACCTGTCTTTTTGTGGTGATACTCGATCGTCGGGAATAGGTATACTCTGCCTGCCTGATAGGTATGCGGCGGTGATGCTCTCGTCATTGGAAATCAGTTCGTCATATGTGCCGTTGACTACCAGCTTTCCCCCATCTTTCCCAGCGCCCGGACCTAAGTCAACTAGCCAATCGGCTTGCCTGAGTGTGGCCTCGTCATGCTCGACCACAAGAAGCGTGTTTCCTAAGCCCGTTAGCTCTCTCAATGTCTCAAGAAGCCGTCCATTGTCTCTTGGATGGAGCCCGATGCTCGGCTCGTCCAAGACGTACATGACCCCAGTTAGCCGGGTCCCAATTTGAGTTGCCAGACGAATCCTCTGGCTCTCACCTCCAGAAAGGGTGTTTGCCCTCCGTTCAAGGGTCAGGTAATCGAGACCGACAAGGGCTAGGAACCGCAGCCGAGATTCTATTTCCTTGATTATCTCCTTGGCAATGTACATCGTTCTTTCGTCAAGCTTCCTCGTCGAGCGAACGGTACTGCTTGTTGGTGGTTCCCGTTCCAGTTTCTCCCAAGTNTCGTCGAGACCACCGAGTCTCCAGTGCTGAACTACTGCGAGGGCTTCGAGAACACTGCAACGGGAAATTCCCGGGAGGTTCACGTCCCCGACAGTTACTCTGCTAACTGCCTCGTTCAGTTTGTCTCCGTTGCATTCGGTACATGGCTCATCATTCATGAAAGATGAGAGTCGGGACCTCGTACGGTCAGAGGAAGTGTCTGTGTAGGTCCTCCGTAGCCTGGAGAATACTCCCTCCCAAGGACGGGCCATCCTGTACGTAGAGCCCTTCTCAGAGGTGAACTCGAAGTCAATTACAGTCGTTCCAGAACCATATAGCAGGATGTCTTTGCTGTCCTCGTCTAGTTCCGCGAAAGGGACGTCAGTAGGTATGGAGTAGTGATCGCATGTTTGTGTCATCTGGCCCCTATACCAACCCGACATCATCGATCTTCTAAACGGCCTGATGCAGCCCTCGGCAACTGTAGCCGTCCTGTCGATGACCAAATCTGGCGAAAAGGATCGCTGAACTCCAAGTCCTTGGCAAGACGGGCATGCTCCTAGGGGGTTGTTGAAGGAGAAGACCCTTGGGCTCATCTCAGGAAGGAATGACCCGTGCTCTGGGCAGGCGAATTCCTCAGAATATGCAATTACTTCTCCCTCTTGTGTCCTGAACCTCTGCTCTTCAGAGTTGTCTTCTCCTGGCTTAGGTGAGCTGAGGCTTTCAACAGCCACTGTTCCCGCGCCTAGCCTCAATCCTGCCTCCACTGCTTCAGTGAGTCTCTGTCGGTTTGAGNGGGTCAATAGCAACCTGTCAACCCTGACATCAATGTCATGACGAAGGTTCTTCTCGAGGATTGGTGGCTCTTCGAAACTGGACTCCCGTCCATTCACCTTACCTGCCAGGAAGCCCTGATCAACAAGAGCTGAGAATAGGTCGGCATGAGTGCCCTTCCTATTTCTTACTGCNGGGCTCCATATGGCGATTCCATGGCCTTCGAATCTCCAGAGTACGTCGTCAACGATCTCCTGTACTGTCCGTCTGCTAACCTCCCTACCGCATTCGGGGCAATGAGGAATGCCGACTCGNGCCCAAAGAAGACGCATGTAATCCATCATCTCTGTAACCGTGGCTACGGTGGACCGGGGGTTGTGACTGCCCTGCTTTTGATCTATGCTTATTGCAGGGGAGAGTCCCTCGATGGAGTCGCAGTCTGGCTTCTTCATCTGCCCCAGGAACTGCCTGGCATATGAGCTCAAACTCTCGACNTATCTTCTCTGTCCTTCGGCGTAGAGCGTGTCGAAGGCAAGGCTCGACTTCCCAGAGCCCGAAACACCAGAAATTACGACGAACTTTCCTCTTGGGATACTGACGTCGATGTTCTTCAGATTGTGGGTCCGGGCACCCCTGATCTCTATCCANCCATCCTTGGCGAATCCGTTTTTCTTCCACTCGGACAGTGTATCACCTCGTGCCGGGGGANCGGGTCCTGTCACGCTCCTTTGAATCCATGCATACTATCCTCCCCAGAATGATTCTAGGGTGGTCTGTCTGGCTCTCGTTGCAAACCATGAGTTTCGAAGGGAAGTTGGGGAGGACACTCTAGGGGAGGCGTGTTCTATAGCCTCGCTCAAGGAGTCGAACACCCTGGGGTTGGTCTTCATCGCGTTCCTCATTGTCTCTCTAATCAACCATACACCTACTGGTGCCCAGTAACCCGGACCGATATCTCTCCAAACTAAGCATGCACCAGATCTTCCGATTTTCTCCATGTGCTCCAAGACTGCAAGTCTCGCAGAGTAGTATGCCCCCGTGATTGAGCTCGCGTATTCTGTTCTTGGTTCGATTTCCTCTCTGTCTTCCAGTACACTACCTGAACCTGCCCAAACTGAGCCTTGGCACCATGCTTCCATCATTTGGAAGGCCCATGGTCCTGGTGACAGGATTACTTGGAATCTATTGTCTAGGTATGTTGCTTCGAAAACCATAAACTTGTCAATTGAAGGTAGTTTTCTGACTCTCTNCCATCTACGCTTTGAGATAATGTCGTCAGTGGCTGTGATCCCCCATCTTGTAGGGACGAGCCTTCTTTTTCCTTCCTTTCCCAATAGGCCGGAGGAAAGCATCCTTGACACCTGTGCCTCCCCTATTCCAGAATCTGTGAGCTCCTCCATTGCTTCGTTTGCAAGCATATCTGTCTCGCCAGCTATTGAGTCAACCTTTCTGGGTATTGATGCGTGGCCAACAACCTCAGCGCTAACTATTCCTCCAGAGGGGCCGGTGGGTGTGCTCATTGAGTCGAAGGAAGGCGTCCCTCCAATCGTTACGGGCCTTTCGAAGTCCATCTCTATNTCTACCATACTTGATGACATAGCCAACAACTGTGTAGATTCAAGAATACTGTCTGGTGACCTAGGGCTAGAGATTGCCATTTTTCGTCGGCCGGATACTAGGTTCGAATGCCTTGTAGCCACTTCCTCGAGAGGTTTGCCGAATAGTTCNGCTGGGTCTCCGCTGACAATGGAAGAATTCTCGGAATCTGGGGCCCACGAAGCAGTTGGCCCGGCTGTAACATTGGGGTAGCCGAATCTACCAACGAAGAGGGTTGGGGGGCTCGGTCNCGATATCTCATTGAGGGATGCGCTCTCTTCATTTGGTAGCCTCTTCCTTACCTCTTCAAGAAGAGGGCAGGGGTTGATTCCGCATGATGCCTTNGTCCCCCTGCATTCGATGCACTCCGGGAACATGNTTCGGAAGCGAAATCGGGCGCACTTAGGGTTACTGCATCAGAACANCCAGAGAGCGTCAATCGTCTCCCCCTCTTTGGAGTCTGTCCCAGGAGGAAGAAGGGACAGGCCATTATGAGCAACCATGCTGTGTATGTTTCCACTTCCTTGGTGAGTACTGGTAGATCCCACTAGCGACTCTCCCTCCTGTCTAATTGATATCCTCCTCATGCATAGTTTTCCAGGGGCGCCTTTGAGGGGTTCCTGCATAATCACCCTGACTCTGTTTGACAATCTGGGACCCATTGCCTGATCTGCCTCCATACACCTGGATATCCACTCGGAAACCAGGACTGTGAAAACTACATGACTGCTTACGGGATTTCCTGGCAGGCCAAAAATTGGGGTTCCTTTCCATGTCCCGAAGAGCGGAGGGCCCCCTGGCCTCATCATTACTCTCCAGAAGCCGACTTCCCCCTCATCCTCCATTATGGANCGAACTATGTCCCACTTCCCCATACTAACTCCCCCGCTGGTGATTATGGCGTCGCATGACTTAGCGGCTTCATCGAGGGTGTCCCTGAGCAGTTCGATGGTGTCCTGGATTAACTCGAACCTTTCGGGGGCCCCTCCCATCTTTCTGATCATGGCGGCAATTCCATACGTGTTAGACTCGAAAATCTCTGCTTCGCCTAGAGTCTCTCCGGGGGGTACGAGTTCGTCACCAACCGCAATCACAGCGATCTTCGGTTTGGAAACCACCTCCACCTCGCTGTGTCCCATGGTGGCGGCAAGGGAAACTGCTGCTGGCGTTAGCAATGTGCCGGCCAGTAGTGCTGTGACGCCTCTCTCAAGGTTCTCTCCTTTCTTCCGAATGTAATCGGGCCTCGCTGGTCCGTTGATTGTGACGCTTTCTCCCTCTTCTGTCGAGTCTTCGATCATGACTATCGCATCGGCCCCTTCTGGAAGGGGCGCCCCTGTCATGATGCTGCAGGCCTCCCCCTTGCCTACGGTGGTAGTTGTGCTAGATCCCGCCTGACTGGTGCCCACAATCCTCAGTACGGTGCCTGTGTCGTTGCAATCGTCTTTCCTTACGGCCCAGCCGTCCATGGCTGAGTTGTCGAACCTGGGGTCGTCCACCTTAGATGCTAGATCCCGCGCAAGGAGCCTTCCCGCGGCGTCCTCAAGCCCAATCAGCTCTGTCTTTCTGTGAAATGGAGACTCGAGGGCTATTTCCAAGGCCCGTTCCAGTGNAACACCCTTCTCCATGGACTGCCAGAAACGGTGGAGTTGAAGTGTCCTTCCCAAAGCGGTACTTGTGGTTTCCACTGAGTTGGTGTTCGTCATCATCGCCCTTTTTGGAGTGGCTGCTCTTTACTCTTCGGTCGGTCTAGGGGGGGCTTCTGGATACCTGGCGGTTCTTTCTTTGACGTCTTACGCGGCGACTGAGGCGGTTTGGCTCAAGCAGTATGCTTGGTCGCTCAACATAATTGTCGCTGGAGTTGCCTTCTGGCACTACCACAATTCCGGATTTCACGTCAGGGGGTTGTCCGTTCCGTTCATCTCAGCAAGCGTCCCGATGGCTGCACTAGGAGGTTTCATGCTTGTAGAGGGGGATGCGTATGACGTATTGCTCGCTACGGCCTTGGTCGTTGCTGCGTGGAGGTTGGTTTCCAGCGACGCAGGGGTGAGCGATGCGGTTCGCCCTAGTTTTACCAAGGCAGCTGCTGTTGGAGGGGTAATTGGCCTGGCTAGCGGGGTGATTGGCATTGGGGGCGGCATCTTCCTGCTTCCTGTCCTGNTGATTGGGGGATGGGCCACTTCGAAGGAGGCTGCTGCAACTACGTCACTGTTCGTTTGGTTGAATTCACTGTCAGGTCTAGTCGGCGCTTGGCTGGCTGGCAGGCTAGATCCTGATCCTGTCCTGCTGATGCCTTTCTCTGCGGCGGTGCTTGTCGGCGGGGTGATTGGCTCAAGGTATGGATCTCGGGTTTCCTCTCAGAGAGGCGTCAGNGGGATTCTGGTTGCAGTGCTCCTTCTCGGAGCCTCTAAGAGGGTCTTAGGAATAATTGGATAATCCGGTAAGAACTACAGTGATTAGGCATCCATTAGGTGCTTGACTGCGTTGTGGAAAATCGCCATTCCCTCGCCCTCCCCGTGCGTGGTTTCCTCCCTAGTCCAAGTGGCGCCTAGCCATGTGGAGTGGTTTGCCTCTGGGTGTGGCATCAGGCCGAAAACGAGTCCGGAGGGGTCGCATACGCCAGCCACGTTCCTCCAGCTCTGGTTGGGTGAGATTGGGTATGGAAGTGTCTCGTCGCCGGCACTGGGGTATGCGGTGGAAGGGTCAACGTACCGTGCGACCAACTGGCCTGACTCGGCCCACTTATCCATCAAAGTGCTGTCATCTGTGACGAACTTGCCCTCCCCGTGCCTCACTGGAACCCTGATTCTCTCAATGCCCCTGGTCCATATGCACGGGCTATCTGGATCGAATTCGAGAGTCGCCCACCTGTTCTCATANTGGCCGCTGTCATTGAGGGCGAGGGATGCGTCCTGGGTGAGGGAGACTTCCTCGTCTCCCGGTAGCAGTCCCATCTTGACCAGTACCTGGAAGCCGTTACATATCCCGATCACTGGCTTCCCTGCCTTTACGAACTCCCTGACCTGGTCCCTCAAGCCAAACCTCAATCTGTTTCCGAGCAATCTACCACTACCGAGGTGGTCACCGAAAGAGAAGCCCCCCGGAATTGCAAGAATCTGAAATTCGGATAGTCGGGAGTCCCCGTTGACTAGTCGGTTAACGTGTAGCCTTTCTGCATAGGCCCCCGCCATTTCGAAGGCTGCCGCTGTCTCTGTCTCGCAGTTTATTCCGAAACCATACAGAACCGCTACCCTGGGAGTCATCGTAATCCACCCCCATGTAGGGTGCCCTTCCAGAACCCTCTCAGTTCGGACATGGATGCAGACAGCAGATCATCGGTGCCTCTGGTGACTGTGATGTCATCTCCCTCGCAGACTTCTCCCAAAAAGTGACAGGAAATTCCCGCCATCGCTCGCTCGAAAGGCACCCTATCCTCTGGCCTCACACTGACCAGGATTCGCCCGAGGCTTTCCCCAAACAATGCGCCCCAGGCATCCAGGTCCTCGCAATCGGACCAGATTGGCGAGGTGTCCAATGTCGCGCCAGAGTCAGAGCCGAAGCAGCACTCTGCTACGGCGACTGCCAGGCCCCCGTCACTGCAGTCATGAGCGCTGGCAACGAGGTCGTCGGTCATCGCTGAGGTCAGGGCCCTGTAAGCGGCCATGTTCCTCTCCGGGTCTATCTCGGGGACCTTGCCGCCAATGCCCCCGCTCCCCTCCTCACGNAGCATGTAAGAGACCTCGCTGGCCCCCAGTTCCTGATGGGTCTCTCCGACCAAGAATATCAGGTCTCCCGGACTCTTGAAATCCGAAGAGACGGCCTTTCGCACATCTGAATGGTTTCCCAGAAGGCTGAACAGAAGGGTCGGTGGNACGCTTATCTTCTCGCCTCCCATCATCGCGTCGTTCTTCATCGAGTCCTTGCCGCTAATGCATGGAAGTCGGTATGCTCGGCACACCTCATCAAGGGCTCTGTTTGCCCTGACCAACTGTGCTAGCTTGTACCTCCCGTCCGGGGTCTTTCGGGACTCGATGGGGTCCGGCCAGCAGAAGTTGTCGAGGCCGGCTATCATATCCAGATCCACCCCGACGCAGACTGCGTTTCGAAGGGCCTCGTCCACCGATGCCGCTGCCATTGCATATGCATCTATGTCAGAATAACGGGGCGCTATGCCATTGGAAACCACAAGGCCTTGGGTCCCTCCCTGGATTGGAGCGATGACTGCAGCATCACCNGGAGCGTCGTGATTTGCCCCGCAGAATGGCTTNATTACGCTCTGTGCAATTACTTCATGATCGTAAGAGCGCACCCACCACTCCTTGCTGGCTACGTTGGGCCTTGCAATCAGTCGGCCCAGCGCTTTCCCCATCCCGTCGGCGTCTAGCTCGGGTGTCTCGACGGGTGAGTTCTCCGGGGGTTTCCACTCAGAGTCAAGGCTTAGCTGGGGGCATCCATCATGCAAGAATTGGATGGGTATGTGGGCAACTGGGGTTTCGCCGTGCCTGACTGCGAAAGCTCCTGAATCGGTAAATGTGCCAACTGCGGTAGCCTCGACCTCGTGGAGCGCGGCCAAGGATTCGAACCGCTCCGAGTCCTCCGGCCGAACTCCTACCGTCATCCTCTCTTGGGATTCTGAAACTAGTATCTCCCATGACGATAGCCCTGCCTGCTTCAGGGGTACCTTACCGAGATCCAGGTCGGCGCCCCCAGTTAGCTCNGCCATTTCACCTACGCTACTGGAGAGTCCTCCGGCCCCATTGTCAGTGATTACCTGGATGAGTCCAGCGTCCCTTGCTTCGAGTATCATATCTAGCATCTTCTTCTGCGTAATCGGATCGCCAATCTGCACTGCCGAACTGGGGCTGTCCTCGGTGAGCTCCAGGCTAGAGAAGGTAGCACCATGGATGCCATCACTTCCGACCCTTCCTCCGACCATGTATACCACATCGCCGGGCTCTGGCGTCTTCACATGGGACTCCCGTCCGTCCTCTAGGACTCTGGGCATTATCCCAACTGTACCACAGAATACCAGAGGCTTCCCAATGTATCTTTCATCGAACACAATNGCCCCGTTAACGGTGGGAATCCCTGACTCGTTTCCTCCTGACCTGACTCCCGAGTGTACGCCTCTGAAGACTCTGGAGGGGTGGAAGAGCCCCTCGGGGATGCTGCNAGAATAGTCCGGAGGGCCGAAGCAGAAGACATCGGTATTGGCTATCGGCCTCGCACCCAGCCCGGTTCCAAGAATATCCCTATTGACTCCGACAATCCCGGTTATTGCCCCTCCNNATGGATCGAGTGCGCTTGGGCTGTTGTGCGTCTCGGCCTTGATGCAAACGCTCCATTCATCGTTCCACGAGATTACGCCTGAGTTGTCGTGGAAGATGCTGAGCAGCCAGTCTACCTCCTCTTGCATGTCTAGTGTTGGCTGCATGATGTGAGTCCTAAACAGAGAGTTGATTGTGCNGTCCTCTCCGCTCTCTATGTCTACGTGCCGAATTTTGGCTGCGAAAATCTTGTGCGAGCAGTGCTCCGACCAAGTCTGGGCGAGGCACTCCAATTCGGCATCTGTCGGCCTGTCGGGGGGGAGGCCTGCCGCGGCTCTGGAATGCTGGACCTCTGGATCCCTGAAGTGGCGTTGAATTGCGTGCATCTCATCTAGGTTCAGAGCTAGAAGTCCCTTCTGGCTAATATCGATTAGTTCGTTGTCCGAAACTTCCAGGTTCACGCTCGTTGGTGGATGGAATTCCGCTTCCGGCCTCGAGGGGAACTCCAGTGTAGGCCATTCCGCTCTTGAGCAGTCTTCCCTTCCTGCGACAGAGGCCCTCTCGATCATTGGNTTGTGGATGGAGGATGCCAGTTTCTCTGGTGTGACGTCCTTTGGCACGCCCCAGAATGCATAGGTTCGGAAGGTAGCGACCAATGCAGATTCGTGTGAGGGGAAGAGTGTGGATAGGCCGTCTAGGGCGGCTTGACCGGGGTTGTCGGTCACGCCTGGTTTGTACCCTACTTGGATCGCTGCATCGGGAGTCGTGGGGAAGCTATCCAAGAGTCTGGAGTTGGATGTCCCGAGTTCAATAACTGGATCTGCGAACAGGTCGTAGACTAGTGAGTCGGCTTCCGATTCGGAGAGGTCGGCTCTAACTTGGTATCCTAGAATTACTCTTACGGATTCGACCTGGATGGCATGATCAGCGAATAGCATCGAACGAATGCTATCGCCCCTAGAATCTGGTAGACCCTCCAGATCCCTCGTGGTTACTTCGAAAGTCCACGTTTGGGTTTGGGGTGGCATGTTCGAACACCTATGCTATTGCAGACTCGCTCAATTTCCAGCCCACCCATGCAGCAAGCGGTGCAAGTAGGTTTAGTGCTACGTATANCCCTGCTGCGCTAGTGCTTCCTGCCTGAAGAAGTCTGGTGGTCTCTAGGCCGAAGGCGGACATTGTAGTGAATCCTCCCAGAACGCCAGTTCCGAGGAATAGGGCGGTGTTGGTTTGCATAGCCGATGCCATCACCACGCCCAAAAGGAAGGCTCCAAGAAGGTTCACAGCGATGGTTGCCCATGGGACCTCGGCGTCGTTACTGGGCATTAGTTCGTATACCCCCCACCGAGCAATCGACCCAAATGCCCCACCGATGCCCACCAGAAAGGCTGGATGCATGGTGAGGGCGGGAACTGACGGGGCTTCATGTTTCTGAGAGGAGGAAAGGCTTGACATACAGGCCGGTCCGGGGATGCATGATGGAGCCCGAGGCCGCGTGGGGGCCCAGATGGGTCAACTGCGTTCATCCGATTTCTCTCCAATACATGGAAATTGCCACTCAGAAGAGGTCGCTCGTCGTTCTGGCCGCGGACTTGCCGAATGTGGAAGAGGTTGTTGAGCTAATCGCCGAAGTGGGTCAGTACATTACAGCAGTAAAGACCCATGTTGATGCAATTGAAGGGTTTTCTAAGGATAGTTGGGAAAGCGTCGTACAAGAGGCAAGAAAGCAGGGAGTTCTAGTTTTTGAAGACCGGAAGTTCGCTGACATAGGAAGGGTAGTACAGACTCAGATGGGAGGGTTGTACAACATACGAGCATGGGCCGACATAGTGACCTCGCACTCAATCAGCGGACCGGACGTAGTGGACGGNATTGCTGCGGCTTGGGAGGCCGAGGAAAGAGTTGGTGGAGTTCTACTATTAGCACAGATGTCGAGTCGGGAGAACCTTCTGAAAGATGGCTACACAAAGGAGACCCTTGCTATCGGAAGAGGGTCGCCNCATGTAATGGGCTTCATAGGAAACGGGAGTTCCTCGAAGGATGTTTCCGCGCTGAGAGAGTTAGCTGGCGAAGAGAGGATGATTTGGACCCCTGGAGTAAGTCTATCGGCAGAGGAGGGGGTCCTTGGCCAGAGGTATGGGAATCCATCAGATGCGATTCGGGCGGGCTCTGATGCAATAATCGTGGGTTCTGGAATACACGGATCAAGCTCTCCTTTGGAGGCTGCCAAGGAGTTCGCAGAGGCCTCGTGGGAAGCCCTATTGGAGAGGTAGCCATGGTTAGCCAAGGGCTAGTCGAATGGGGTTGCGCCGCACTTGTGGTAGTCTCTGGACTATGGTACATTTCCTATGAGGTGTTCAAGCGTTGGACGGTTGGGCTCAGGCTAACAGCGCGCGACGAGAGCCTGCTAGACGAGGGTTTTGTGGCCGTGGAGACGCTTACGGACGCCCCCGAAGGGAGTCATATCGTTGAGGGGCTTCCTGCCGAGATTATTTCGAATGACTAATATCAATTTGAAATATACAGGTAAATTGCTCCGGCGGCAAATCCAGTAATTACTAGGAAGAGGAGTTCGAACATCCCAGACCTCTTCTTCTTGGNTTCTACTGCAGTGGGCTCTGGAAACCCCTCAGGGATGGGTGGAGGTCCCCCGGGTGGGGTCGGTGGTAGGGGCGGAAGCGTCTCATTGGNGGGAATTGGGGGTTTCTCGGTAATCTCATCTATATCGGGATACAGTTCGTCTAAATCCGCAAGGCCCGGCGCATCGGGGATGGGCCCGTTCATCAAGACCCAATTCTGATCGAAGTCGGATTGGGTTAGCGGGGTGGTAAGNACTGCTACAGCACCCGCGGAGTATGAGGCATCCACGGCCTTCTGCAGCCGGCTTCGGCTCGTAACAAAGACGATTCTGGCCTGGGGGTCGCTTTCCCTCATCTCCAATGCCGCAATATGGCCGTCGAGAGTGGGGATGTTCAGGCCCATGAAAACCATCGATGGTTTCATTCTGACGTACTCGTCAACTGCTTTGTCGCCATCGCCGCAAATTGTTGACTCCCATCCCCTTGTCTGGAGTATCGATCGTATCCTTTTTGCTGTGACGTCGCTCCCATGAACGATTAGTGCCGTACGCTTGTCCGCAGCCTCCATCTGGTGCTGCACANGGGCGGCGACTCATGAACGGAGTGGTTGCAATGGCTCAAAGGATAGTGTCCAAGAGCCATGTTGGGTCGAATGGTTCCAAGTCATCATATCCTTGGCCAATGCCGGCTAGGACAATNGGCCTCCCGGTAGAGTGGGCGATTGACAGGGCTGCTCCGCCCCTTGCATCTGTGTCGAGTTTGCACAGTGCCGCCCCGTCGAATGAAAGCATCCGCTGAAACTCTACTGATTGAGTTACGGCGTCGTTTCCAGCAAGTGCATCCGCNACGAAAATGACCAAGTGTGGTTGGGTAACTCTGTGGACCTTGCGTAACTCCTCCATCAAATTCGACTTGTTCTGCATCCTTCCCGCCGTATCAATGATTACCACATCCTCCCCCCTGGCTTTGGCACTCTCAATTGCATCCCTAGCCACCGCAGCCGAGTCGCCTCCCCTCTGACTCTTGACGCAGCGCACGCCAATCCTCTCTGCATGAGTATCAAGTTGATCTATCGCCCCGGCTCTGAAGGTGTCTGCCGCGGCCAGAACCACGCTAAATCCATTGTCCGTGAGCCTCTTGGCGATTTTTGCAGATGTGGTAGTCTTACCTGTTCCGTTTACTCCCACCATCATCACGACTACTGGGGTGTCCTGAGCAAGCAGTTCAGAGATTGTCTGGTCGAAGTCCCAGTATCCGGCCCTCAGGAGAGAAAGAAGGGCGCCNCTGAGGGCCGTCTCAATTACCTCTTTGAGTGGCTTTTGTCTTGTTACTCGGGAGCCAACCAAATGGTCTCTGAGGTTTGAGGTTAGTTCGGTAGCTGTTTCATGCCCAATATCTGCAGACATAAGATCCTCCTCCAATTCGTCCAGAATAGACTCCAGAACGGGGCCTCCGCTGATTATCATCCCTCCGATTTCTGTCCTATCCTCTCCGAAATCTATCTCGAATGGTGCGTGCTCCATCTTGACTAGGGCCTTTCCTGTGGTTGAAACTAACGCCCCAGGAGGAGTTTTGTAAGGCTCGTGATCTGGGGCTGGGCTCGCCTTGGCTCTTGCAGCAAGTTTCCTCTCCCTGGAGGAGATGGGTTTAGAGAAGGGGTCCTCTATCTCTTCGTCCGCCTCTTCCCATATTGGAGGCGATTGTTCTGCGGGGGGCGTGAATTCCTCTCTTTTTTCTGTGGCGTCTCTTTTCGCCTTCTCCCTAAAGGCGATTGCCCGTTCAGCCTCAGCGCTTCCTTCCTCGGCGGTGATTCCGGACTCCTCTTCCGCTTCCACTATTTTGCGCCTGAAACGATCGAATAGCCCCATCCCAATTCCTCAGTCGTCTAGGGTAAGTTCAGTACCCCTCTTTCTTCGTCTCTTTTTCTGGGGCTTTGGTTGCTCTTGAGTTCTGTCGGTTTTTGGTTCCTGGTCTTCGGGTTGAATGCCCTCTACAGCCTCGTTGAATCGGTTGGCCAGGACGACTACCTGTGATTCCAATTCGTCGTATTCTTTCCTGATGGTTTCCATAATTGAACGGAGCTCTTCGTTTCTCTTGGATAGGAT
>PBOL01000008.1 GCA_002725315.1 Methanobacteriota archaeon | reverse complement strand
TTCCGGCGAAGTCGGCGTTCAGACTCGCGTCACGGCTGGTGGTCCAGGTCGTGGTGCGGATCAGCACGTCGATGACGCCGGATGCGAGCTTCTCGAACCTGTCCGAGCCAGAGGCGGGGATGTACTCGACGTCCGTGTCCGGGTCGAGGCCTATCGCCGCGGCAACAGCCCGGCAGTAGGAGATATCCAGCCCCGAGCGCACGCCCGTGGCTGCATCCAGGTACCCCATTCCGTACTGGGACTCCTTCACCCCGCACTTCATGGTGCCCCTAGCGAGGATTACGTCCAGTGTGCTGGTGTCTCCCCCGGCCAGCAGTCCCTGCTGGTACGCGTCGTCGACGTCTGCTTGCGTTGGGCTGTTGTCGAGATCCATCTGCAACTGGGTGTTCTCGGATATCAGCTGGGCGTTGTACTGCTCGAGCTCTGTGACGTCTCCGTTGGCGGCTATCTGTGCCTCGAGGGATGCCACCTGCCCCTCTAGAGCGGAGATGGTGGTGGCGTCGGCCTCTGCGGAGGACTCGAGCCCATCTATCGTGGCCTGGTCGACATCGGCTGCTGCTTCCAGATCCGATATCTGCTGCTCCAAGTCCCCTCCGGCGCACCCTGCAAGGGGCACTGCAATCATCATTAGTACTATCAGAACGGTCGTTCCTCTATTCATGGCCCCAGAGNGGCCCGGGGGCTAATTGACTTATTCCCGGATTCCACTGATGATAGTTGGCGGACCCACCGCGATTCGAACACGGGTTACAAGCTCCGCAAGCTCATGTGATATCCAGGCTACACTATGGGTCCAGTGGCCTTTGGACGGTATCTTCCGGCTTAATCCCGACGGTTTGCCATTTCACATGGCGAGTGGGAGAAGCGTCTTCCATCGGGGCTCCGCCAGCTTCTTCGCGTTCGGTCCGTCCATCGGCATGGGGGTCTTGTGGGTTAGGACCCCGTGCATGCCCTGGACGCTGAACTTGACGCGCAGCTCGAGCATCCTGTCCCTCTCCGCGGTGGTCACCTGCTCCGCGTCCAGNTCGAACGTCGATGCGTCGTCGCCTCCCTCGTTCACGATACTCAGTGTCGAGCCTTCTATGCTTGCCCTGGGGGAGAAGTCGAAGTCCTGGGGGTCAATCATGCAGACCTCCGCGTCNACGACCAGCCTCTCCCGGATGGACACCTTAGTGATCGNAATCGACTTGACCATGCCCACTCCACGGAGAGCTGGTTGAAAGGCCTTCGCACTGGGGACTGAGAGAATCAGACCGCGACCTCGCTAATCCGGAGGATGAGCACCACGAACCTCGCCTCCAGGGCCCAGTCGTTCCCCTGGTCGGGATCGACGCCNTCCACGGGTGTGTCCGGGTCGCACTGCATGGCGGTAATCGTCCAGATCCAGTCCCCCTGCCCGAACCTGCCATCGGGGTCGTTGAGCAGCCCCTGCTCTACTGCTTCCTTAGAGTCCGCGTATACGGTGTACCCAGAGTTGGGGTAGGGGTTCATCTCGGCCCTCTGGATGGTTGCGGAGGCGTTCTCGGTGATGTTGTCGTGTGTCGTTATGGTGGAGGTCTTCCATCCGGAGGATGGGACGTCCAGCTCCAAGGAGAAGTTGTCCTCGGGCCACTCTATGGGGAGAAGATCGCGGGACAGNGTCAGCGTGGCAGAGACCTCGATCACCCTGACCCCCTCGCCGGGGAGGTGCTGAATCTCGTGGGATGCGCCCTGTTCGAGGTAGTCGGACCAGTCGTAGTCGACGGTTGCCTCCTCCCAGACAACTCGGAAGGAGCGTGAAAGGACCCTGAGCGTCCAGANCTTGGTCGTCTTGCCCCCGCTGTCATCGAAGACGGTCACGGCGCCGGTCCTGTTTCCAGCGGTGTCGAAAGTCACCTCGGCGACGGGTCCCTGGAAGTCATCGTCGTTGAGTGGGTCGCTGTCACCGTCAGAGTCGGTGTCAGNATCGAAGTCCCAGGAGAACTCCAGTTGCCCTGCCTCGCGGTCGGTGGTCGCGCTGGCATCGAGTATCGCTGCCTGGCCGGTCTTCACGAAGTCCGGTATCAGCAGCTCGATCTCGGGCGGGTCATTTACGAATATCCCTATGCTGGCAGAGTCGGTTCCCCCCTCGTCGTTTACCACAATTACCCTCGCGTCGAAGTTGCCGGGTTGCNAATAGGCATGGCTCACAATGCCCTGCTTCGTGGTCTTCGATGTCCCGTCCCCGAACTCCCATCTGTACTCGTCGATTATTGTGGGGCTAGGGGTCGTTGAGTCGCGGGCGTCGAAGTTGACGGTCTCCCCTGCGTTGATGGAGGTGGTGTCTGCGCTAATGCTCGCGTTCGGATTTCCCGGGCCGATCCCTCCGCAGCCGGCCAGCGAGTGGGCCAGAAGAAGCAGCGTGAGCGCCTTAGCGGCCGTTCTCGACTGGTTGCCCATGCATCCAGTAGGAAGCGGTCACTCATAGCAGTGTTGGGCTAGGGAGGTTCGAGGGGGCCATTGGTAGAGTTGATGGACGGTGTCGTCGGGGATGTCCCGTGGCGACGGGTTTTCTTGACGGGCATCGCGTACTGGGTTTCGACCTGGAGACGACGGGTTTCGACCCCAGATCGGATAGGATAGTCCAGTTCGCCCTTGTTGGCAGCGACGCAGACGGGTCCCACCTGAACACGCACTCACTGGTCGACCCGGGTATCGCCATACCGATCGAGTCGAGCAGGGTGCACGGAATCGAGGACGGGGACGTCAGGGGGGCGGGATCCTTCGGGGACCACATCGACTCGATATCTCGGCTCATTGAAGGCTCGGTAATCGTGGGCCACAACGTCTTGGCGTTCGACTGGAGGTTCATGGAAGTGGAGTGCTCCAGGATTGGCAGGGACGTCCCAGAGCCCCTGGCCATCGTGGACACCCTTGTGATTGCGAGGAGGTTCGGCGTTCCGGGAAGGCACAAGCTGGGGGTCCTCTGCGAGAGGTATGGGATCCGCCTTGAGCGGTCTCACAGGGCGGATGCCGATGCGGGTGCGACTCTCCTGCTACTTTGGAAGCTGATGGGCGCGTACCCGAAGAAGTTCAAGGGAGGCATCGAGGATTTCGTGGCCTCTCTATCGCAATGACCTCAGCAGAGGGGACCAAGGCATCACCTCGGACCAATGGCCGAGTCTCATGGTGCTGCTGCTCACCATCGCGCTCCCGAGGAACAGCGGTCCGTCGTTGCCCGACTCCGCTATCTCCCGGATGCTGTCTAGGGCGCTATCTGCCAGAAGTGCTCCGAAGCGGTGCTGGGACCCCGAGAGCTCGCCGTCGACGCCTACTGGGGGGGTTCTCTCGAAAAGGGCGGCGCCGGTCTCTGCTTCGAGCCTGACCAGCCTGACGACCTCGTCCGAGAAGGAACCGTGCGGGATTATCTCCCCCTCCATTCGAGCCACCCACCAGGAGGGGCACCATGCCTTCCAGTCGCAGAACGCGCAGGCGGCCTCGCTTGGGGTGGCCGCGGGGGGATCTTCGGTGGGAGTCATCAGCCCCCATGCCTCTATGGCCGCGTCGAGGATTGGGGGGCCGTCCGTCCGATGGACGGACTGGTCCGCGGAGTACCAGCCCTCTGCTTGGACGGGGGGGTGTTCTGGTTTGCTCTGCTTCAGGATGTCCCTGTAGAGGCGTAGCTGCCTGTCCACCTTCTCATCTAGGCTTGACTCTGGCGGGTTGCCCGTCTTTAGGTCCGCCACTATCCAGCGCTCTTTGCCCTGCTCGTCGGGCTCGGAAAGCAATAGGTCCAGCCTTCCAGTTAGCCTGCCGCAGTCCGAGACGAGGTTCGACTCGGTCGCCAGAACTCGTTGCTGAACTTGGCGCCAGACGCCAACGGATACCTTTGGCAGGCTTCTCTCCGCAGCATTCGTCCTCGACATGAGGATGCTCAGTGCTCCTGCCAGGCCCACCCTGGCCTTTGGGAGCCTGTCTTCCTTCCACCTGGGGTGTCTGGGGGTGGCCATGAAGACCGCCCTCTCTGCCTCCCAGTTCCGATCCATGGCCTCCTTAACTGCCTCGGGCAGCCAACCTACTTCCTCGTCATCCCTGCCATCGAGGTCAAGATTGCAGAGATCCTCGACCGAGTTGTGTATGGCCGTTCCCAGCGAAGCGGCCATGCCAGCCTTGCGAGGGAGCCCCTGCTTTGAGAGCCAGTACTTCCTGGGGCATTCCTCGAACCTGTTCCAGGAAGTGGGGGAAAGCTGGTGCTGCTTGTCTTCTGCCATGGCCTGGCCTCCCATGCTGTTCCTGCGGGAGAGTGACAACGGTTAACAGCATTGAGCGCGCATTGGGATGCATGGCGGGGGGCCCAATGGTCGAAGTCGACGAGGGGGTCAATGCCTCTGGGGCCCTTCTCGTAAGCTGCTTTCCCTCGGTGGGTTTCGTAAGCAGCATAGTTGCGCACTACCTAGTGGACAAGCTGGAGCTGGATCTGGTTGGCGGGGTGAGGCACCCGAACCTCCCAGCGGTTTGCTTGGTCCAAGACGGGAAGCCCCTGCCACCGATCAGGTTCTACGCAGGAGAGCCGATCTGCAACATGGAGAAGTGCGACAAGGTCATTCTGATTGCGTCGGAGATTCAGGTTCCCTCTGATCTAAACCTGCCCCTCTCCACTGGTCTCATCGACTGGATAACCGAATCTGGAGTGGGTTCCACGATAATGGTGGACTCGTTTGCGCACGGGGTCGACAGCAGCCACAGCATCTTCGATGATGACGAAGGAATGGAGTCCATGCTTGGAATAGGCTCTACGGATTCCAGCCACGAGCTGCTCAAGGGAATCGGCGTCCCGCTACTAAAACAGGGAGTGGTAGGCGGAATGACGGGAGTCATGATGGGGGAGTGCAGGAGGAGGCAGATAGATGCCATGGCAATTATAGCAGAGTCTTCGGGCGAAATCGGGCAGGGAGTGATCCCGGATGCTAGGGCGGCCGCGAGGATAATCGGCTGCATGGATGGGCTTCTGCCAGCCGTGCAGCTTGACCCCGAGCCGCTAATGGAGGAGGCTCAGAGGATCGAAAGCCAGATCAGGGACATGATGGCAGTGCATCTGAACCCGCCTGCAGACAGTGTAAGCGCCAACACAGGGATGTACGGCTAGTCGAAGTCCCCGAGTGTGTACTGCCTCTCCTGAGGGAGGTCCTCCAGAATCCCCCCACCGAGCATCTCGTCCAGCTCTGTCTCGGAAATCACTCTGACCTCGAGCCTGTTGGCCTTGTCCAGCTTGGAGCCCGAGGACTCTCCAGCCACTAGGTAGTCCAGCCTGCCGGAAACCGACGATACTACCTTCCCACCGGCGGACTTGATCGAGAGGGCGATCTCCTTCCTGGGCCTGCTCAGGGAGCCAGTGATGCAGAATGAGGACCCCGATAGAGGCCCTTCAGAGGACACAGTCGTCTCCTCGGTGATTTCGATTTGGGAGTACAGGTCCAGAATCTCCTCCCTTCTGCTTGAGATTCCATCCAGGAGAAGCGTTGCTACCGTCTCCCCTATCCTGTCCAGGGACACCAGCCTCTCAATGGCGCCTTCCCTGTCCTCTGTCATTGAGATCAGCTCCTCCAGGGTCGTTACCTCGGAACATACCAGGGAGGCGATCTCGGGACCTATCCTCGGTAGCCCCAGGGCGGAGATGAATGCGCTGAGGGGCATGGAACGGGTCGAGTTGAGCTCCTCCAGGATGTTGCTGGCAGACTTCTCTGCCATCCGGTCCAGAGCTAGGAGCTCGCTCTCCCTGTCCTCCAGACGGTAGAGGTCGGCCAGGCTCTCCACGAGCCCCGAAGAGCACAGCTGCTCGGCTAGCTTCTCCCCGATGCCGTCCATGCCCAGCTTCCTGCACCAGTAGAGTATCGCCCTCTCGAGCCTTGAGGGGCAGTCGAGGTTTGTGCAACGGATGAATGCCCCGTCCTCGACGAGCTCGGTCGAGCACCTCGGGCAATGGGCAGGGTACTCTACGTCCCGCCTAGCGGGAAGGGGGTCTTCGAAGGGCGCGCCGTCCGAGTGGGCCCTTCCGAGGAGGTCGGTCTCCTGGGCGGGACCCAGGACCTCGATTATCTTGGGGATCACGTCGCCCCTCCTCACAATCCTGACCTTGTCCCCGATCATTATTCCGAGCCTCTGCACCTCCCCCCTGTTGTGAAGGGTGGTGTTCTCGACGGTGACCCCGGAGACCACTACCGGGGCGACTCTGGAGACCGGGGTAACGTTCCCGGTCCTCCCCGTCTGCCAGAACACGTCCATTAGAACGGTGGTCGCCTCCTCCGGTGGGAACTTCCACGCCAGCGCCCACCTAGGATGATGCGCGGTGACACCCAGGAGCCCCCTCTTGTCGAGGCGATCCAGCTTGACGACCACTCCATCGATCTCCCAGTCCGCCGATTCCCTTGATGCGGTCCACTCCCTGGTTACTTCGATTATGGCCTGCGAAGCGGAGGCATCGTCCCCCCCCGAAACCACGGTGTTACCAGCCACCTCGATCCCCATCTCCTCGATCCATGATATCGCCTCGGAGTCCAATGAGAAATCCGGGGGGCTGGGGCTGTCGGGATGCCTGTCGGAACCAGAGGGGAACTCGACGCTGTAGGCCAGGAATATCAGGTCCTCCGGGCTTCCCTTGCCGGCGTCGGCATATTTCTGCCGCAGGGAGCCTGCGGCTAGGTTCCTGGGGTTGGGTGCCACTTCCGAGTACTTCTCTCTGAATACGGCGAGCGGCATCACCACCTCGCCCCTTACGTGGCAGTCCCCTTCCCATCGAAGGGCCTCGGGGACGTTCCTCATCCGCCTGGCGTTTGCAGTTACATCCTCCCCCCTCGTTCCGTTGCCCCTAGTCGCGGCTCTAACGAGCCTCCCCCTCCGGTACTCCAGTGAGAGTGCCGAGCCGTCGAGCTTCGGCTGGCAAACGAACCTCCTCCCCTGGGCCGTGGTCTCCGAAACGAAGTGTGCTATCTCCTCGTCGGATGTAGCCTTGTCAAGGCTCATCATCCTGAACAGGTGGTCGACCTTGGTCGATCCTGGAGGGGGGTCTGAGCCCACCATGCCCAGCTGCGGGTGTTCGGGGGATAGGGAATTCAGCTCGTCCCACAGCTCATCATACTCTGCGTCGGAAATCTCAGGCTCGGCCCTGTTGTAGTATAGGTCGGAGTGCCTCTCGATCTGCTTCGCCAGCCAGTCGATTCTCGCGTCGATATCGGCTTCGGCCGGAGGCTCCGCTGCCATGTTGGTGCAAAGGGGGCGACACCCTTCAAACTGACCATTGGCATGCAGCGAAGCGAATTGGTGGGCCTGCCAGGATTTGAACCTGGGTCGCGCGACCCCCAGCCGCGAAGTATAGGCCAAGCTAACCTACAGGCCCTTTGGGCTCCCCTCCGAGCCGGTTACCGGTCAAAGCCCTGACGGACGTCAGTGCTGCCTGTCGATGCTGAACGGGGCTACCTCGTCGATGAGGTCAATGTGCCCAACAAACATGCGTCTGCAGCAGTATCTCTCGAATCCAAGCTCATCCAGGGTCGCGCCTGGGTCCTTGCCCTCGTCGACAGCCTCCCTGAACTGCTTGTACTTGTGTGCAATCACCTTTCCGCAACTCCAACACCTTACTGGGATTAGCATCTTGATACCTACCTATACGACTTCTGCCACTTCTTACGAGCACCCCGGCCCATTTGATGCTTGGGTTCCTTTCTGCGTGGATCGTTGACAAGCATCTTCCTCTCGAACCTGATGAATTCGTCCCTGAGCTCCTCGTCGTCTCCCTCGGCACCGTCGTTGTACTTGACCAGGCCTCTGGCGATAGCAGTCCTGATTGCGTCTACCTGGCCCATCTGCCCTCCGCCCTTGACGTCGATCGAAATGTCCACCCTACCCAGACGGTTCATCGCCTCGGCTATCCTGATTGGCTCCAGTGCCTTTCTCCTGGCGAGCTCGGGCTCCATGATGTGGATCGGGCTCCCATTTACCCTGACTCTGCCCTTTCCGGGCTTCAGGGTCGCGCGGGCGACTGCGGTCTTCCTCTTTCCGCTGGTATTGACTATCTTGGGTCCCTTCTTCTTCGCCATTCCTACTCGCCTCCCCATCTTGTTGAGTCGACTCCCAGGTGGGAGCTTATTTCGCCGAGCCTTACGAACTTGTTTGGGAAGGACCTCTCGATGTTCGACGTGTCGCCCCACTGGTGACCGTCCGGGAGGTCGTCCCCGGACAGGTTGGAGGGGGTCCCTATCATCACTCTGAGGTCCCTGAAGGCCTCCCTCCCACTGCTGTTCTTCTGGTATGGGAGCATCCCCCTGACTGTCCTCTTGATGATCTTGTCAGGCATCCTTGGGAAGAACGGCCCCTTTCGAGCGTGGTTGAGCTTGTACTTGGCCCTGTAGTCGCTGAACACCTTGGTCCTGGGGCCGGAGACTATCGCCTCCTCGGCATTGATGATGATGACCCTCTGCTGGCTACCGGACTTCCTAGCGGAAATCATGTCCTTCGCAACCTGGCTGGCAAGCCTACCAAGGATCTTGTCCTTGGCATCGTAGACCAATGCCGCCTCAGACAAGTATCCTCACTCCCTTGCCCTTCGGATTCTCCTCCATCAGCTGCCTGATGCTCATGGTCCTGCCGCCCGAGGCCTCGATCTTGGACTTCGCTCCCTCGCTGAAGCTGAATGCAGCCACGGTCTGACCGCCACTCAGGCTGCCGCTTCCCAGGACCTTGCCGGGAACCAGTATAGTCTCCTTCTTCTCCGAGTGCCGTGAGATGTGGCTCAGGTTTGGCTCGGCCCAGTTCTTCCGACTGGACTCGAGTCTTCCGGCGATGTCTCGCCAGATGGCGGTGCCGGTTGACCTGCTCTGCTCCTTCAGGTCTCCGATGAGGGAGACAATCGCGTGATTGGTCTTCCTGTCAGCCCTACTCATTGCCTCATCTCCGATACTCCGGGTAGCGCGGCCACCCAAGTCGGTGTTATGAATCCTGCGGGGCGCCCCAGAGGGGCGTTTCGCGTCGCTGGGCGTCCTCATATTCTGAAACCGTCGTCATCGACGGAGTCATCGACCCCGGCATACCGGACCTGTCCCTCGGCGTCGACGAACTGCCCCGCCTTGATCGAGGGCCCGTAAAGGGCGGACTCGTTCGACGAGGTTCGGTTCAGCATCGTGTCACCAAGTGAGGTGTTCATCCGGGAAATCATCGATTGGAAAATCTGGATCGCTCCATCCCTCTGTTCCGTCCCTATTTCGTGGTCGGAGTAACGCGCCTCCTCGAATATCGAGAAGAACATGTTCAGCTCCTCTGGTGGGACGACCCCGCCTAGCATGTTGACGATGACGTCCTCGAACTCCCTCGTGGTCTCGAATACCTTCTTCATCGCCCCTCTCATCCTGAAGTACTTGATCAGGTCCTTGTAGCACTTGAAAATGGTCTCGATGTAGTTGTTGGAGGCCTTCAGGGACATCAGGGAGTCGGTCAGAATCCCCCTGAGCACCTCCACCTTCCTTCTCTCTCTGTAGTTGTTGTACATCATTGTGCCAACTAGCAGTAGGGAGGACAGCGCTATTCCGGTGACTACCAGAACCTGCGTGGTGAAGAACGACGCTTGGGCATCGACGGAGGCGTCTCCCAGCCTGATCTCCGGAGTGCTGTTTAGCCACCTCTCGACGAAGTATGGCCTATTTTCGTCAGCAGATTCGAAGTGCACAAGGACCCTCCATCTCCCATCCACCGCAATGACCTCGGAACCCTCTCCAAATACCTCCTCGCCCGGGTAGATGAAGGAGAAGTTGGCAGAGCCCCTTTCGTTTGTGGTGAGAATCTCCACGCCTCCGGGGGCAGTCTGCCATCCGGATCCATTCCAGTACTGCCTGATGAACTCGACCCTCTGTCCTTCGACGGACAGATCCAGCCTGTCCCTGAGTATCGCGACCTCCCCGGCGATTACGTCTCCGACCTGGAAGCCTGATGGGTTTGACCAGTGCTCTTTCAGCAGGATGTCGACCTTGCTGCGAACAAGGACCTCTATGTCCATGTACGAGCTGTTCAGAACTGGGTTGTCCTCGGCCCTGCAGCCACCGGGTATCTCCCTATCCGGCTCGTATGCCACTCTGATGGTCCGGAACCCCTCCAGCTTGTTGCCGCTTGGCTCCACACCACGCCGGCTAGGATTGTCGTCCGGGTCGGCGGAGTACCACTCGAACTCGCCTGTGCCGTCAGTGGTTATCGCCGTGGCGAAGGGGCGCGTGTTCACCTGTGGGTCCAGGTATATGTTGAGGCACTTACCGCCTATCGGCTTGCCGTTGGTCTGGGAAAGCTTCGCATCGATGTGGAAGGCCTCCTTCAGGTAGAGTACCTCGAAGGTGGACCCGTTTGGGAAGGTGTAGGTCAGGTAGTCCGACCTGAACGGCCCTATTTCGGAGATATCGACGGTAGAGTTCGAGAAAACCGGGAAGAACTTGGTTACGCTGGCGTTGTGGTAGCGGAACCTGTCGTTGTTCTCGAATGAGTTGTACTCGACCCTGACCTTCGCCTGGCCCGCGTCTACCCCGGACAGGGGGCAGACGATCTCGAAGAACCCGTTCTCGTCTGAGACTCCGGGGATGCAGGCGGTTACTCCCTTGTCTCCCGAGTCCATCTCGTATGTCACCCTGATTGCCCGGCTGGACAGGTTGCTGCCCAGCTCGTCCACTAGCTGGCCGGTAACGATCATCGGCTTCTCTATCGCCTGTCCGGTGTTGGGATCGATCTCGGACGTGTAGACGATCTGGTCGTCTACCTTCAGGGAGGTCCTTCCTATCAGGCTGAATCCGTCGACCTGGAACTGCAGTACCTTCCTGAAGTGGTCGCTGTTCTGAATGGTGACGCATGGGTCCCAGGCACCTGACGTGGCCAGCATGCCCGCGTCCAGGGGCCCGCACCCCTCGTGGGGCAGGTTCTCCTCGAACCTCAGGATGACGTTGACGGGGCCGAAGCCGTCGGGGAGGAACGAGTAGGGGTCGTCACGGAGAAGCTGTGGATCGAGTAGCCAGCCAAGACCATCTAGACCGATTAGCCCGGCCGCAGGGCAGTCCACTTGCACGACCTGCCTGTGTGTCCTGTCATCGAAGCCTATTCCCTCGAAGATGATAGTGACGTTGCCGCCCAGGTCGTAGCCGTCGGGGTTCTG
>PBOL01000042.1 GCA_002725315.1 Methanobacteriota archaeon | reverse complement strand
GAATAGAAGAAGTGCCGGAATGCCTCTGATCCCATATCTTCCCGAGGTTAGTGGATTTACGTCAGTATTTACTTTGGCAACTGTAATTTCTCTCTCTTCCGCAATTTGACTGAGTACCGGACCGACCATCCTGCACGGTCCGCACCAGGGAGCCCAGAAATCTACTAGAACCCATTCTGCGCTCTTCGTTACCACATCGAAGTCAGTGTCGTTTGCCTCAACAACTTTCCCCATCACATCACCAAGACAAACCATACGCTCCCATCCTATCAACATGTGTGTCGGGAGGACATCATCTACCGAGGGATTGAGAACTGCAAAGCCCTCCGACTACTTGAGGACGGGGCGGATGGAGATCACACCGAGCATCCTTACGGCCGACTTCTCGAAGCTTGGCGAAACTCTAGAGGATGCTGTAGACTCAGGGATCAACTGGATGCACATGGATGTCATGGACGGCAATTGGGTCATCAACAAGACCATCACTTTCGGGCCGGCACTGATACGTTCAATTCGCGATAGGCTCGGCCCGGATGTATTCATCGATTGTCATTTAATGATTACAAATGCAGAAGAGACCTGGTCTCAATACGTTGATTCCGGCGTCGATCTAGTCATTGCTCACATAGAAGCCATTGAGGACCCAGCATCATTGATTACTTCGCTTCATGAGGCCGGATGCCAAGCAGGCCTGGTCCTTAACCCCGATACTTCCACAGATACGATTCTTCCCTACCTCGCAGACTTAGATCTCGTACTTGTAATGTCCGTAGTTCCCGGGAAGGGAGGCCAATCTTTCATGCCAGAGGTGGAGGATAAGGTGCGAGAATTCAGAGAAGCCATCGACCAGCAAATCAACGATGGGGGAAGAGCTACAAAACTGATGATCGATGGCGGAATCAAACATCACAATGCCGCCATGGTAGCAGGTTGGGGGGTGGATTTGGCGGTCGTGGGAAGCGGCCTAATTAATGACAAAGCCAGCATTGCTGAGAATCTCGCGGAAATATACTCGGCCATTGGCATTTGACCAGTTCATGCGCGCGAGCATTCAAATCACAGCGGCCCGAGCAGAGCAATTGATGGTGACGGAGCAGTGGGTAATCGCGGAAGTTCTGAAAGTAGTTCCAGACGCTACCGTGGAAGCCAAGGACTTGCATGGAAGTGGAGATCACTTCCATGTCAGGGTAATTTCTGAGAGTTACGATGGAGTTCGTCCATTGCAGAGACAGCGCCCGATTTTGAGTCACTTCAAGCCCTTCATCACGCAAAATACCGTGCATGCACTGGACCTCAAGTGCATGACCCCAAGTCAGGCCGAGCAGATGGGCGATACATCTTTCGATCCTCACGGGGAAAAAGAAATGCAATTTTTTGGTGTGCACATCCGCAGACCGAATCAGGAGTGATATGATGAGTTTCAATTGGACCCCGGACGAACTATACGAACTAGTCAATGAACACCGAATCGTTCTTTTCATGAAGGGAACACCAGAAGAGCCCCGCTGCGGATTTAGCAATAGGGCTGCCACGGTATTGAACCAACTAGGCGAACCTTTCGTTAGTGTAAATGTGCTAGCCGATCCTCGAGCAATTCCATCCATATGCACTTGGGCAGACTTCCCGACAATGCCTCAGGTATACATCCATGGAGAACTAATCGGTGGATCCGATATTGCCCTCGAAATGCTCCAATCTGGAGAGCTTCAGCAGATGATTTCTGATGGCGACGCAGCCTCTGAGTGAGGTGATACAATGCCGATGGCCGAAGACCGTCGGACGATGCTAATTGCCCTAGCAGGAGCGACGGTGATCTCCTTTGCTCCACTTCTGTATATCCGCTCCGATACTACTCCATTAACGGGTGCGTTCTATCGAATGTTGTATGCTCTACCTCTGCTGGCTCTATTGGTTTGGATTTCGAAAAAGAAAGACCCCCGTGATTCTGATTCCCGCTGGCTTGCTTTTGGTGCAGGAATACTACTAGCGCTTGATTTTGCAGGCTATCACAGTGCTATCGACTACATCGGCAGCGGGATTGCAACTATGATTGGAAACTCCCAGGTAATTATTGTCACTTTGGTCAGTTGGTGGCTTCTCGGAGAGAGACCAAATCGACTCATCTTGCTTTCTCTTCCGATGGTTATGTTTGGCTTAGCTCTAATTTCTGGAATTTGGCCTGTTGACCCTGATGCTTATGGTGAAGATCCAGTCAAAGGAGTAGTCGGAGGTATGGTTGCAGCAGTCTTCTACTCCTCCTTTTTGATTGTATATAGGCAATCGAATAGGATTGGCGGGCCGGCTGTAAATGCACAATTCGATGCGACCGTGGGGGCAACTCTTGGCTTGCTGATTCTAGGCTCAATTCCACTTACGTCAGTAGGTATCGCACCCATCAATCATTCAATTACTTGGCCAGGGCATGGTTGGTTGGTTGCCCTTGCAATATCATGCCAAGTCGTGGGTTGGATAGGGATAACTTACGCGCTTCCAAGACTTCCTGCAGCCCACACTTCTTTCGCAGTTCTATTACAACCAGTACTAACCATCGTTTGGGGGGTTATTCTACTTGATGAATCACCGTCTTTGCAGCAAACGGCGGGAATGGCTCTAATCTTCGCTGCAGTCATCGCAGTTACCTTGTTTGGTGCAACTGAAGACACTTCTNCTCAGGACTGNCAGTTGAGATNCCAGAATCCTTCGACAANGCCTCNGCATGGCCCAAAAAGGTGTACAGGGCGAGAGATAATAGCGAGGGGATGGGATGCACTCAGCGAGAACCTTTCGTCCTGTACGGTCATATCAGAGGGCCGGTAATAGTTAATCGTTGTGAAGGAATGCCGAAATCTGGCCCATTCGAAGAATAAAGACTCAACTATTCCACGGTTAGGACCTCTGGTCCACCTTCGGTCACGTAAGCCGTATGTTCGAATTGCCCGACTAGGCCTCCATCAACATCCCTTAGTGCCGGATATACCTCTAGAAACCTAATGGAGGTCAGTTTCTTTACCAAAGCCTTCCACTTTTTCCTTAGCGACTCCTCACTCTCTTCGGGGAAGGGCTTGCTCAGTAGGGGGTATGCCCATCTCTCAGCGAAGGGTAACGTGTTGTATCTCTCTTCGATATATCTGGCCATTGTNGCTCCCAATGGCTTCAGCTTTCCTTTAGATAGAGCCTTTCTAATCTTCACATTTCCAGTAACTCTCAAGATATTCGAAGATCCAGTAGGTGGNACGTTCTCAATCATACCAGTTTTTCCAGTTGTATTGAATGGCTCAATTGCATACATTCCGCCAACTTCTACCTCACCCTTGAATCCTGGATTTTTTGGACCACAAGCATACATCGGAACTGATAGCCCCGTGTGCAGGTTCCACCTCTCCATTTGGTGACCGCATAGGTTCCTAATGGGCTCGAATCCTGCATCTGAGGAGACTTGTTGCGCGGCTTCGCCGACTTCGTGCCATGGNGTTCCCGGGTGCAACTTCTCAATNGCCGCATTCCTTGCTTCCTTTGCCGCCTTGATCTGTTCCGTGTGGGAACCACCATTCCCCACCTCAACAGTCAATGCGTTGTCTCCCAAGGCACCCTTGATATGCACCCCAACATCCAGTTTCACAAGGTCACCCTTCTGGAAAATCATATCGCCCTCGAAGCCTTCCGGTGGGATTTCTTCGGTGTGAGACGTGAAGTGAGCTGCCATATCGTTTACAGAAATCGTTACGGGAAAAGCGGCCTGTCCTCCATGCCTCCTGATGAACCTCTCCGCCGAGTCAATAACTTCAGACCACTGCTTGCCCGCAACAATCTCTCCCTTGATACCCTCAAGTGTCCTTCTAGCTACATGACCGGCATCTCGCCACTGCTTCAGGTCGCTTTCTTCCACCATAAGTTGACATCCTCTGAACTTACCTTTCCTTCTCTAACAACCTCGATACGTGGCGACTCAGGTGTACCACAGACCGTATGCCATGCTATCAAAGTACTGGGTGCGCCACCTTCGCAGGTACCCTCTAAGGCCAATATCTCACAATNTGGAACTGAAATTGCAGCAGCAGCCTCAATGCAGTCGTTCAACGGCTCTTCCCCACTAATATTTGCGCTTGTGGCTGTTAGAGGCCCGGTCTTTTCCAATAGCCTTCTAGCCATTGGGTGAGACACGACTCTTATCGCGACGTTAATTCCCCCAAGGCGACTGTCCAACTTTTCGTGAGCTCGCAGGATTATGCTCAGAGACCCCCTCGGAAAAGCTTCTAGAATCTCCAATACATCATNGGTGACTTCCACAAATTCCTTCGCCTGATCTATATTTGCGACTCCTAGGCTAACTGGCGCATCCGAAGACCTTNTTTTTATGGAAAACAACACATCCAGGGGACCTTTCTCTGGAAGGCAGCCTAGGGCCGGCAGTGTTGATGTGGGATATACCACACACTTGCCTGACTTTACACTCTCAACCACTCTTTCCATCAATTCCCTACCTAATGTTCCGCCGACTTGCTGGAGGCAGAGATTCCGCCTGAGCAACAATTGTTCCCACTTTCAGGTCCAAGTTCGACTGATGAGTATGCCTCTGAGAGATTCGTGCGATTTCATAGGCACCGAAGTATAGATTTACCAATGGTAACAGATAGAGTAGCTTTCCAGTTGCTCGCCTGTCCCACATCTTGCTTGTTACTCCCGACCCATCATCGCACACCACTGCAATTCCGAACATCTTCTGCCCAAGAGATCTGGAATAAGCTACCCCCGTAAGCCTCCAGTACAGCCAATGGCTAGCCAGAATAGCTGCAGAGAAAGCTAGTGCGTAGTGGAANTCAGCAGAAGCCCAAAGACCTAGGTTCCACGCATTCACAATTTCCTGTTTTGAAATCAGCATAAGAATTGAATTCACAATTACTATGTCTACCGAGAAGGCTGCAAGCCTTCTGACCCAAGAAGCCAGTATAGCTCCATCGGGAACCGACCAGTGCTCGCCCTGCGAGACAATGGCCTTGGCCAAGGTCCCGCCACCGTGGATGGAGATGGGAGATTCGTGATCGGACATTTTCCGGCCTCAGGCTGTTCCTAGTAGGTGCCACGCCTCTAGATTTCTACTTCTAATATGTTCTAGCCAAGAATCCCAATTAGGATCGCATCTCAGGGTATCAGGGTTCCCAATAACAACTAGGCCCCTTCTAGCCCTGGTTATGGCCACGTTCAGCCTCCTGGAATCAGACAGGAAGCCCACATTCCCATCTTCATTTGAACGCACGCAGGAGAAAATTATGACATCCTTTTCCCGGCCTTGGTATCCGTCGACCGTTCGAACCTCCACGCTCTGGAGATTTTCAGGAATGCTGTCTCTGATTGCCCTCACTTGTCCGGCGTATGGAGTAACTATTCCGATGTCGGAAATCGCTAGATCCCCTGGGTTTAGTAGGTCAATTAGAATTTTCACAACCCAGGCAGCCTCTTCCGCATTTTCCTTCGATGCACCATCGGGAGAAAGGATCTCTGCCCCCGCTACTGGAAGGAACGCCACCGGGCTATCCCAATTTGGCCATAGAAGGCCAGATGGTGCCGGCCTCTCCGATTCAGAAATCCCATCCTCTAACACCCCCCCATAGAATTGAGAATTCGGAAACTCGGAAATCGAAGGATGCATTCTGTACTGGGTGGTTAGTACGGCCGGTTTCACACCCATTTCTACGAGCCTTTCGAACAGAGAACGCCCCAAGCCAGCACTCCCTGCTCTTCTGGAAATTACGGTAGGAGGAAGTTGGTTGTGGTCACCAATCAGAACCGTCTGCCTNGCCCCTCTAACNAGGGGGACCAGAGTCGCTGGCTCTGTTGCTTGCGTAGCCTCGTCGACCAGAACTCGAACAAATCTCCTACCATCCAGNAGCTCGTGTCCAGACCCAATACANGTGCAACACAGCACTTGGGCCCTGTCAAGGATGTCATCCCTCATCTGGGACTCAATCCGCCGGACCTCTTTCCAGCCCTTGCTGAGATCCCTATGCGCAAGGCCCTTTTCCTTTCCACCCCTCATTCCTTTGATCCTTCTTGCTAACTTTTCATTCAACTCAATTGTCTCNATTAGGTCCCTTCGAAGGGAGTGTTTTTCCATCATTGCATCCATTGTAGCTTCTCTGAGGTTTTCTCTGACCTTTACAGGCTGGCCCAATCTAACTGCTCTGACGTTCTTTCTCAATAGCCCCTCTAGCAAATTGTCTACAGCCACGTTTGAGTCTGCTACAGCCAATATTGTCCCAATGTCCTGCTTTGCCCACGCCTCAAGAATCCTAACTGCAGTATGTGTCTTGCCAGTACCGGGGGGGCCTTGAATTAGAGCCAACCGGCTGGAAATAGCCGCCTCTGCCGCCTTTCTCTGAGCCTCATTCAGGTCACTTGGGATCACCACTCTTGATAGCTTAGCACCACCCAATTCAGGGATTAGAGAGGCAGTTCCTGCGGGGTCATGCACCAGTCCCAANAGTAGCTCTCTAAGAGGGGCACCACCCTCTTCTTCGAATATCGAATTCAACGCGTCTCTCATTCTGTCGTATGCAACTCTATTAGCACCTCTGTCCATCCTCCATGTCCCNCTCCTCAAACCCTGAGGGATTTCNGGCATGACTATCCTGATCGAGTTCCTTCCCCCATCNCTTACAATCGCCTCTATCGGCTTCTCATNTAGTGGNCTTGAACGACTTAGCATTACTATGTCCCCNTGACGGAACCGGTGGCTGCCAAAGCCCCCACCCGAGGAACTCCTAAGCCTCACAATTCTCTGACCAAACAGCCAACCGTCAGGCTTGGCACTAAGTCCAAACAAAGCAATACCATTCGCCCTAAGTTTTGCTTCAGGCCAGTTCCTAAGCCTCTCTTCAGTGACCGCCATCTCGTCATCTAGCTCCCAACGAATGAGTCGTAGAAAAGCCTCATGATGGTCCTGGCTTCTCTTAAATCGAGCAGGAACGTCCCTCGGAGCTTCGACCACGAGCATCCGTCTAGAAGTGAACCTATCACGATTGCCTGAGATGAGGCAATAAACGATCCTAACTTAATCGGGTGAGAGTTATACGCGTTGATTCATCGAGTGGGACGTCGGAGGGTGATGGGACTTGGTCTTCGATAAATTCAAGTCATGGCGAAGCAGTAAGAATCTGGGGGTCCCCTGCCCCTCTTGTCAGCACCGAAATCCGGAGGGGACCAAGGTTTGCACCAGGTGCTACTACCAAATAGACAGACCAGCCTTCGAACAAGATTCTGGTTTGGAAGAAAACGAATCCAACGACCTTCTGGACCAGCTAATGAGTGAAATTGAGAAAGAAGAGGGCGAAAAAGAAGAAATCCCTACCGCGTTTTCGATGGATGATGTTACCATAGAAGTAGCTCAGTATGGGGATGATGACCAGATATTTCTAAGCGAGGCACCAGATTTCCAGACCAATACTCGCAGTTCTGAACCAGAGGAAGAAGATTACGAGCTTACCGCTGCCGACATCCCCGCTTTCGTACAGAAGTTCGAAGTTCCTAAAGAAACGGATGATGAAGAAAGCACTGATATTACCGAGAAACATGTGGTAGAACTCATCCAGCCAACTGCGGATACTCCCGATTTCGTAGACGTGGTCTCTGCAAGTGAAGTTCCTGATACGAATGGCTGGCCAAAGCCCACAGGAGGGCTGCCAGTTTCAGACCCGGCAGATTTCGATGGAGATGGGCGGGTCGATGATTTCGAGGCTGCATTTGCTAAGAGCGACTCTGACGCCGAGGAACCATTCGAAGAAAAGCCAAAGTCCAGAGAAGAAACTACGCTCCCTCCAGCTCCAGGCGATCTTCCCATTCCCACTATCAATTCCACTCCGGTACCCAAAGTCCCGGAAGAATCACACGAGCCTACTCCTATCCCTCCCGCACCTGCAGGACTTGCAGATCCTGTCCCACTTCCACTTCCTTTTGAAGAGGAGGAAACCCAAACATTCTGGCCTTGGCATCAGCAGGAAGAGTGGCCAACTACAGATATAATCAAGCAACTTCAATCAGCAATTAGGGCTGCAAAGGAGCAGAATATGGCGGAAGCCACCGTCCTATTGGATGGGGTCGGACCCCATCTTGGGAATCGCTCTTCATTGGTTTATTCTGTGGGTAGGCTGTTGATGTCCATAGGTAGAGGCAGGGAAGCAATTAGGATGGTGGAAACTGCCAGTAGAATCTACCCGGAGGACCCGGATATAGCAAAGGCACGTGAGAAACTTAGTTCTTAACCGGAGAGCGACTACAGCAGTTCCGATGCGGCGAAGCCAACCCCAGAGAAACCGCCCTAGGAGAGCCACTTCTTCTATCAATATCGACGAGGGACTAGTCCTGAGGCCCGCTTCAATGGCCCATGCTGCGGAAATCATCGAGGCCTTCGAAGAGACATGGCCCGATGTAATTCGAGCAATGCCCTGGATAAATCCTGACAAGGATGTAAACCCACAGATTGAGGACTTTTTAGAAGACACAGAAAGCAAGGGAAGAGCAGGAATACTCCACCATTGGACAATGGTTAGGCCATGGGACGGTTACATCCTTGGTCTCGTCGGTTTCGACCGAGTCACTAGATCGGACGAAGCAGTTTGGAACCTTGGATACTGGGTAAGGAGCTCTGAACAACAGCATGGAGTCGCCCGTAAGAGCATAGACGCAGTGCTTCGATGGCTCGGACAAGTCGACAAAGTGACAGTAGAACTCAAGGTTGATCCGAACAATTTGCCTGGCAGAAACACAGTATTGCGTGCAGTTAGGAACTGGGGCGGGCAGAGGTGTGTATCCGGAGACGCGGCAATCACTGTAGCGGGTATTCGGACCCTCCATGAGTGCCACATTATCCAGGTCGGGCCCGGGCTGGGCCCTACTTGAGGAAGATTGTTAGTCGACCCATTCAATAAACACGCCTCGACTGGATATTCTGCCCCAAAGGGCAGTAGTGACCCCATGCCCCCCGCAAAACCACGCCAAAGTCTCCCAGATGCAGACCCAGAGGAAACGGACGAGTGGCTGGAGGCACTTCGTTCTGTGGTCTCTTATCAGGGAGCAGAAAGGGCTAGGCTACTTCTACAAGAACTGATGTCTGAGGCCAGTGCTCTGGATATTCCAATTAGGCCACCGTCGAGGACCCCCTATCTCAATTCTATATCTCTTGAACAGCAACCTCCGTACCCTGGAAACCTAATACTGGAGGGCTCTATTCAGAACTCAATTCTATGGAATGCGGCATTGATGGTGTCCGATGCAAATAGAAGAATGGATGGGATAGGCGGCCACATTTCCACGTATGCATCAAGCTCCACTCTTTACGAGGTGGGATTCAATCATATCTTCAAGGGGAAGAAGCACAACGGAATCGGAGATGCAGTCTATGTCCAGGGTCATGCCAGTCCCGGAATTTATGCTAGGGCATTCTTAGAGGGACGGATTTCCAGGGATCAAATTTCAAACTTCAGAAAGGAAGCCTTCGAAGACGGGCTTTCATCGTATCCACATCCTAGACTGATGAGCGATTTCTGGGAGTATCCTACCGTTTCTATGGGACTTGGACCCCTAGGGGCAGTAATGCAGGCCAGATTTTGGAAGTATCTTCATCAAAGGGGTCTAGCCGATACTTCCGATAGTCGGGTATTCGCATTCCTAGGGGATGGAGAGATGGATGAGCCCGAGTCTATAGCATCTATAGCCGTCGCCGGACGAGAGAATCTAGACAACTTAGTTGTAGTCGTCAACTGCAATCTTCAGCGTCTAGACGGACCTGTACGAGGAAACTCGAATATCATTCAGGAACTTGAAGGACTTTACAGAGGCGCAGGATGGACAGTAATCAAGGTGATTTGGGGTTCTGGATGGGACAGCATCCTGCAGAGCCCATCGGCAGGACCTCTCCTTTCTAGATTTGAGGAGATAGCAGATGGAGACTGGCAACGTCTCAGTACACTGCCTGCCGCCGAATTCAGAACTGAGTTGTTCACGGGCAGCGAATCTTTGGAAGAACTGGGACGGTCTCTTTCGGATGAGGAAATTGAGGGATTAACCAGAGGGGGGCATGATCCACTAAAGGTATACGCTGCATACGAAGCGGCACTAAATGCGAAAGGACCTGCAGTAATTCTTGCACACACTGTCAAGGGGTGGGGAATTGACTCCTTCGAGGGAAGAAACTCAACCCATCAGAAGAAGAAGATGGATATTGACGATATCATAGCCTATAGAGACGCGCTCAATCTGCCAATTGACGAATCTAGGCTACAGGAAGATCCATTCTATGAATTGGATGAAGACTCAGAGGAGATGGGATATTTGCATGAGAGGAGGCAGGAACTGGGAGGCCATCTTCCTTCTAGAGATCCACTAAATATCAACATCGAACTACCAGGAGAAGATGCCTATTCATCCTTCGATCAAGGAACGCCAGAGGGACAAGAGGTCTCCACAACAATGGCCTTCGTTAGACTTCTGAGGAACTTGCTGAAATCCGAAATAGGCGAAAACGTGGTCCCCATCATCCCCGATGAGGGCAGAACTTTTGGCATGGACCCACTATTCAGTGAGTTCGAGATTTTTGCCTCGAAAGGGCAGAAGTATACTCCCGTGGATCACACAATGCTGTTGAGGTACAAGGAGTCAGAATCAGGCCAGGTTCTCCAAGAGGGAATTTCCGAGGCCGGAGCAATAGCCTCATGGATTGCTAGTGCCACTTCATACTCGCATACCAGAGTTCCAACTATGCCCTTCTATACGTTCTACTCAATGTTCGGATTCCAGCGGGTAGGAGACCAGATTTGGAGCGCGGCGGATGCGAGAGCCCGGGGATTCCTAATGGGCGCCACTGCTGGGAGGACCACTCTGAACGGAGAGGGACTACAGCACCAGGATGGGCATAGCCTACTGATGGCATCAACAGTCCCCCACTGCCGAGCATGGGATCCTGCCTTCGCCTACGAACTGTCTACAATAATCAGGCATGGGATGGACGAAATGTGGTCACAGAACCTGGATGTTTTCCACTATGTTATGCTGTATAATGAGAACCAGCAACAGAGGGCCAAACCCGATGGTTCCGACGAGGGGATAGTTAGGGGGGCATACCTTCTACAGGATTTGGGAGACGGAGAACCCAAGGTAAGGTTGCTAGGATCTGGTCCAATTCTGAAGTACGTTCTCGAGGCCTCCTCAATCTTGGAAAAAGAACATGGAATCTGCTCCGAGGTCTGGTCTGTGACCTCATACGGGGAACTGAGGAGAAAGGGTCTGGAGTCCGAGAGGCTCACTCGCTTGGATCCAGGAAAAAGTGTGAAGCCGTATGTCTCCGAATGCTTTGGTGACAACCTGCCTACTGTGGCGACTTCCGACTATATCGCGGCTGTTCCTGAAATGATTCAGCGCTGGGTCGGTGGACGATATGTGGTCCTCGGAACTGATGGATTTGGTAGGTCGGACTCAAGGGAAGCCCTTCGATCATTCTTCGAGATTGACACAAGTAGCATTGTACTTGCTGCCTTATCTGCACTAGAACAAGACGGCAAAGTCCCAGATGGAACAGTTCAGAAGTCAGCAAAGGAAATGGGCTTATCCCTGGAAAGAATCGACAAGACAGAGTGATCAAATGGGCAGAGTTCGAAACTGGGCCCGATTTACCATTAGGTGGATTCCTTGGATGGCCTCTGGAGCAGCTGTAGCATTCAGACGCCTGCCAGAGAGCTCACAGGCAGACATCAAAGAGGTGGCGAAGGAACCGGGTAAATGGGGCCAAGCAATAGAGAAGGCTTGGGACTCTTCCAAGATCGGGTCTGAGCATTTCAAGGAGACTTCCGGCACACTCGCGAGGATATTGATTGGGCGGAAGGTCAGCAAGAGAGAAAAGGTCGATGCAAGAAAAGATCTCGCAGCACTGAGTGTAATTGTCCCTCCCCTGAGGGTTTTCATGATACCTGGAAGCCAGGTCCTACTAGGGATTATGGCAAGGGTAACTCCTTGGAGGCTGATCCCAGATGACTGGATACCAATTGGAGCATTGAAGACCACTCGCGACTCGCCAGACCATTCACTGGACCAAGAGAGCCACCTAGTCCGGCGCTTGATCAAAAAGTAACTATTCCACCATTGTGATGTTCGCCAAGAAATAATTGAACTTCAGAGCATCTCCCACGCTAATCCAATCGGGGGTTGTCCCTCCATGGGAATCGTATCTATGCCCTGGGATTAGCCTCCAATTCTGATCGATATCGCTTAGGAGCTCCTTTGCTCTAATCAGACTCCTTTGCATTGCCTTTGGATCGCCTCCCGGCAAGTCAACCCTGCCAGCGCTTCTGACGAATAACAAATCTCCAGCATGGTAGACTCCATGCCCATGGATGGTGACATGGCCAGGGGCATGGCCCGGTGAGTGTGTAATCCCTAGATTGATGGCGCCAGCAGACCATCCAACAGTCTCATCTGGCAAGCAATCCCAAGTCCTTGTGAAATCGATTTTCCTGAAGACTACATGGCCAAGTAGGCTAGGGACCCTTGCCTCCTCATGTCCCCAGACTTCTAATTCTGGGAATCTCTTAATCATCCCGGGAAATCCAGCAGCGTGGTCTCTATGCGTATGGGTGTATAGGAGATGAGTGGGCTCCAAACCCTCCTCCTCAAGCTTCTGAGTCCACTTTCCTGCATCGAACGGGTCTATTATTGCAACAACACCATTTGACCTGTCGATGAATGCTGTATTCATGTTCATCAAGTTCCCCATTTGAGTTACCCAGACTTCCACGCCGTCTTCCCATACAGAAATATGGAACTCGCCATCAGACAGCATAGACGTTTCGAGAGGGCCCCCAATCAAAGTCCTAGTGCATGGAATAATCGACAGTCGTCTAATGAGGGGGATGGTTCAAATCGAGGTGGCCCGCCGTGAGTTTGTGGCACGAATGCCCGCTTCACAGACCCTGCTAGGTGGGCCCTCGCCTTGCCTACTGCTTATGCAGGGAGCTTAACGCTCCCGAAAAGCCAAATGGGAGTGAAGAGATGAATTACGACCCTCAAGAGATTGAGGCCAGATGGCAGAGGAATTGGGCCCTTTCGGGATCTTTTGAGGTCGAGATCGACAGCACCAAACCAAAATTCTACTGCCTTGAGATGTTCCCATATCCCTCTGGTCACATGCACATGGGGCACGTCAGAAACTATTCGATCGGCGATGCAATGGCTCGTTTCCAGCGCTTAATGGGCAAGAACGTCCTATACCCAATGGGATACGACTCATTTGGAATGCCTGCAGAGAACGCCGCAAAGAAGGATGGAGGCCATCCCCACGAAGTTACGCATAGCAACATTTCCAGCATCCGCTCAGATCAGGAGAGAATGGGTTACTCATACGACTGGCGGCGCTTCTTGGCTACTTCTGACGTTGAGTACTATAGGTGGAACCAAGAGATGTTCCTAATTATGAACGAGCGTGGACTAGTGGAAAGAAGACTTGCCCCAGTTAACTGGTGTACCGATTGCGACACAGTTCTTGCCAACGAGCAGGTAAAGAACAACCGTTGTTGGAGATGCGGGCTTGAGGTGGTTCAGAGGGACATGGCCCAGTGGTTCTTGCGAATGACCGAGTACTCCGATGAGCTCCTAGACGAACTTGACCACATTTCATTCCCCGAGAATGTCAAGGCCATGCAGAGAAATTGGATCGGGCGGTCTCATGGAGCCCACATCAATTTTCAAATATCCGGATCAGACTCTGTAATCGGTGCCTTCACAACACGTCCAGACACCATCTTCGGAGTTACCTTCGTCACACTTTCTCCCGAGCATCCACTTTGCGAGGAGATTTGCGAGGGTACCGAGTGGGAGGATGGTTGGAGGGAACTCAGAGACGAATGCGCAAAGATGTCCGAGTTCGAGAGAATCAACTTGCTTAAGGAGAAGAAAGGGGTCTTCCTAGGTCGAATGGCAGTAAACCCGATGAATGGGGAAGAGGTCCCAATTTATGCTGGAAACTTCGTGGTCGCAACATACGGAACGGGGGCTGTGATGGGCGTCCCTGGTCACGACCAGCGCGACTTTGACTTTGCAAAGGCGTATGGACTGGAAATTAGGAGAGTTCTGATTCAGAGAGAAGGAGAAGATCCTAGCTCCCCGCTGAAGGATGCATTCGAAGGATACGGGCCTATGGTAAACTCCTCCAAAGACGGTTTCGATGGACTTTCGGGGGATGTTGCAAAGAGCAGCGTGATCGAAGCACTCGAATCTTCCGGATCAGGTTACGGCAAAGTGGAGTATCGCCTCAAGGATTGGCTTCTGAGTAGGCAGAGGTTCTGGGGGACTCCCATTCCCATGGTCCATTGCGACTCATGTGGGATAGTTCCTGTCCCAAGGGATGATCTCCCAGTTAGATTACCTCTTGACGTGGTCTTCAGTGAGGAACAGAGTGGAAACCCCCTGGCCTCTCATCCAGAGTTCACCGAAGTAGCGTGCCCCTCCTGTGGGGGGAACGCCAAGAGAGAAACCGATACCATGGACACATTCTTTGACTCTTCATGGTATTTCATGCGTTTTTGTGATGCAGGAAATGACTCTCTCCCTTACGATAGAAAAAAGGTGGATTATTGGATGGATGGGGGAGTTGATCTCTATATTGGAGGGATTGAACATGCCGTGATGCATCTGCTATACGCCCGCTTCTTTACAAAGTTCACCAGAGATTCGGGACTGAACTCAGTAGGAGAGCCCTTTGGAAGGTTGGTATGTCAAGGGATGCTTAATGCCCCGGCTCCATACTGTGAAAAATGCAATTCCGAGTATCACGTCGATAATTTCGGAGCAGACTGCCCCACTTGCGACTCTCCTCTGTCTTCGCGCTCTGCCAAGATGAGCAAGTCTCTTGGGAATACCGTAAGCCCCGAGGAGATGGTTTCCAAGTATGGTGCTGACACAGTTCGTTTGTTCATCCTTTTCGGAGCCAATCCGGAAGCAGGAATGGATTGGTCAGATAGTGCTCTGGAGGCAAACAATCGCCAGATTTACTCGATAATTGATGCTGTTCAACAGGCATTGTCAGTTGATGGCGGACCATCGGAAATGGATGAATGGCTGATGGCTAAATTGAGGAAAAACCAGACTTCTTGGACGAGAGCAATGTCAAACGTTAGCCTCAGGGAGGGAGTCATGATTAGCCACTTTGAGATGTTGACTGACTGGGCTTGGTACATTCGAAGAGGAGGTTGCGATCCAATTACTGCCAGGAAACTCCTACAGGTTTGGATTCCCATGTTGGCCCCGGCGACACCTCATCTAGCAGAGGAGTTCTGGCATAATTTCGGAGCGGACGGAATGCTTGCAGAGCACATTTTGGCTGCTGCTCCAGATGCCCCCGATAGTGATTCTGTTATGGCTAGGGAGGAATACATCAAGGAACTAATCAACAGTGGCAGGAGCCTAAAGTCTCTCGCCGAAAGACACTCCGAAGGGGAAATCACTCGAGCTGTTATTCAGACCGCTCCTGAGTGGAAGGCTGAAATGGCTAGAGAAGCCATCAGACTAAACCTCGAGGGCTTTGATTTCAAGTCGCATGGTCAGTCTCATGTACAGTCTCTCGAAGTATTCCAGGAAGAGTCGAAGCGGGGTGAGGTTATGCAGACATGGATGGCATTGACGACGGGGAGTAAGAAGAAACGAGGAAGGATACACTCCTGGTCGGACGGAGAGAAGTCTCTCATATCTAGCGGTCTCGATGAGACGGCCGTGATAAAGGAAAACTCCGAGTTCATTTCTTCCTCTCTGGGTGTAGGTTCAATCGAGGTCTACAGAGTGGGGCATGGAGAGGACGTTGGTGGAAAGGCGAGAATTTCATTCCCATTGGAGCCAGGTATAGCATTCTTGTAGGTGCCAAATGAAAAGTCCCCTTGTCCTCTTCGATGATTCTTGCAACAAGTGTAGCCGATGGGCTAGATTTATCCAGAAAAGAGGAGAAAACTCGAATGTCACACTTATCGGGCAGAGTAGCGAACAGGGCCAGAGCCTTCTGGGCTCGATGCCAACCAGATTTTTCGGTGTGGACTCGGTCTTCTTGGTTTCCCCCTCCGGGGAATGGTATGCAAAGAGCTCTGCTATTTGGCGGGTCTTCAGACTTCTTCGATTTCCTTGGCCGTTAGCATCGACTATTGTGTTGGTTCCATGGCCAATTAGGGATGCAATATACGATATCATTGCACGCTTCCGGAACTAGCTCCTCCACTCGGTGGGTTCATGGGGCTCCTTTCTTTGGGCATGCCATTGAGTGAAGACGGGAATGCTAAGCGGCGCCGGGGGCGCCGGAGGCGCCGCCGGAAACCTAGGAGCGAAAACAATGTTCCTAAGGAGAACGGCAAGCAGCCTAGGTCTAAGGAAATAGAGAGGGCACTATCTAGGTTCAGGGTCAATCCACGGCCAATGGGAATTCCAAAGGAGATAGACCCTCCTCCAAGTAAGGTGGAAATTAACTGGAAAACTAATGCGGTCCCCAAGTCAATACAGGTCACAGCGGGAAAGATCGCCTGTATACCGGGAGAATTCGGTTTTCTTCCCGAGGACAGGGTTCAGGAGATTGCAGAACAGCTGGAGGGTATGCCGATTTCACTGGAACAGGCACTCTCTCTCAGGGCTGCCCTAAATCAGGAGAAGAGCGTTTACTCCCATTCAAAGCTGATGCGAAGGTCAAATGAGATCAGTAGGCGCTATGACTCGGGAGAGAGCGTGGTTTCCCTGTCAAAGAGGTTTGACGCCCCCCCAGTCAACACCTTCCGCGCAGTTCTTACAGGTAGAGGATGGACAAAAACTAGGATTAAGGACACTCTGAACAAGCACCCATCGAAGCTAAACGAACGAGATAGAGAGCAGTTTGAACTCGCTGAGTCGGTAGACAGGGTGAGTTCGGTAAACCAGACTGAGACCCAAAATGCCGCTGAGATTTTTGAGGAAATTCTTTGCGACCATTTCACTTCTCTTGGAATACGTTTCAGAAAGCAGGAAGATTTGCTAAACGAACAAAAAAGAAGCGAGGGCAGGGCGATCATTACTCCTGATTTGCTACTCTTGGATGATGTTAGGATCAATGGGATCCCTTGCGCCTGGATAGACGCAAAGCATTTCTTTGGTGCTGATCTAAAGTTCCCAAGGAAGAAGACCCAGAAGCAGGTTGACAGATATGTGGCCGAGTATGGGCAGGGAGCAATTGTCTACAGGCACGGTTTTTGTGAAGGTCTGAGACTAAAGGGAGCGGTCAAGCTGGACTCTAGCCCGCTTGACCTGAAGCCCCTTGAGGACTTCCATGAGAATTCAAAGAGGGCCGATGATTAGCCCAATCTTCCCACTTTACTAAACTTAGTTTCCATCCCAAGAGACCTGAGTCTTTCAGCCAGAACTACCAATTCCTCGCCATTATCGTTCAGTTCATTTTGTAGAACCACTACACTCTCTCCCAGCATGCATAGTAATGCAGAAGCCCTTCCTTCGAGACCGCAATTGGAAATCTCCTGTTCGACTATTGAGATTAGATTGCCCCTAGAAACATCTTCGACAAGTCCGCTTTCCCTTGAGAAAGCCTTCGCAGCCCCGATCAGGTCCCCCCATCTGTTCTTGTCCCAGTTACCCGATCCCAGCACGTCCATTGCGCTTCTTCCCGCATCACTGATCTTGATCTTCCACGCATTATCGTCGATGTAGTTTGATGTGTGGGCCCCGGTATCCTTTCTCCAGCACAGAAGAACAGAGTTCCCTTCCGACCAACCCTCAGCTACTCCTGGACCATTTCTCAATAACTCCCCACTAAAGGGAGAACCCGCAGAGATCCTCCTTTCGACTCCTCCAGCCGCCAAGGCCGTAGTGTCCCCAAGTCCACTAGACCTCTTCCTCTCGACAAAATGCGCGATTAGGAAAGACCTTCTCACGCACTCTTCGTTAGGGATTCCCATTGCCCTCTGGAATGCCATTGCTGCGGCAATCGCACCCGACGCCGACATCCCAAATCCTTGGGAGGCTGGAAGACTCATCCTGATATTCAGTTCCCATATCAATTCGGCAGCCTCTGGAATATCAGAAGAGAGAAACTCAAGCACGTCCTCATACATTGATGGATCGTAATCACCATCGAGAAACGACACCGTCAGAGATGCCCCCCCATCTTCTCCTCTAGCCACAGCCTCAACACCGTGCTCTAGGCAAATTCCAGAACCAATGCTTCCTTGGAATTCTGGCTCATCAGACTCGTCCTCGACTGTGAAAAGCAGTGTCAGATGGGCTCCGCAATGCCCCCTGCCTAGCCTAGTCGCCATAGCGAATCATCCCGCGAATAGGTAATGAATTGTTGTAATCTCAGAGTGCTGCTCCAAGGTCTTGCTCTAGAGCCCCGAATCTCTCTGCCAATTCCTTGCAAGCCATCTCTAGTGCCACCCTGGGAGTCATTGAGCCATCGGTTTCGAAGTCCAGGATATATTCACCCGGGACCTCTTCTAGAGATATCGCATCCTTGAACTCTCGAGAAGCCTCAGTTCCTTCTCCGACGTGGTTTAATTCACGAACCAGTCTGGCAACCTTGTCTACGTCATCGAGACGATTGTCCTTTCCGAAGTCTTTCGCTGTGATTTCAAGGTCCATTCCCCATAGCACCTTGGACTTGCTTTTGTTGTTAATCACGCCGACTCTTCGAGGACTGAATGAAACACCACAAACCGGAGACCACTTCGTATGATCCCTTCCTCTGCCCATAATCGCAGTAGCATAGAACTCGATCATCTGTCCCTTGAGTAACTTTGTGATTGGAATTGACTTGTAATCCTCTGGTATCTCTAATGACTCCTCACCAAGATATTTCATGTCTCCAGCAGTTACCCACTTGCCCTCATCACTCCCGAAGACAACGCAAGTGTAAATCATCTGACATTCTAGGCATCCCCTGTCAGCCTCAACTAGATCCTTGCAGTTGGGGCACTCATCCTGGAAGTGGAACTTCTCATGTCTGGTGGGAATCGGAATCATGGCGAGACGTTGTGCGACCATCTCGTCTGGAATCGGCCCCGTTGTCTCCCAGACTTCTTCATCCTGCTCTTTGGTCCCCAATTGGAACCTAACACTGTCTATGGCCATCTTGGGAGTGTCAGAGATTAGAGATCTCCTCAGGGCGCTTGCAAAGCTTCGGTCAGTTCCTGTCAGCAGTACCTGCAGCCTTTCGTCGGATTCCTTCAACACCTTCATCTTCACCATTTTTTCACCTTTTCATCATACTCGACGGCCTCTCCTTCCGCCCTTGCTCTTTGTCCCATCTGTTGGAATTGGGGTAACGTCCTCTATCCTAGTGATCTTCATTCCTGCTCTTGTCAAAGCCCTAATTGCCGCCGTAGCTCCCGGGGCACTGTTGGATCTATTCCCTCCAGCCCCCCTGTACTTCACAATGACCTGATCGAACTCCTTCTCGGAAAGCAACTCTGCGATTTTTTCCGCGGCCCTAGTTGCAGCAAACTGACCTCCGGAATCACTCCCCCCCTTGGTCACCATTCCTCCTGAGACTTTGCAAATCGTCTCTGCACCAGTCAGATCGGTAGCTGTAATCAACACGTTGTTGAACGTGCTGAAAATATGGAGGATTGCCTTATGCCCCATCATTCATCCCCCTTTTCCTCGGATGATTCGCCGTCCTGAACTTGCTCTTGGCTTACTTCTGTAGGGTCTTCGTCAGCGACCTGCACCTCGTTATCTTCAGACACTCTTCGTAGCTCCAACTCTTTCCTGAATGAGTGCTCTGGATCTGAGAAGGGTGAATTCTGACTGTAGCGCAACTGCTCTTCTTCTTCCTTTAGGACATGATATCCAGGAACAGTCATCCGCTGCTCCCCAATGCAAATGTGCCCGTGGACTATTAGATTCCTAGCCGCTCTCATCGATGGTGCAAGGCCTCTGTAGTAGACTACGGATTGCAAACGCCTCGATAGCATATGCTCTACGTTTATTTCCAGCACGTCACCGACATCTGCGCCTTCTTGAAGAAGACCTTTCTTGTATAGCGAACCAAGCAATTGCTCCTTTTCATTGGCATAGTGGCCTTCAGATGAATCAACCCTACCAATTAGCTTCATTGCTTGGTTCCGATGTCTCCTAAGGGCGGATTTCTCTCTCCAAATCTCCCTCATACCGCCCACTTTCTTTAGGCCGTACTTTTCCTTTAGTGCGTGCTCTTCGTCAATCCTTGCCTGCTTCCAGGGATGGGTTGGAGTTTGGGTCTTGGGTCTGGAAAACTTTGGCTCACCCATTTAATCTACCTCACTTCTTCCTCTCAACACCAAGGGCGGAACCCTTCCTTCCATTTGACCGCAGCCTCTGCCCTCTGACTTTGTGCCCACTTCTGTGCCTAATTCCCCGATAGGTCTTGATTTCTGCGAGTCGTGAGACATCATCATCCTTAGTCATCGTTACCTCATTAGAGATGATATGGGCATCTTCGTTAGTTTCCAAGTCCCTCTGGCGATTCACCATCCACCATGGAACGTTTGTTGCATACTCGTCGATTGCCTTCCTAAGCTTGTCTTGCTCTTCGGAGGAAAGATGCCCCCCCAGCCTGTTGCCATCTATTCCTGACATCTGGCACACCATCATCGAGGTCCTGATGCCAATTCCTTTCACGGAAGCAAGGCCGTAGGTTATCGGTTTGAGGCCATCTATATCTGTGTCAGCTATTCTCAGGATGTACGAAAAATCGTCACCCAGCTCTGCTTCGTCCACTTTTGGCATTCCGGTTCCCCCGCGTTCACCGGTTTTCCCGGTGGCCCATTGGGCATCTCGGCGACCTACCCTCCCTATTTGAACCGATTGGACGCCCCGTAGGGGCGATAAATCCTATTCCTTGCACACCAAGAAGATTGTTTGCGGGCCCGATGGACGGGCAACCTCCATGTCGACCATGAAACCCCTGGAACCTTCCACCCCTTTCATCTCCCTGTCCAGACGTCTTTGTAGGGTAGGGTGGATATCAGGATCTAGGCTACATCGAAGAGTAACCTTGCCTATCCCTTTCTTGGATATCGAAGAAGCAACCTGGTCAATTGTATGGATCTCCGGGGGTCTAAGCCTATGCTGCACGATTTCTCCAGTAGCGACAACAAAACCTTGAACGTCATCATCTTCAGATAATGGCTCGGTGTGAATCAGCAGTGGCCTCCTGCCCTCGGTCCTGACCCACGATGAACC
>PBOL01000041.1 GCA_002725315.1 Methanobacteriota archaeon | reverse complement strand
TTTCCGCTGCCTTACGATCGACTCTACTAACACCTCCTCCGGGGAAGGACCAGAGATCCGGAAATGCAGGAAGCTCTGAGCTCCTGTGCCCAAGTAGGATCTCGTGCCCATCTCCAGAGGCCCTACTGAGCATCACTGAGGCCGATGGGATATGGGGACGGGACTCGAATTCAGGAATCTCGAGCCCTTCTGGTAACTCGTCCACGCCCACTCGAGGGGATTCGATGCTTCAACCTCGCTACGATAACGATTGAATATGCATGCTATCCTTCGCAACGCATGGAGACAGTTTCCATTTCCAACAGGGACATTACCACCGGCCAGCAAAAGCACGAGATTGAGATGCCCAGATTTGGCTTGGGAGTGTATCTGATGGGGGAACCGGGGGAGTGTAGAGACGCGGTAAGGCATGCTCTGGATAAGGGATACAGGCTTATCGACACCGCAATGGCTTACGGGAATGAGGATGAGGTCGGAGAGGCCATCCGTGATTCTGGAATTCCAAGAGACGAGATTTTCGTGGTCACAAAACTCAGGCAACCCCATGCAAACAGCCATGAGGAGACCTTGGAGAGATGCCAACAAAGCCTGGAAAATCTGGGGCTGGATTACATGGATCTATACCTTGTCCACGCTCCTCCCAAGGATCAGGAAGCCCGAGGGCCAGTTTGGAAGGGAATGGAGGAATGTCTATCCAATGGGTGGACTAGGTCGATCGGAGTTAGCAACTACGGGGCCCATCATTTGGATGCGATGCTCTCATACGCCGAGTTTTTGCCCTCGGTAAACCAGATTGAGATCAGCCCCTGGCTTCAGAGGCCAGCTTTGAGGGCCGCGATTAGGGAAGTAGGGGCCGTTCCAATGGCTTACTCTCCACTAGCAAGAGGGCACAAGGTCGACGACCCCAGTCTGGCCGCATTAGCCGAATCACTAGGCTGCACTCCTGCCCAGGCGGCAATCAAGTGGTGCATTGACTCGGGGGCAATCACAATCCCCAAGTCCAGCAATCCATCGAGAATCGAGGAGAACATAGGTAGCCTTTCCGTAGATCTGTCTGGTACGGAATCGGCCTTCGCCGACTTGGAGGAGTCCTACGTTTCCGGCTGGGACCCAACTTCGGAGCCGTGAGGAAATGAGGCCTCCCGAGACAATCGAGGAGGAGTTGGAGATTATTTCTCAGGCCTTGAATGCTGGAATAGACCCATTCCCCCCCAAGAGGGAGCCATCCCGCTGGGCTAAGACGGCACTCGGTTGGTTCATGATCGTGATGATGGTGAGTTGGGTATCTCAACTGCTGTACAGGTATATCGATTGAAGTTGGTAGTCCCTCCCGGATTCGAACCAGGGTCACGAGATCCAGAGTCTCGTATGATGGACCACTACACCAAGGGACTGGTAGTAGACGGACTAGGGCCGGATATTTCAAGAAAACCTAGCATCGCAGGGTACGATTCAGGACCTGAACCTGTCATTAACGCCCTTCAGGCTGTCTTCGCTTGGGCGCAACGATTCTTCGCCAAGGCCGACCAGCGGCGTCTCGGAGAGATTGAGCGTGTCGGTAGCGGTCGGCACTTCCGGGTCGTAGTAGAGAAGGCCAGTGACGTGCCTCTCGCCTTTCTCGGCCTGATGGATTGCTGATAGCGCAGATACTGCATCCGTGTGGTCGTGGTCGGAGCCGACCGTCTCAATCCTCAGTGTGGAGCCGTCGAAGAGGGAAATCTCCGCGAACTCGCCTTCAGGAACATCGACCTCCTCCAAGGGGGAGAAGTGGGGGATGTAATCCAGGATGTGCAGCACCTCGTCGTTGTCCTTCACGTAGTTGTATGAACGGTATGACTCGTCATTGTTCGCGAAGGTCACGCATGGGGAAATCACGTCAATCACTGCCATCCCCCTATGGCTCATGGCCGCCCTCACCAAGGCTGTAAGCTGCTTCTTGCTGCCAGAGAATGAACGCGCGACGAAGCTGCATCCGAGGTTGATCGCCATAGCGCATAGGTCAATCGGGGCCTGCCGGTTTATCGCCCCCTTCTTCTTCTTTGAGCCCTTCTCCACCGTAGCGCTATACTGCCCCTTTGTTAGGCCGTATACTCCGTTGTTCTCGATGATGTAAACCATATCCAGGTTCCTCCTTATGGCATGAACGAATTGTCCGATTCCAATGCTTGCTGTGTCCCCATCGCCGGAGACCGCAATGAAGGATAGGCCCTTGTTCACCATGTTTGCACCCGTGGTCACCGATGGCATCCTCCCATGGACGGTGTTGAATCCGTGGCTCTTGCCTAGGAAGTATGCAGGGGTCTTGGAGGAGCATCCAATCCCGCTCATCTTTGCTATGCCCTCAGGGGGGATCCCATTTTCCCAGGCAGACTGGATTATCACATTCGATATCTGATCGTGCCCACACCCTGGGCATAGGGAGGACTTGCCCCCTGTGTATTCCGACTTTTCGAGCTCGAGGACGTTCAATTTCAAGACCGTCATGCCCCCCCCTCGTTCAATACTTCCAGAATTTTCTCTGCATATACCCGGGCACGTGGAGGCATCCCGTCGCTGTATGCTACGCTGTGAATCTTTGGAACCAGGTCCGCTGGGACCTCCTTGCGTAGGATTCCGTACATCTGCCCATCCCTATTTATCTCTAGGACAATGGTCTTCTCGTGACGGTCGATGAATTCCTCGACTTCAGGGTGTAGCGGAAGGGCTCTGACCCTACAAGTACTCACAGAGAGCCCAGTCTCTTCCAGGATGTCGTCAATCTCTACGATGGTGTTCTCCATGGAGCCGTAGAATACCACTCCCACCTGTTTGTCATCCTCCTCCCGGATCACTGGTGATGGAAGGTGAGTTCTAGAACCATCAATCTTCTTCCTCAGCCTCGCCATAGCCTTGTGGTATACCTCTGGGTCTTCCGAATACACACCGTCTTCATCGTGCCCAGTCCCCCTGTACAGGATTGGGTCCAAGCCGCTTCCAGGGAGGGTCCTGTAAGGGATCCCGTCCCCGTCAACATCTCGGTACCTCCCGTAGTTTGATATCGAGTCCATCTCTTCTTGGGTCCTGATCACCTTGCCCCTGTCCATAGGAGAGTCAGGGTATTGTAATCCCGCTGTCTTCCACCGATTCATTCCAAGATCAAGGTCACTGAAGCCGAAAACCATCGTTTGATACCTCTCTGCGAAGTCGAATGCCTTCCAACCAAACTCAAAGCACTCATCCACGGTTCCCGGAATCAGTACAATATGCTGGGTGTCCCCGTGGCTTGCCTCATACAGGAGCGTGAGGTCCCCTTGCTGGGTTCTAGTCGGCAATCCGGTAGATGGCCCGACTCTGTTCACGTCCCAAATTACTCCGGGCACCTCTGCGAAGTATGAAAGGCCAATGAACTCCGACATTAGTGAGATTCCCGGGCCGCTTGTGCAAGTCATGCCTCTTCCTCCTGCCCACCCTGCGCCGATCACCATTCCAGCAGCAGCCAACTCGTCCTCTGCTTGGATTACCGCGCATGTGGACCCCCCTTGATCATCGCTTCGCAGATCGGGCAACCAGCCGATTACCGACTCTGCTAGTGATGAGGACGGAGTGATTGGGTACCATGATAGCATGTTGATCCCACCATAGATTGCTCCAAGAGCAGTTGCCTCGTTTCCCTCAATGAGGTATGTATCAGGGTCCTTCTCACGTGACTCCACGCAATACTGGCACTCATAGTCCCAGTTCTCCTTTGCATAGGACCTGCCTTCTGAAATCGCTTGAATGTTCAACTCAATCGCCTTCTCCTTTCCCTTGAACTGCGATGCCACGGCCTTGTTTATGGCGCCTTCATCAATATCAAGCAGATGCGCTAGCGCTCCGACGTAGTACATGTTGCACATTAGCCTGGCCAATTTGGGTGCAACCCCCCTCGCCAGCTTCGTCATTGGCATCCCAAGGGCGACACAGTCTTCCCTATCCACTGGAAGCTTCACGTCTTCGTTGAAAATCACTATGGTTCCAGGCTCAAGGTCCTCTATGTCCTTGGCCCACGTATCCTTGTTCATCACAACCTGGATATTGGTGTTGTCTCCTGGAGCTTGGTAGCCTCTGTCACTTGCCCTGATAATGAACCATGTAGGAAGTCCGGAGATGTTGCTAGGGAAGAGATTCTTTCCACTGACCGGGACACCCATCTCGAACATGGAATGCAAGATAATCAGGTTCGACGACTGAGACCCTGTTCCGTTCGCAGTTGCGACGTTGATTACAAAATCGTTCGCGATTCTTCCCATTGCTCTCTCTTTCCCCAACGCTGAGCCCACTCAACTGGTACCTCGCAGGCTGTCGGCGAAGTCTTCGGGTATTATGCGTTGCCATAGCCAAACCACCAGATTTCGAGGTGCAAATCCATCCGTTGCAATTTTCAATGATGGGGGGTTCGGCCGACCGTGCCTATTCCCGAGGAACTGCAGGCGTCATGGGACGAAGCCGCCCAGCAAATGGACAAGGGAGACCCAGAGAAGGCATTGGAACCCCTCCGTCTGGCTTGGGGAAGCATAGAGAATGACAACCAGAGAGCGAGGACTCTGAGACTCGCTGCTGACGCGGGTTCGGAAATGGGTCTGCTAGATGAGAGGAATCAGAAGAGTCACTGGCAGAAGGCGTACAAGAATTACTCGAAGTCATTGTCATTGAATTCTGGCGACAAGGAGACCAGGAGGAGCATGAACAAGCTGGCCTCGATGATGGACGAGAGGTCCATTTCGTTGGGGCTGGGATTCAATATGTTCGACGAGGGAAACCCTACTCCATTGGGGGTGCTGGTAATCCTCGTTTCTTTGGGGATAGCGCTTTCTTCTTTCAAGCTGATAACTGATATATTCGATGACCGCGATAATCCAGAGGTAGTTTTTGCAGTCCAATATACCGTGGATGGCCAAAAAATCGAGGGCGAGATAGTGATTGAGCTGTACGAGCACGAGGCACCTCTGCACGTCGCGAGTTTCATTAGTCACGTGAACAACTTCCAGTACGACATGACTGAGTTCCACCGAATAATTGATGGATTCATGATACAAGGCGGAGATATCGAAGGAAGAAGTGGTGCAGGCGGATATTCGGCAATTTACTATGGGATGTGCAATGGGGTAGAAAAGCCAGAGAATGAATGCGCCTTGGAGGATTGGACCATACCTCACGAGCATGATAACGGGCTCAAGCACACTGAGGGGGCCATCGCTGCAGCTCATGCAGGGGTGAACACCGATGGTAGCCAGTTCTACATCATCCCAAGTGATGGCTGCGGCGAGTCGATAAACCCTAGCACTGGGATGGTGGTGCCCTGCCACCTCGATGCGGACGAGCCTGTTGTGGACCCTCAAACAGGTGAAGAATATGAGAAGGACTGCACTGGGGAGGAGACCCCCCAGAGAAATGACGACGGCTCTTGCCACACCGTCTTTGGATACGTGGTATCGGGAATGGAACATGTGAACTCGATCAGCAAAGTGCCTACGACTGCATCAGATTCTCCAGCCGATCAGGTAACTATAATTTCAGCACAAATCAGAACATAGAGAAAGGCGCCGAAAAAGGCAACTTCATTTACCACCATCATTGGGTTTCAATTGGTGAGAAAATGGACGGTGACGGGGCATTCGGTGCGATATCAGAGTTCGAGAAAGTCGACGGCTCTAGATCCAAGTTCGTCAATCTGAACTCCCTACGCTCAAGTTGCGACTGCAATCTTGAGGAACTGCCATTCACCATCAGGGTTCTTCTGGAGTCAGCATTGAGGAAGTGCGATGGCTTCCTAGTAGTCGAGGAAGACGTCAGGAGGATTGCCGCCTGGTCCCCCGAGATGGAGCCTTCCGAGATTCCATTTAGCCCTAGCAGGGTCATACTACAGGACTTCACGGGAGTTCCGGCCCTGGTTGACATTGCAGCTCTTAGGGACGCAATGACCGTTCTCGGAGGAGACCCGAAAATGGTCAACCCACAGGTCCCAGTTGATCTAGTAATCGATCATTCGGTCCAGGTAGACGTATCGGGCCTATTCCCCGATGCAAAGGAACGAAATCTCGAGATTGAGTATGAGAGGAACTTCGAGCGATACAAGTTTTTGAAATGGGGCCAGCAGAGTCTAGACAACTTCAGAGCCGTTCCTCCTGGAAGGGGGATAGTTCACCAGGTTAACCTGGAGTGGATCGCCAGTGTGGCAAGGGAGGATGAAGGAATTTGGGTCCTAGACACTCTGGTAGGTACCGACTCTCATACTACCATGATCAATGGCTTGGGAGTTCTTGGCTGGGGGGTCGGCGGAATTGAGGCCGAGGCAGTAATGCTGGGACAGCCGATATACATGCTACTTCCAGAAGTAGTAGGGTTCGAATTGACAGGCTCCCTTGATGCGGGGGTCACTGCAACAGACATGACTCTGAGGATTGTAGAGATGCTACGGGAGCATGGATGCGTGGGCAAGTTCGTAGAGTTCCATGGCTCGGGACTGGGAAATCTGAGCCTCCCCGATAGGGCAACTATAGCAAATATGGCCCCTGAGTATGGTGCCACTTGCGGATTCTTCCCGGTCGACGAAACCACTCTTGACTACATGAGGCTCTCAGGGCGTGATACAGATCACGTTGAAAACGTCAAGAGGTACCTGAATGCCCAGGGCCTGTTCTACACTGAATCAACCCCTACTCCAAAATTCACGTCAAACCTGAAATTGGATCTGGGTACGGTGGAGCCTTCTCTTTCCGGCCCGAAGAGGCCCCAAGACAGAGTTGCACTTTCCAGGATGAAGAAGCACTGGAGAGAGAGCCTCAACTCTCCTGTTGGGCACCAGGGCCATGGAATATCTCCTTCGAGGAGCAACGACTCATCACAAATAGAGGGCAGGGATTCCGTACTCTCTCACGGCGATGTAGTTATTGCGGCAATCACCAGTTGCACGAACACGAGTAATCCCAGCGTGATGATTGCTGCTGGCCTTCTTGCAAGGAATGCTAGATCAAAGGGCCTTTCGATCAAACCATGGGTGAAGCCCAGCCTTGCTCCAGGTAGCAGAGTTGTTACCGAGTACTACGACAAAGCAGGGCTCTCGGATGAACTAGACGCCCTGGGATTCAGCGTGGTAGGCTATGGGTGCACTACTTGCATTGGCAACTCGGGGCCTCTCGACGAAGAAATAGAGAATGCGATTGATGAATCGGAGCTAGTTGTGGGCAGTGTTCTCTCCGGTAACAGGAACTTTGAGGGAAGAATCCATCAGAAGATAAAGGCCAATTATCTCGCAAGTCCCCCCCTCGTCGTAGCTTATGCTCTTGCAGGGACTCTGGATATAGATTTCAGCTCCGAGCCTCTCGGGTTTTCCGAATCCGGCGAACCAGTCATGCTTTCTGACATCTGGCCTAGTGACGAGGAGATACGTTCAACGGTGGAGATGGCCATCGGTCCGGAGATGTTCATCAAGAGGTATTCAGACGTTCTTAACGAACCTAGGTGGGACGAAATCCCAAGCGAGTCCAGCGACTTGTACCCCTGGGATGAATCTTCAACATACGTCAGATTGCCCTCTTTCTTCGAGGGAATTTCTCTCGAACCATCACCGATAGAGACGATACAAGATGCTAGCGTCCTGGTAAAGGTCGGTGACTCGGTTACAACCGATCACATCAGCCCGGCCGGAGCATTCCCAAGCAGCGGTCCAGCCGGACAGTATCTGATTAGCAAGGGGGTAAAACCGATCGACTTCAACTCATTCGGAAGCAGGAGAGGGAATCACGAGGTTATGGTGAGGGGGACTTTTGCGAATATCCGGATGAGGAACCAGATTGCCCCTGGAACAGAAGGAGGATTCACTACGCACTTCCCCTCAGGCGAGGTAATTCCGATTCACGAGGCAAGTCAGCGCTATCTTGACGAAGGACGCCAATTGGTGGTCTTAGCAGGTGCACAGTATGGGACAGGAAGTAGTAGAGACTGGGCTGCAAAGGGGACCTTGCTACTAGGAGTTAGAGCCGTGATTGCCAAGTCATACGAAAGGATTCACAGATCAAACCTTGTTGGAATGGGAGTACTTCCACTGACCTTCATGGATGGTCAGGACGCAGAATCACTGGGATTGGACGGGACTGAGACTTTTGACATTCCAGTTTCGGGAGATATCGAGCCGCTATCCGAGATGTCCGTTACTGCTAGGAAGGATAATGGCGATGAGACCAGTTTTTCAGCAATGGTAAGTCTCGAGACACCAGTTGAAGTCGAGTATTTCAGGAACGGTGGCATTCTGCAGACAGTATTGAGGAACCTAGCTAAGAAAGGCAACTGAACAAGAGGCGATTATTTTGGAAGAAGACACGGAGTTTGAGGAAGGATTGCCCGGACCGCCCCCCGACCCGTCCAGCATTCCGTCAGTCGTCAGGGCAATTGGAAGCATGGATATCGAATCAAGCGCTGAAGAGTTTGGAATTGCGACAGCATCAGAACCTAATATTCGTGAATTAAGAGAATTCCTTGATGAAATAGAGGATCTGGAGCCTCTGAGCAACAACCTCTCAGGGGACCCAATGTCAGAGGCTTGGTTGCAAATCCTGATGACACTGGTGGTTAGGGAACACGGGCAGTCATCTATTGAGGTCGGCATGATTGAAACCCTGCTTGGTGACAAGCTAAACAAGGACTCGACCGACATGGCTATTTTCTTGGACAGGCTATGGATTATGGGGCGTTTGGAGAAGGTCTACGGGGGCTCAGATGTGAGTTATTCGCCCAGTCCAAGTTGGCTTGAGATGAAGTAGTGCTCATGGTGCTATTACTATGCAGGAAAAAAACACCCATTGGTAATGCATAAGAGTGGTCGGAAAGTCCGAACACGCATGATGAACGAGAGTAGGACCACCAAAGACGCAGTTGTTAGGAGTAGGAGGGCAGTTTCTCTTGTCTTGCTAATGATGACGTCACTGTTTGTCTCGATGGCCCCTTATGCAGCAGCTTCTCACACCACACAGTATGGCGTCCAAAGGGATCCTCTGTATATCTCGATAGGCGACTTAGATTGTGATGGCGATAACGACATTGCCTCAGGCAGCGGAATGGGACACTTCCTAAGCTTCCTGTATAATGACGGATCAGGCGGTTTCGGGGACCGCCAGGACATACAGATTTCCAACAACGACTCCTTCAGGGCTGGCTTCCGGGACGTTGCTGACGGAAATAGAGTGGAGATTGCTGATGTAGATGGAGATGACGTGAACGACATCATCTACTACCAGCAAAATGTTAGATTCGTCGGAGAGTCATTCGTTAGACCTGCAAACCTGACCGTGCTCAAGGGAGTTTGCAGTGAGCGAGTAAACATGTGGGAGCAGATGTTTGACACAATCACGGTTGTAAATCCCTATTTGCAGGGCTTTGACGTTGGAGACATCAATGGAGACGGAAACGCTGACGTAGTCTTCTCCTCTACAGACTCAACGTTCGCTAATCAATTCATTCAGATTTACAAGGGTCCAGATTACTCTATACCTGCAAATCAACACGCCCCGATATCTGTGCCTCTGACAAGCGGGCTCTACACATCAGTGATGTTAGGTAATTGGGGAGAAGATCTTCAGACCAACCCACTTACAGGAGATCCAATTCCAGGAGAATGCGTAGATCTGGACATTTGGCTCTTGAGAACACCTCCCTACAATGCTGGAGTAGGCTACTCTGCAGGAACATTCGATAACATGACCGTCTTGGAATACGACTGTCTTACGGGAACCTACCCCAACCCAATGGACCCGACATCAACGGGGACGACGCATGAGTTCACTTTGGATGCCGAGCACGACTACCCGCTATATGGGATCGATATAGCAGACACGACTCCCGATGACAACTCCGACGAGTGCGAAGATATGGGGTGTATCGACCTCATTGCCGCTGTAGACGGAATAACCGGAAACATATCTTATGCCACTAGGAACGGGGCAAACTGGGATACGCAGAACTATGTTCCATTCGGAGACTATCTTGCTCCATCTGTGACGATTGCAGATGTAAATCAAGATGGTGAGGTTGACTTCTTTGTTCCTACCTCATTGACACTGCTAGATACCCAGGAGTCCACTGTTCAAAACCAGACCTATCTGCTTAGGCCGAATCTTAGGGCTCTCAACACAGTCCAGATTCTCCTTGCAGACCCAAATAGCGATGGCTACCTTTCACCACTCTCTTTTGATGTCGGACGCAGACCTACAATGGCCATGCCCGGACAGCTTCAAGGTGGCGATTCCAGCGCTCTCGAGGTTGTGATCGGCCAAGCCGACTACACATACAGGTTCTCCAACAACGCCATGTGGCTGGACACTCAAGGCTATGCCGGACAGGGCGACTACCTCTCTGTGCTAGCATTGGACAACTACGACTTGGGGATTACTCGTGTAGAGATCGAGCCTTCTGTGATGGACCCAGCAACTTTCCAGAACATTGTCGGTGAGGGGAACCGTTGGGTCAATGTTACAGTGAAGAACACCGGATTGATGCCGATTTCCGGAGGAAGCCTGGATGTAGATCTAGAGGTTCGTGAGGTACTAGGAGGCACTGACACCATCGTATACTTCAACGACTTCGAAAGCACATCTGCAAACATAAACACGGGCTCTGCTAGCTTCAACAAGTACTCATACACCGGCGAATATGGGGCAGGCAACTCATCCTGGCATGTCGACGAAGACCGATACTGGGAATCGGGAGTGACATACCAGGAGAACGATGTGGTACATTACAACAATACTGACTACATGTGTGGGAACAACAACACCACATCATGCGATACAAACCCTGAGCAGGATAACTCCTCTTGGGAAGAGGTACTCTACTATCCATGGGAGGCAGAAGCCAATCCAACGAACTACTACTGGGCAGGTGTTAGTCACACCTATGAGTTCGATGATGGAAACTCCTCGGACGTCTCCGGATATTACAATCACATGGACGAGGCCTTGATCCTCGAGAACATAAGTCTCTCAGGGGCTGATGCAGCCTTCTTGGACATGGATGCAATTTGTAGTGCTGGCTTCTTCCAACTCTTCCTCGCTGAGCCTTACGATGTTATCGAGAGGTGGCTGTACGAGGACTCCTGCAGCGTTGAAGTTTGGAGCGATGGATCCGGTTGGGAACCAGTATGGAGATTCGGTGGATGGGACAATGAGAGAAAGTACAGGATTGAGGACAGAGTCTCTAGCGCTCCAGATCCAGAGTACAATGACTACAACGGAGACTTCTACGGCGACTGGCACTCTACTCTGTGGAACAACTATACCGAGGGAGGCGGAATAAAGGACTCTTGCTACATGCCTTATCTTGCCTTCGGGTACCCCTATGCGGGATGTTACGAAGATGGCGGACTGGATCAGAGGGCCGAGACGATCGACTTGACACCATATGCAGGTCAGACTATAGACATCAGGTTCCGCTTCAGGAGCGGCCTAGAGGGATCCGTAGGTCCCGATGGCTCCGCAGACAATTCAGCATTGGACGGCTTCGCAATCGACAACATCACAATCAGGAAGAGGGACGTTACATTCGGCTCTTCAACAATAGAGAGCCAACAACTATCCAATCTTGATTTGGTTGCAGGCGAGTCACTCACAGTTCAACTCACTGCAGATTTCATAGACAATACGACCTACTACGTTTCGACAAAGCTGTCCAATGCTAATCTAGGCTCAGGACAGCCCGACCAAGACGCCACTAACGACGAGGTCAAATTCCAACTAACAGTGAAGAATCTTTACGATCCTGGTCTTATTGAAGAGCCCTGGCTGGATTTAATCAACGGGGAACGCTATGCCTCTGGACTACGGCCAATTACCATTGGAGTCCAGAACTGGGGCAACACTGTTGTTGACTTCGAAGTAGAGGCGAAGGTTCGCAACGCTCTGCCAGAGTTGATTGCAGCCGAGGACTTCTCTGGCTTCCAGCCTATATGGGATGACGATGGCAACGAGAATGGCAGCAGGCTTGATGACTCCTCTGGGTCAAATGATATGCTGCCACAGAACCAGGGCGTTTTCAAGAATCAGGCATACTGGCTCGGTCACCCATCAGATGGCTATGGCGACAATTGGAACGAGACTCTGACCCTCGAGCCAATCGAGATTTCAGACAGTGGAGCGGATTTCACTTTCCTGACCTTCGACTACTTCGCCGAAGGAGACCATATCGCCGACAGGAACGGCAATGTCCAGTCTGTGCGAGACTTCTCCTACCTGGAGATTACTTGGGTGAAGGAAGGCGAGGTTTACGAGGGCATAATCTACGGAAGTTGGACAGATCTCAACGACAACGGCCTCCGATATGCATACAACCCCTACACCGATTCGATATACAACTACTGTGAGGACTTCGACCAAAACGGACTTTACGAGGAAGTCGAATACGCAGGTGATCACTCGGGAGACATCGGTGAAGACGGATGGGTCTCATGGTTTGACTCTGACAACCTAGTTTCCACCTCCAGAATCGACCTGACCCATGTCCATCTGTTGAATCAGACCAGCGACGACTCTTTCGGATGGACAGAAGAGTGCACCTCTCTGGCTGGCTCCGAAGTGACATTCACGTGGAGATTCTACTCTAATGACGACGGCGTAAATGGCAATGCTGGATACGCGGGATTCGCAATTGACAACATCAGGGTAGACGACTACACATTCACAGACGACGGAGTCTACACCGAACCAGTCACGGGAATGGATGCGGCCCAGAGAAGAAACATCGAAATGGGGACCCATGACTTCCAGAGCGGCTTGTACAGAATCGATCTGATGACGATGTATGACAACACTGACAACACCTCGAAATGGTTCTCAAAGCCCGAGATCAGCCAGGCAAACAACGTATCGACCATTCTCTTCGAGATTGCTAATGCGGACATCACACTACTCCAGGCCGATGTAATCGACTGTGTGGCAGACCCCGTCTACAACTGCGTATACGCGACAAACCCACTTGGCCAAGAGTCCCACGACTTCGCTGTACCATTGCTTAATGGCGTAATCGAAGGGGTCTACGAAGTGACTATGCGAATCGTGGACGAGGATACTGGCCAGACAGTTTTCGAGCAGGTATCTGACAATGGCCCATTCATCCTAGATCCTCACCAGAGATCTCAGGCAAACTGGTCTTCACCCTACAACCAATGGTTCGACGGACACACATACAACATCAGCTTCTTCGCCACCCTAACAGAGTCCGGCGAGTCTTCTGGGAACGAACGGTTCTTCTCGATTACTTTCATGGATCACATCGACATAGCGATACTGTCAGACCCAACAGACCAGAGCAGACTGCAGAGGGTCAAGGGCGATTTGGACGCGATGAACAAGACATACACCCAACTGGAAGTCGAGGACTGGAGCATTTACGGCAAGACCGATTGGCTGGAGCACTACTCCAAGGTACTATTACCCTGGCAGACGGACTACAACGTCGAATATGGTGATTATTACGAGATACTGGGAACCCCCAATCCCGATAATGCCGATCTTACCCTAACTGAGACGCTAGTCGACTTCATGCATGATGGCGGGACTCTCCAAGTTCATCTGGGCCCCTATCGGAGCAACTACCTGAGTATTGGTAATGAAAATGACAAGCTCCCCTTTGACATGGACATCGTGATGAGGGACCACGTCAACCTAACTACAGACCAGAGGATACACTCCGAGAACATCTCTATTGTTGACGAATTCCACCCCATGATGTCTGGCATCAACACATCTGTCTTTGCCGGAATAAATGGTGGGACGCACGTGGCCCTCTCGGGACTGGATACCAGCCAGGTCAATGCGTACAACCTGCCCCTTGTTTGCAGGGACGGGGCACCCGGTGGAACTGAAGGCGGCCGAATCAGTGATGGTGGGACATTCCATTCCCTAATAGGGGACAGCGAGAATCCAAGCCAGTCCCTCCTGTCGACATGTAACTACGGTCAAGGCGGGATGATCGTCACAACGATTGATGTTGAGAACCCAGCCGTATCCCAGCCGTTCGGCGACTCGAAATTCCCACTACTGTCGAACCTAATTGACTTCCACCTCACGCCATATCCCGACGGCTTCGAGATCGCTGGCGAGGGCTTCCACCTTACCATCGATGGACAGACCCAATCGCTCGACGTCCTAACCGGAGCATACCAGAGGACGGCCATCAAGAGCGGAGCTACTCTAGAGTTCAGCTTCGAGTCGGATGTTCCAGGGCTCATCGCCGACTGGGTTATCGAATCTGCCGACGGCGGGACCGTGACGGGCTGGGACGGAGAGTCCCTTGGCGATGGAAACAGGCATGTAAGCCAAGTCGATCCCTCCACTCCAGTTTCAGGTACGTTCTGCGTATCCGACGAGAGTGCAGAATTAGGATGCAAGATAGATGCCGAGTGGAGGATATGGCTTTACCTACATGACTCGGAAGGCCACACTAGGATTACCAACATCTCAATCTACACAAACGACATCAACGCAGACAGCACACCCCCAGTAGCACACGTCGAGATAATCCAGGATTCAGTATTCCAGGAGCTAGTTGAATTCGTTGGATATCAACAGACCCCCACTGGTAAGGTGGACGATGATGGGAACTGGATTATGATAGACTCACCCAAGTACCGGGTTCGACTGTCAGATACCGGAACAACCGACCTGAAATTCTCTGCTGCCAACAGCAGTGACATTGGAACCGGAATAATGACCTATACATGGACAATTAGCGGAGATGGGAACCAGGATCACATAGTCCAGCTTCCCAGCAGCCAAGTTGACTGGCATTACACGTTCAGGAACCTCACTCCAAATCAGAACCCAATCATGATTGAACTGGAGGTTACAGACATGCGAGGACAGGACTCAAGTCCCACATTCCGAATATTCTTCGAAGTCGTAGGGGAGCAGTTCGGCGACGACGAGCCTCAGGTGGACTTTGACAGCATCAACACTGCAGACGGGGAATCCTTCTCCGCTCTTGAGGCGGATATAGTGAACATAACAGGAACAGTAACTGACAACGACATCAGCAATGAGTGCGATGTCACGGTCGAGGCCGTTCTAGACGACATTTCCATCCTAGACGCCTCACCCGCTGTAAAGACCACTAACCACGAGTTAGGTCGGTATGACATACAGACCAACCTCTGTGACGGTGACACCTACACCTTGTCCCTCAACATCTCTCACCTACACTCGGATTACGATGGAAGTGCTGGAATGATACACGTCAGGGTTACGGAGGGCACTTATCAGGTGAGCGAGCAAATCCAACTCTACACGGTAGCCCGATGCGTAGCCAATCCCGAATCCTGTGAGGAAGATAGTGGAAACAAGGCTTCTGGATCGATTAGCAGAGTGGCCTTAGCAGGAGTAGGGGCTACGCTCCTAATTGCGATTTTAGCAATCACTCTGTTCGTAGTAAGGGGTAGAAGGAATGCCCCGGAGGGAGACTCCGTAGAGTCATTCGGAGGCGTCGAGGAGATGGATCCAGTAGAGGCCTACGTTCAGCAACTAGTTGCCCAAGGTTATGACGAACAAATGGCAAGGCAGTACGCAACCCAGTACTACGCCCAGTACTATGAGAAGCAGAGGGGCGGAGGGGGATGACGCTCAGAATGGGACTTCCATGTCCCATTTTGGTGAAACCTTCTCACCCGCCTCNTCTATGAGGCCCAACCTCTCAACAAGGCTGGCGGCTCTGCTTTGAAGGATGTGATTGTACAGNTTAGAGCCCCTGATTTCACTAGGAATGCAAGTCTTCCCGGATGTAGTCTCGACATCTATTGCCCTGTCCAGCAAATATGCAAATTTGTTCATCCTGTCCAAGAGCCCTCGAGATAGGTTTAGAATCGTGAAGTACAATGCAATAATGATAAGCATCACAATGATTGAACCGAAGGGCATCGCTCCAAAAATCATCATTGCAGCCGAACCAAGCAGGAATACGATCGGCATCACAAATGTGAGCAGGAACATCGTTTCAGACATAGGCTTCCTGTTCTTACTCATACTAATTCTATTCCACCATTCATCCTTTTCGTTCTGCGGGAAGAAAACCCCGTCTTTCTCAGACTTGACGGCACTGTCAAACATTCTCCTTATCCCGAAAATCTTCCTTTCAATGGATTTGTTAGGGCCTATCTCCAGGTTTTCCAACAATTCAAGCCTATTCTCTCCTTCCTCGAAATATCCAAGCCTAACGAGAATGGATAGCTGTTCGATTAGGGGAACCATGTCATTCGGGGCAACTACTCGCCTGTCTTCCCACCATTCCAAGGCATTCTCGAGCATCCCCAAGTCATCAACTAGGATCCTCCCCCCAAGGCTCCATGCCTTCGAATTTTCAGGGTCCAACGAAACCACTCGACGTATTGCGGACATTGCCTTCGAAGCCTGAACAAGATCTGGCATTGCCCTAGACCCTCTGGTGGGTACCGGCAGGCTCCACTCCGCTACTGCCATCCATGCCTCAGAATGACCTTCATCGACTTGGACTACCTCCCTAGCCAGTGAAAGGGCCCCCTCCCTGTCACCTCCTTCCTCTGCCTCGATTGCATCAAGCCAGAGCATCTCAGCGCTCTTTGTCACAGTACTTGCATTGGAGGGCTGATGAAGAATGCTGGGGTCGNGCGGTTATCGCCTAGATCTTCCTCTGCCACGACTNCCCCTTCTTCCCCCTGCCGATCTATTTGACGTTCTTCTTCGNCCTTGGGGCCTTCCTGTTGACTTCCCTCGACCCTTGGACTTTTGTCCTCCCCGATGGCCTTTGTTCGGTTTGCGAGTGAAATCTCTGCTGGCTCTTCTTTGGTCTCTCGGNTTCTTTCTTCGCGTCCTAACACGCGGTGCAATCTCTATTGGCGAACCCACTGCGGCAACAGTATCGATTCCATCCATCAATGGGTGAATGTGAATTAGAGGCTCATCTACNGGACCAAGGACAGTGTCCACTCTACCCAGAATCTTACCTCCAGAGATTCTGATACTGGCCCCTAGTCGNGGGGTACGACCTTCAAATGAAGCCAGAAGGCCCCCTTCATGAGAGGCTTCCTTTACTCTACCAGAGAAACTCATCTCCCTACCCTNCTCCTTCCAAAGAAGATAGCAAACAGCATCGATAATGACATGGAGGCCANTCCTGGAGCAGGAAGTGAACCCTCGCTTGNCGAGTCCTCGTCNTGCATACTGTCCNGTCCTTCATCGGCAGACAAAGGCATAGCTTCGTTCTTTATCTCAAATTCCTCTGTAGTGCATTTTCCGGACTCATCACATCCAGTTACANACAACGGGTAAATATCACCCAAAAACAATTGACTTTGATGAGCATTTAGCCAGGTGACTTGCCAAGTGTTACCCGTAATTTCGACCTCACTGAGTTCGACGGGAAATGACACCATGCCGATGCTGCAAGAAATGCTAACATCTTCCCCGTCAGGGTCACTATATTGTCCCGAAATCTTCAATGACGAGTCTTCCCAGACCGTGTTCGAGAAGAAAATCTGGGGAGGCACACTCTCTTTGGATATTCCCAGCTCATACAGTTTTTCCATGTAATTTCCTTGGCTATGGGAAGCTCTAACCCAGACAGTTACAGGACCGGGAATCATCCCCGATGAAGGAACTTCCAGGTTCTCAACCCCGTCTGTAGTTGCAGTGACTATATTCTGCGGTTCACCTCCTTGAACGAGTGAAACCTCGACCGAAATCTCGGGCCAACCCTCGGTAACTGAGACAGTTATGGGATGGGGATCCTCAAGAATGAGTTTGGAGGAAGAAATGGAAACTGGAACCCCTACGTTCCATGTCCTATTTCCAGAACTGTATCCCGAAGAATCTAACGATTCGCAGGTTACTTCGACCAACCCTTCTACGTCAATCCAGAGAGAACGATCAATGCTCTGGTAAGCCAAACCACCCCCTGCATCTTCTGAGCCAAATACCGAGCAAAGCACTTCAAGATTTGAGACTCCAGACTCGTCATCGAACCAGGAGGAAAGGACTTCCCATGTTGCCAACTTGTTATGGCCTTCTTCGGCGACTGGTATCCAGGTCCCATTTGGTGGCGCTGCATCAGTCCAAGTAGGGGGGCTGTCTACTGGGATGGGCGAAGTTGTGAAATCTGCGAACAGGTCTTCACCCAAGGGCCACGTTCCTCTCTGTAGACTTGGAAATAGTGNGTATGTCAGACTGCCATCTGCGTTTTCTGTCAAATCATGCGANGAAGAACCATCTCCTAGGCAGCTTCCCCTTATTGGAGGGGNATCAGTNCCGGGGTTTTCTTCATCTGGGCCAACANACCTGCCTTCGCACTCTTCCCATGAATCAAGCCTAAGTTCTGGCAGCAAAGGGAAGGTGAAATCTAGTCTAGCATTACTCATGTTTGATGAATTGAATGAAACTGTGAAGTCATTAGGATCTGANATTCCATCTATTTCCAGAGTAGCATTCAGCCAAAGCACTACNCTGCACTCGTCTAGTCCCAGTGATTGATTGATTTCTGTGTCACAGTCCCTTTCTGAAGATGGAATTACTGGAATCTCGTAGCACTCGTCATCAAAGCTAGAATTGCAGTCCCTCCTTTCAGAATGCCTCTCCGGCACTCCGTTGAATTCCCCGATCTCCATGCCATCGTTCTCCCATGTTGTGTTCTGCCAGTCAACTCCAGATCCACCTCGATGTGGAGATCCATCGCGAATCCCAATCCGAGTAATGCTATACTGCAGGCAGTCCGCTGCAATCATTATCACAGATCCCACTTCGTCAGTGGAGAGCCAACCATCTCCGCCCGACGGAATTATGTCCTCTAGGTAAGAATCAAGGTCTTCCCTGATGTCATCAGCTAGAGTCCAGTTTATCCAAGCCTTCGCCTCGACTTCCGCTGTCTTCCAATCGTCCTGAATGCGTATATCGAAAATCGCCTGGTCATAGATGAACATGTCCTCGAATGTGATTGACCCGCATTGTTCCTCAAAGGAACCCCCTCCCCCGAACTGATCCATCCTTCCCGCATCTTCGTCCATGATTGAATTTGTAACAGGATAATGAATTAGTGATGAAATAATTACAATCGTGAGCCCGATTGAAGAAAACCTGATCGCCCTGTCCACTATNCGTGTGAGGATATTAAGGAAGATGATTCTATCGGANAATTTTGAGAGTTTAGGGTNTCCTAAATTTAATATAGAATTGGTTTTTCGNAATTTTTAGGGATACCTAAAATGATNAGGAATAAGACGACTGCATCACTAATGATTGTAATAATGCTATGCTCAACTCTTTCTGGTTGTGCAGGAGATGACGAAGAACCACTGGATTCTTTGGTAATTGCCTATGAGGTTAAGGATGACTACGAGAATACAGATGAGAACCCCCAATTATTCGCGGACTATCTTTCCAACGAGCTAAATTACGACGTCACATTGTACAGTGTTGATTCTGACGGAGCCATGATCGAGGCCCTTAGATTCGGAAACGCCGACATTGCGCTTATGGACGGTGGCGCTGCGTGGGTCGGATGGCAACAGTANGATCTTCAGGTTCTGGCTGCAGATCAGAAGTCCGATGGAAGGACGTATTATGATGCCCACGCCTGGGTTTTAGCAGACAGCGCGATGGCATCCGCCCACCTAGATGACGACCCATATACGGACCCGTTCGCTCTGCTCCAGGGCAAGACCTCGTGCCATACTGGTTGGCTGAAGTCAGCTGGNATGCTCCTCCCCATGGGTTTCCTCATTGGTCATGGATATGCAAATGTCGTCGGTGATCCAAATGACATTGAGACTCTGCGAAACACAGTATACGGCTTCTTCAATGAAAACGCCTCCATCCCCGATTCAGGCACGCCTTACTACGGCTACGGAGGTGCGGTAAAATGCCTATCAGAGGGGGTCGGTGACGTGGCTTTCGCCAAGGACAGCACCATCGCTTCATATTGCGATAATTCCGACTCCTCTGAAAACGAGGATTGGTGCTTGGACATGAGCCAATACGTGCCACTACCAGCCTTTGGCCAGGCCCCAAGCCACCCGGTGATGTACAATCCAGAACTTCTGGACATGCAGACCAGGACCGCGGTTCTGAATGCACTGATGACTCTGAATAATGAGATGTACGTCGTCAACTACACAATGGGGGGTAATTCATACACAGGATGCTATGATATCACAACCCACCAGATAGACTCAGATTCTGACAAGAACACCTGTGGGAGCGAGATATTGTCTAATGTTCTGAATACTCCTGGATTGACCAGGGCGAATACTCAGGAGCACCTAGGAAGCTATTCGGGACTAATTGTCAATGTCCCGGGAATCTCTGAATACTACGATCAGAAGTTCGGAATCTCTTCCTAATTTTTGATAAAAAGTTGGTGGGATCTGATTTCGAATACCTCAGCATCATCACTACCCGAACAAAATCGGGTCCCACCAACACCAAATAGAGGATTAGGGCCCCCTAAATTCTGAATTGGGAGGCCCAAGATTGAACAATACCGGAATCAAAGAGGATGCGAACGTCATTCTTGAGGGGGTCAAAATTGGCTACTCAATCAACAATCCTCTGGTTGAGATACCGCATTTGGAAATTTTCCCCGGTGAAATTGTTGCGATTACCGGACCTTCAGGAGTAGGTAAGACTACCTTAGTTAGGACCATTGCTGGATTGGTAAGTCCTATTTCTGGGTCAGTCAGGGTCTTTGACTCAACATTGCCCCACCGTCCTCCAAGGGGTTCAATTGGTTATATCCCACAGAGGCTTGGCTTGGTTAGTCATGCCAGCGTCTTACACAACGTATTACTAGGTGCTAGAGCCGGACACTCATCTGCTTTGAGCATAATATCCTCACAGAAATCAAGGAGATCTGCCATCGATGCAATTGACCGAATGGGGCTTTCAGAGAAGATGCACGAACCAGTTCGTAGGCTCTCGGGGGGACAGCAGAGGAGAGTTGCTACTGCCCGAACAATAGCACAGTCACCTAAGATATTACTTGCAGATGAATTTCTTAGCGAATTAGATGAGAAGACACTGGATAAAGTCCAGAACGAGGTCATTGACTATATCAGAAAAAACAACTCAACTCTAATCTTGGTGGAGCATGATGTTTCCAGGGCCACTTCAATCGCAGACAGAATGCTAGTAATCGATGATGGTAGGGTGAACCCTTTCCTCTCTCACACCACAGCATTGGAGGTAGGCAAATGAGAGGAAAATGGGCCATAATTCCAATGGCAATTTTGCTTTTTTGCTTTTGGATATTCGATGGAATGGTCGATGACTGGGGGAGATTATCCGGTGGTTCGCAAAATCTTGTGACATTCTTCAATGAGTCTCTATGGCCTCCTGATTGGTCAGTTCTTGAACCTCAGGCTTATCCAGTCTGCACCGCTTATCCTCTAGTAGACTTCACCTGCTCGACCGCTTGGATTGGAATGGTTGAGACGATCAAGATAGCGTTCGTCTCTACAGTATTGGGTGTGATGATTTCACTTCCGATATCGATCATGGCGTCGAGGAATCTAAACCCCCCAATGGTGACCTATACAGCAAGGTTCGTCCTTGCTGCTTCGAGAAGCCTTCCCAGCATCATCTGGGCGATTTTCTTTGTGATATTAGTTGGCCTGGGTCCCCTAGCCGGAATCCTGGCCATGACAATATACACAGTTGGCTATCTTGGTAAACTCCAGTACGAGTCAATCGAGGGGATGTCAACAGTACCTCTAGAAGCCGCGGATTCGATGGGCCTCTCGAAGATTGAGAAAGCTATAGGGGTCGTAATACCAGAGGAAGCAAACAACCTGATATCTCAAGCAATTTTCATGTTTGAATACAATGTTCGTCACGGAACGGTAATTGGAATAGTAGGTGCAGGTGGGATTGGATACTACATCAATCTCTACCTCAAGTTCCTCCAGTATGACAAGGTGATTGCATACCTAATCGTGATTTTCTTAGTTGTCATTGTGATAGATTTCTTTTCGATATTTGCTAGGTCGCACTTCAACGAAGAAGGTGACGTATCAAGACCTAGCTGGCTCTCAGTGCTCATTCCAGATTGGGCAATCGGGGAACCTAGTAGGCGGCAACAATCCTAATTGCTCCACCGTCATAGAAAATCTGTATATTGTCCTTGGCCTTGAAAGAAAGGGATGCCAATGCCTCGTAAACGTCTTTCTCATCAACTTTGAAAGCCTCCGCGGCTCGCTTAGTGGACCAGGCCACCCCAACAAAATCAGAAGCAGATATCCACTTTAGTAGACGCATCTCGAAGTCAGAAAGATCCGCCAACGCCATGATGTCGGGAAACAACACAAGGAAATCAACCCTGCCTAGGAAAACTATGTTCTAGCTTCTTCTTCTGACGTTATAGGACTCAACCATTCTCCTGACACAGGCCTCAACTTCAATTTGGCCATCCAATAGCATCCCCAGTGCATCAAGGAAGGGAGACTCATGACCAATGTTTTCCGCCCTGTGTAGGAACATCCTAGTTGCCCTAACTCCCTCTGCCACCATATGCATCTCAGATAGTGCTTCATCTAGCATCATGCCAGAGCCCAACTTCTCCCCAAGGGTTCTATTTCTACTCCGAGGACTGGTAGCGGTAACGTACAGGTCCCCTATCCCAGCCGGTCCAAATGCTGTGTTCGGATCTGCTCCCATAGTACCCAGGAGGGATATCCCCTCGCTGTATCCGGATAGGACTAGCGCCGCCTTGAGATTGTCCCCGCCAATGGTGTCCTTCAGTCCGTCTACAAGTCCACAGGCGAGCGCTACGCAGTTCTTGTAGGCGCCCCACAACTCAGCACCCACCGGGTCCCTGGCCGGAGTCAGCACTAGGGAATCCGTAGAGAGCCTCTCTGCTATCCTCTCCGCGACACCCATGTCATGACAGGCTACCAAGGCGTTAGTGATGACTCCTCGAGCCACCTCTGGTGCAATTGTTGGACCAGTCATGACAACGACTGGATTGCCCATCCCCGAGTTCGAAAGCCTCCTTTCTATGGCATCTGAAATCATTCCGGAGCCACCTTCCTCTTCAGGTGCGAGACCCTTTGCGAGGTCAATCAGCAGATGCGAGGGCCTCAGATGGGGGACTATCTCATCGACAACGTCCAGAATAACCGAGCTTGGCAGCGCAAGAACGAGTATCTCGCAGTCTGCCACGACGTCCCCGATATCCATGGTGCACTGCAGTTCAGGGATCTTGTATCCTGGGAGGTACTTTTCGTTCTCCCCCCTTTCCATCATTCCTTCGTACACATCTTTCTCTATCGTCCAACCCATCACGTTATGCCCGTCTTTGCACCAAGCTAGTGCAAGGGCAGTACCCCAATTACCCAGGCCTACAATACCTATTCTTGCCATAATTGCCGTCTCCGTGGCACCAGAGACTGGTTATGACCCTATGGGGGAGTATCGGGGCCATGCGTTGCCTTCTTGATGGGGAATAATGCCGCCCGATTCAAGCAGGGGTACCCGAGTGGTCAAAGGGGCTGGGTTTAGGTCCCAGTGCGTAGTGCTTCGCAGGTTCGAATCCTGCCCCCTGCACCAATCTCCATCCGTCAGTTGCGCTGCATTGAAGTCGTATACGAAGAGCAGGAAGGCTGAGCAGGGGTACCCGAGTGGTCAAAGGGGCAGCGTTCAGGTCGCTGTGCGTAGTGCTTCGCAGGTTCGAATCCTGCCCCCTGCACCATCAACCGATCCGTACTCTCTTCGACTTGAGCTTTGAGACCTGCCTCTTCTTCCAGCCCATTAGTCTGTATCCCATCAGGCCGACGAATACTGCGCTAACTGATATGATCGACCAAGTGGTGTTGGTGAATGGCCTAGCTGGATCCTTGGAGAACTTGCCATTCTTACCATCCGGACCCATGCTGCATCCTGGCTCGATGACAACTGTATTGCCATCCACGTCAATCTCGGTGACATCTTCAACCGAGAAAGCTCCGTCACATATCCCGTCATTATCGTCATCCGGGTCCAAGTCGTCCATGATGGAATCACCGTCGAAGTCCAAATCATTCCCCAATTCCAATTCCTGCTCCACCTGTTCGACTTCATCTTCTACCACTTCATCTACTGGGCAGCCCCATCGGTTTGTCGCGTTAAGATGGGCCCAGTTTTCGTAACTTGTATTCAACCCCTGTTCGTAAGGGCACTCATCGGCATTGTTCCCCACTTGGTCTCCATCTGAGTCTATCCACTCGGTAGGATCATCCGGAGCCCAATCAGAATTGTCGCCGAAGTAGTCTCCATCGGAATCCGCCCATTCAGTGGGGTCTAGTTCGAAAGCGTCTTCCGTGTCATTGAATCCGTCACCATCGTCATCCGAGTCCCCATTGTTCCCGATGCTATCCCCATCCGAATCCAACCATTCGGTAG
>PBOL01000001.1 GCA_002725315.1 Methanobacteriota archaeon | reverse complement strand
CTCTGGGGGATCGGGTTCTACGTAGAATGTATCTGTCCAGTAGCCCCACTCGACTTCAAAATCATCGGGTACAGTCACTCTGCCCTCCCCTCTCCACTTACCATTTGCCAGGTATGTTACTCGGCCGTCCCCATCACTATCCCCTACCTCGCAGGCGGTTCCTTCGTCGAGTTGCCAGACTTCTTCAGGGCATTCCTGGAGATCCGGTTTCCCATCAGCATCCATGTTCCAGTCTATGTGGGAATCCCACCAATCCCCCACATAACTGTCATCAATCCATGATGCCTCGAACCAGGCCGTCCCTTCCCATGATTTGTTTCCGTAATAGGCCCTGTTCAGATCATTGTCATCTATGTCACTCTGCAAGACGAAAGTCCCAGAGCCCGGGAATTCTGACCGGCGGGAGTCGTCGGTTCCGTACTTCCTCTCCTGGCCCAATGGGTATCCGTCACCATCCCTATCGACACTGTCTCCGTCATTATCAATCGGCTCGAAGGTCTCCCTCACCGCGTCAACGTAGAATGCCAATAGCAGTGCCATCATTAGAACCCCAGAACCCAATACCACCCATGTCGAAACACGGTGTCTGAGCTGTCTAATGGTCAACTCGATTATCGCGCCTGCCTTCCTGTCGAGGCGGGTCCACACTGTATCCGCCAGATCCAGTCCTCTCTCGTCCACTAGCTGGCCCCCTGAATCAGATATCCCAATAGGGATTCGAGGTTGTCATCGGGGTTCTCAATGCTCGTAATCTCTTGTTTTGACTTGACGACGATGGAGGGCAGGATGGAGTGGGCCTCGGATAGGTTGTTGGTCTGGATCTCCAATTGCCCTTCTCTGGGGAATCTGACCCCATAAACCGGGTCCTCCTTGATGAAGAGGCCGGCGAGGCTCCGAGGATCTTCGCAGTTTATCAGTATCCTATGCGGGTGCTTGTCAAGGAGGTCCCTGATAGCATGCAGGTTGCCTAGAGCCAGAAGCCTTCCATTGTGGAGAATAACAATCTGCTCAGTAATCCTCTCAATCTCCTCGAGGATGTGGCTCGATACGAGGACCGTTTTCCCCTGGTTTCCGAGATCCCTGATCACGCTCATGATGCTAGTTCGGGCTATCGGATCGCAACCATGCAGGGGTTCGTCCAGGATAATCAGATCGGGATCGTGAACTAGGGCATGGGCGATCTTCACCCTCTGCCTCATCCCCTTGCTGTACTTGCCCAGCTCCTTGTGCATCACGTCAGAGAGGCCCACGAAATCCAAAACGTGCTCCGAACGTTCCCTCGCTTCCTCTCTGGTCATCCCGTGCAAACGGGCCAGAGTAGTCAGGAAATCCAGTGAAGTCATCCACTCGTAGAGCTTCTCCGATTCGCTGACATATCCAACCCTGCGGTAGGGGGATGTGCTCTCCCATGGATCCACCCCAAACAGCCTGACGGAGCCCTGAGTGGGCTTCAGCCTACCCATCATCATCTTGAACAGGGTGGATTTTCCTGCCCCATTTGGCCCCAGTACCCCTGTTACACCCCCATCAATGGCCAGTGAAACGTCGTTCAGTCCTACGACCTGGCCATAGAACTTGGACACCTGGTCAATTAGTACTGCAGGTGGCTGCTGGTTTTCCACAGTCATTCCCTAGTCACCTCCAATGACGAGACCCTAGTGACCAGCATTCCTATCGATGCTGCATTCATCAGAATCAGCGAGACCACAGAAAACGAAATCGGGTGGTCATAGTTAGATGGGATGCCCAACAGGAACTGCCCTAGGTGGGCTAGGCAGTCGTAGGGGCTCATTACGTAGAGGAACGTGTTTTCGAACTGGAGCTCTATCAGCAATGCTACCAGTTTGGTGCCGTAAATGAGGCTCAGGAAACCTATGGCTGCAAAGAAGCGGCTCTGGCTAATGCTCGAGAGGGCTAGGCCTATTGATGAGTATGTGATTACCAGGATCACGCCAGCGAGCATCCCGCCAAGGAAAATCGGTAGCGTGTCGATCAGGTAAGCCCAACCCTCCCCTCTGAAGACAATCGCACTTGTGTAGTAAACGAAGTAAGAGAATACTATCACGAAACCTAGGATTACGGCAACGCTCAGGAACTTCATTGAGATGTAGTCCATCCTGGTTACTGGCCGCGAGAAATATATCGCACTGGTCCCATTCTTCCTGTCGTCGGATATCATTCCGCCTACGACTAAGGCTGTCAGAAGTGGCCACATGCAGATATTTCGAGGAAAGTAGCCCAGAATCTGGCCCCATAGGTTGTACCGATTCACACCCCAGAGTTTTGTCAGAGGATCTCCATCCTCTGCACCCATCAGGGACGCTAGGAAAAGCAGTGGAACTGGCGCCATGGATGCAAGGAAAATTACCAGAATCGTTAGCCTGACCATTGGGTGGTACTGCCTATGCCCCTTGCTTGTGAAAATGCCATACACGTGATGCCTGTAAATTGCATAGTTCCTCATCCACCTAGGGCCGAGCTTGCCCTCCCAAGGTCGGTAACTCTGGTTGAATATCGTACCCAGGGATGCTTCCGCCTTGGCGACCACTGCGGTTGCCTCGTCATCACCGTCTCCGGCCCCAAAGGCCACTTCCATGCGAGTCTTTCCCTCGCCGATGTCGATTTGCTCGTCTACGATTTAAGCACCCCCGGTATGCTCTGGAGTCATCAACTCGGAGCTTCCTTTGATGTGAGTGCCCAGCCTCTCCATGATTAGCAAGAAAATATCCTCCAAGTCCGGCTCGTATTCTTTCATCTGACGGACCTGGACCTCGGCCTTGACCGCCGCTGTCAGGATTTGCTGGGAAGTTTTCTCATCTACGACCTTGACGCGGATTATTCTGCCTAGCCTTCGGGCCTCGAGACCTATGGAAGTGAGTTCATCTTCCATCCTGCTGGCACCGCCCCATACCATGATCTCGATCTCTCGGTCTACCTGATTTACTAGTTCGTCTATGTTACTGTGGACCACTATCTGGCCCTTGTGAATCATAACGATGCTATCGCAAACTGCCTGTACATCGTCCATGACATGGCTACTCATCAGTACTGAGCGGTTTCCTTCTTTCACAGTGCGTTGGAGAGTTTTGAGCATGAACGACCTTGCCCTCTGATCAAGACCGTTTGTTGGCTCGTCGCATATCAGTATGTCTGGGTCGTGAACTAATGCACAGGCCAACTTTGTTGCCTGGAGCATTCCCGTACTGAATGTCTCGATCTTGCGATACCTCTGATCCTTGAGTCCCACATATTCGAGGACTTCGTGAGATCTCTGCATAGCTGTGCTCGAGTTCATTCCGAGAAGCTCCCCTGCATACCTGACCTGATCGACCGCGAAGAGTGCTGGATCTAGGGAGTTGTATTCGGGCATGTACCCAATTCGAGACCTGATGGTGTCGGCTTCGGTTCTGATGTCATAACCTAGTACGCTGCCTTCCCCCGAGGTCGTACCGATCAAGCCCAAGAGGCACTTGAATAGGGTGGATTTTCCTGCTCCGTTGGGCCCAAGGATCCCTATTGAGCCGGCATTGATGTTGAGATTGATGTTTTCCAGTGCCAGATGCGGACCGTACATTTTGCTGAGTGCCTTGGTTGTGATAATGGAAGCTTGGGGTTCTTCAGACATACGAGCACCCGACTCCCTAAGGGAGTCGGTCTACGGTTGGGCGTCAATCACTTGAATGAATCCCCGGAAAGTTCCGGTTTCTATTCGCCCTTCAAAGCACCATCTCGGACCTTCACAGCCAGACCCTTTCTCATGTATGAGACCTCCATGGCGGTCGATAGCGAGGTTCCATGGGCCACGAGTGAGCCTTTCGAATCTACAACCAGGCATGGCTGACCGGGAATAAGGTGGGGGTCGGCCCCTGAAGAGTACCCATGGACGACGTTTCTGCCGGCGCCCACGAAGGGTATGGCGTCATCGATGAGGCAAATCCTCGGAACTCCGCTGAAGACTTCATCGGGGCTTTCTTCGCCAAACTTGGGAGGGGGGGTCTGGTGGAGCTCGTTCAGTCTACGAGCTCCGGCTAGGGTAAGGGAAATTCCCCCATCAGTCAGCCGAGGTGACAAGACGTGTTCATCCTCGGAAAGCACATTGATTACCCGATTTGTCCTAGATCGGCGAACTCCGAGGCGATTTGTGATATTGCAGGACTGCAAGGGATGAACCGAACAAAGGACAGCCAGTTTGTCGACAATGGAGCACCGGTCGACCCATTCTTGGATTTGGGAAAGTTTCTCGCCATCTATCCAGTCTCCTTCACAGGGGAAAATCCTAGTCAAGGGAGTTCCGGCAAGTCCGAAATCCGAGAGTGCATCTCTTATCTCTTCGTCATCGTAGGCACCCGACCACATATCATCTGGCCCTACCAGATGACACCACGGAGAGAGGTCCTCCAGAGAGAACGGAATCACGCCCAGGGGGGTGGCGATCATCACGACTGAGCGGGGCTCTTCTAGGAGGCTGACCATCACCTCCCGCATAATCGAGTTCCTCCAAGGTGGGCTCGCCCCCTCCACAAGCACAACGCGCTTAGGGGGGCCTGTTGAGGAGTCCCACCAAGAGCCCGGGACTCGCCACCGAGTGGCTAGCAGAGCATGCATGTGGAGAATGTGCGGCCTGAACTCGATATCGTCGCCCAGTGGCTCGCCACCCTCCCTTAGCGGGGCGCATGAGGCAATCAGGCTCAGTACTGCCTCCCCGACCGGTCCCTCGTCTGGCTCGGAAAGTTGATCCTGAAGCCAAACGAAGGCATCTCGGAGCTGTGGCGAGCAATGGCTCCTCTGCTCTGCCAGTTGCCAAATTGTTCCACTCCTGATTGCCTCCCTGCAACGTGACAGTTCTGCTTGCGTGACCTCCAGATTGTGCTCTGCTAGGATCCTGCATCTCGCATTTTCGTCCATTAACCGGACTTTTTCTGGAGTTGATCCGGACAGGGACTTGGAAGGGAAGGGCCACTCCTTGAGGGACTCTAGTTTCACTGTACCTTCGGGAGTCAGAAGCCGATCATCCCTAGCGAAAATTGCATATGCTGCACTATCGAAGAGATCGGCACCAAGTGCAATCGCCATTGGGAAGAGCATGGGGTGGCCGCATCCGAAAAGGTGCACGGGGCGGTCAGGGGGGAGTGCTGCTCTGGAAGCCAGTAATATCCTGAATAAATCTCGATATCTCTGCTGTTCCATCAAAGGAACGATCCCTCCAATTGGGTGAATTGCGAAGCCCCTATCCTCACTTTCGGCAATCCCCATGACCTGGGCCGACTGTGCCCGAAGATCATCGTGAAGACCTCCTTGTACGGGACCATTCAGGAGAAGTTCCCCTCCGGCCCTCTCCAGTGACGGGATGGCTCGAGTTGCTGTCTCGTCGACTGCCCGCTCGAGTTGCTCGCGGCTCATGTCTGGGCGGCCGAATACATCGAGCATCGTCCCGACGTCGACTCCCATATCCCTCTGAAATCCGACTATCTCCTCCGGGCTAACCTCCACATCCCCGTATACGTAAGACTGGAATGTGCCGGAGTCAGTGAAAATTGCACCAGGGAAGTCTAGTAGGGAATGTATTCCTTCTTTCAGTGCCCTTTCCCTTAGTTCATCGTTCTTCCATATGACGTATGAATTAGTAATCAATGCCTCGAACCCATACTCCTGCCACATTTCGTTCGGCTCGATAGTCAGAATATTCGGGTTCACGACTGGGAGCAGGGCGGGAGTCGTGAAAGACCCGTGATTGGTGTGGAATCGGCCGATTCTGGCGGCGCCGTCTCTTTTGGTGACTTCGAATAGACCGAGGTCCTGATTTCGGCATGGTTCAGGATTCGCACGCTCGGCCATGGACTTTGCAGAGAGTGCCCGCCATCAAACCTCGGTCGCTCGGGATTCGACCACAAGGCTGACTTTGCCTTCCACTAGAGATAGCCGGACGGTATCCCCGGTGTTCACCTCCATGGTGGGGTCGGAGTCGAACCCATGGGCATACGGTACGCCCAATAGTGACGCTGCGGGCAGTGTGAGTGGGCATACGTCCCTGTTCACAATTGCAATGGGGCCAAACCCAGTGTAAATCAGGCCCATCAGAACGAATGGGGCAACGGTGGATCCAGAGCCCTTCGGATAGATCAGGATGGTGTCCTTGATTGAGATTCCATCCAAGGGGTGTCCTGGCTCCTCTATGACGCCAGTATCCCTGTTCACATAACCCAAGTATGTTATCGGCACATCGGTAACCAGAGCGGTTCCGGAAACATCCCAAACGCTCTGGCTGGGAATTCCCTTCCCTGTTGCCTCGAAAGGTGAGGCCATGTGAGACTTTGCCGTGGAAATCGGCTTGACGGTCGCATCGGCCAGATCGGGCGGGGGTGCTTCGATTAGTGATTCGTCGAAAGCGTGGGCTACGCACTCCATAATTGGGGCGACGCTAGTGGGTATTCGGTTCAGTCCGCTGGTAAGATAATGCTCCGCCTTGAGGGAGTTGGTAAGGAGGTGGTTGTACTTGGAGCGGTTGTACGGGGTCACTTCTGGGCAGGTGTCCCTGAGCACAAGCGCACCTGCCTCCTCGAGGATGTCCAGTGTCCCGTCTCCGACAATCAGATCGTAATTGTGTGCGCTCATGAATAGCCAGAGGCGCTGGTCAATTATCGCCTCACCAAGTTCCATCCTGGCCCTCACTGCAGCAGCTGTCTCCCTGGCCTCCCCCACACTTGCCTGCGGGCACCCGATCACAACTAGATCGACCCTTCCCCTTGGTGCGAGTTCCATGTACCTCTCCTTTAGATCGGATTCTGTGAATGTTATCTCCCCCTCGAATGAGTCAACTTCGGGGGCATCAGAAGTTATGCCATCCGCCCAAAGCATGGGGCACCCGTAGTTAGCTGCAGAGGCCGTCAGAGCCTTTCTCATCTCGAAGCTTGCCCTAGGAAGTCCGACTATCCGTGGCATTGGCCCCCACGGGAGGTTCCATGTGGGCAATATCTGCTTACCAATCCAATCACCTAGAACGCTCCAGTCCGTAGTGTCGGACATGTCGCACTCGATTTTTACGAGGATGTTGGGCCTTCTGTTTGATTCCAAGTGGAGACCCCACTTCGGGGCCCAGCCCGTTAAGGCCGTGGCAAGGGCCGAAAGCCCAGACTCGCGATTTGTCAGCAGTGATGTGTATGAGTTGGAGAAGCACACGGCGTTGGACTCGGCCCACGAGCCGATTCCTTCCGCGGGCTCGACCCCTCTGTCGTAGGGTGTGCAGGAAAGAGTTGCCTCGATCCCGAGCTCTGTGTATGCTTGGACTATCTCGAACTGCTGCTCGAGGAAGCCTGGGTAGTCTATGCCCATCTCATCCATCTTCTCGTGGTCGCATCCTGCCGAGTTCAGCGTTGTGGNAATGGAAACCGTTCCATCGGGATCCCCAGAGAGATCTGAGAGNAACCTCCTGAGGCCGTGACCTCCGGTGATCACGCTAACCCCAGAGACGTGTGCATTGTCTACTTGTACGAACTCTGAGGCCCCTGCCGTTGAAGCAAGGTCGACGACCAGTCTGGCAGCCTTCTGCTTGGTAGGACCCATTGATCCATCCAGCATCGAAACGAGTTGGGTGGGTATTTCCACGCCTTCCGGTCAAAGCGCCGCTCCTTGAATGCCTCGCCGAAAATTCTGGTTGCGTCTCAGTTCAGCAGCAGCCGGACTCACGCAGTGGGGCGGAGACGAAAGAAACCCTGTCTACGTCCTGAGTGNTCCTGAGTCGNGATATTGCANCCTTTACAGCGCCTGCAGTACCACTGATTTGCATCGTGTCAACGCAAGTGTGACTCTCTTTGAGGCAATTATGATGAAACGACGAGACCTCTATCGAGTGGGAATGTCTGATGTCAAGAATCTTGGTCTCCACCCCATGTTGGTAGAAAATCACCAACACTCCCTCGGTTTTCGAGTCATCTTCCATAGTGCTCAGGTCCCCTCTACTTGCTTCNGCGAAATGTAGGCTGGCGTCCCTTAGGAACATACTCCTGTTCCTGTACCCCGTGCTTTCAANCATTGAGTCTAGGCTGCCTAGGAATTCTTCGTCNCCGCTGAATGAGATTACCCTGTTCATGGCCAATGCCAGAATAACCACAATTAATAACATTTCTTAAATATGTATTAATTTCCGGCTGACCTCATGTCCGAGGCGAGCCTGCCAGTCGAACTAATTGCCCTAACACTGATACTAGCCCTGCTTGGAGGACTTGCCCCGGTTTTNAGCAANATCAAGGGGGATGCGGNAACTCTACGAAGGATAACTGGGATTGCTTCGGGAATCCTATTGGCTTCTGCTGTTCTTGTTGTCATNCCAGAGGGCTTCGAATTAGCCACGGGAGGTCATGACGANCACGGGCANGACGAGCACGTCGATGAGGGGGCATTGGCCGGTTCTACGGCGCTAGTAATTCTAGAGGTCGAGCATGGCGACATTACGGCATCCGAAGGCATCGAGGAGATAGAGGGGCTAATCGGAAGTCATGGAGAGGAGGGACACGAGGAGCATGAGGATGAGTCCCACGAGGAGGAGTCCGAGGATTCCCTATCCGAGAGCATCGAGCACGTGATTGAGGAGGTTGAGGNCGGAGAAATCAATGCCTCGACAGGAATAGATGAGATCGAGGAGCTCATCACTTCCCATTCCCACGAGGAGGGGCATGCNGAAGANGAGGAGGAGNCACTAGAGAATCTGGCGATAGGAGCTGCGGTGCTCGTAGGTTTCGTCCTGATGCTTGTCCTGGAAGGCTCAGGAATCGGCCACGCTGTTCACGAAGAGCACCACGGGCACGAAGAAGAGCATGGGCACGGCCATATCCATCACGGTGTCTCTCCGTTTCTCCTTGTCCTGGGNCTTTCCCTGCACTCGGCCGCCGACGGGTTAGCAATCGGTTCTGCAGCAGCAGGAGCTTCCGAAGCAGTGACTGCTGCGGTAGCGCTGGCGGTCCTCATACACAAGGTTCCAGCAGCTTTCAGCCTAGGTGTCTTCTCGATGCACGAGAGAGAGGAAAGGAACGATTCGATTAGGGACGTCGTCCTGTTCTCCATNGCTACCCCGTTGATGATAATAGCATCGTTCTACGCCCTTGAGGATCTNGACCAGCACATCATCGCNCTCGCGATGCTGTTCTCGGGAGGTACTTTCCTGTACGTGGCTGCAGTGGACACTCTTCCAGATATTCACAACCCAGAGACCGGGCGTGATGCCATGTTGAACGTGCTATTCGGAGTCATTCTAATGATTGCTATCCTATTCGGAGCAGATGCTCTTGGATTGGTCGAGCACGGACACTGATAGAANACGGTCACGACTAAGTGCGGTCGGTCGCAGGTTAGCGATGGGGCTTCATGGACGAGNCGGAGAATTGGTCGCTGAAGCAGAGGCTGCTTGGAAGCAAGGTTCTCAGAACGTTCATGGTTTTCTCGGCCTTCAGGGCCGTATACGGCGCTGGGATTCTAGTCGTAACGTACTTCCTAGCAACTAGCGGGGAGGCCCCGATATGGGTCTCTGGCCTGTTCTTACTTGCTTCGATGGTGTTTTCCAGGGTAATTTTCAGGGGGATAAAGAGAAGATGGCCCCAACTGGCATAGGGCACACGAGTTAACATATGAGGAATTGAGTATCAAGTCGCTTCCTCATCGAAAAACAGTTGCCTGATGGTGTAGAATAGGATATAGAGGAACACAGCGTATAGGCAGCAATTTTGTATCCAAAGCCAATGAGCTCCTTCCTTGATCATGAAACATCCGAGGTGACCTAGCGTTTAACGTTTGGACTCATAGTCAATCGGTTTGGCTAAGAGTAAAATTTCAACCGAGTGATTCTCCCAGGCCCCTCATAATCGAGGTCGCAGAATCCACACTGTGGATCGTCTCAACGCTCTTCCCGGCTGACCATATCTCATTGGATGACTTCGATCCCTTGGACATCCTCTGCCATCTCCTGAATGATACTGTGTTCAATATCCACCTGGTCCTGTGCTTCATCCTTCCCGAGAGCAATTTTCTGATAATCCAGGGGTTTTCCCTCTTGTATCCCGGAGTCTTGATCACAGACACCGGTATTCCCGTCAGCTTAACGGTCCAGTCAATGTCCTTCTCTCCAGAACTAACGATCGCGTCCTTGTACCCCTCGGGCATGGTGCACTCGGTGGTGGCGATGAATCGCGTCCCCATCTGAACTCCGTCGTATCCTATTCTAAGAGCCGCTTTCAGCTCCTTCTCGCTTCCGATTCCCCCCGCGCAAATCAAGGGAAGGCCCAGATCGGCCAGTTCCTCGTACATTTCCTCCATGCTATCATTTCCGAGGTGCCCCCCTGCCCTGTCGTTAACGCAAATCAGCCCATCTACGCCGCAATCAACGCCCTTCTCGGCATGCAATCGGGTAGTGACGTCATGATAGACGAAACCGCCCTTTGCGTGAACCCTCTCGCAAACCCAGTCGGGCTTGCCCAGAGAAGTGACGAAGAATCTGATGCCCTCGTCCAGCGCTATGTCAATCCACTGCGACATCCTCTCAAGGTACTTGTCGTTGCCCTTCTCAATCAGGGCGTTGAACCCAAGCGGCTTGTCGGTCTTGGACCGGATATACNNGATTCCGTCTANTAGGCCCTGGNTCAGGNCTGGCTTGTCGAATCCGTGGACAACNGTGAGTGAAACTGGNTGGATGATTGCCATGCCNCCNCCTTCTGCNGCTGCNGCGACNAGNTCAGGNTTAGANCACGGGTACATNGCGCCGCAGATNATCGGGAACTCNACGCCTGCATGCTGNGTCAGNCTGTTTCCAACCATTGAACCAATTNCCCGGAGGAAAGGATGAGAAATAACAGTTGATGANGCGNGCGGGTCCTGAAATTGCTCAAATAGTGCCATTCGNAGGAGGGTGCATGGTCGACTTCGGACTAACCGAAGAACAGNTGATGATTCGTGANATGGCTAGGGANTTTTGCGACGAAGAAGTGATNCCCCATGCCGAGAANTGGGACAAGGAGGGCACNTACCCATTAGAGGCCATNACNAAGGCTCATGAGTTGGGACTNCTGAANGTCACGATTCCNGAGANGTATGGNGGTTCNGGGATGTCCACNGTGGACGAGATGATCATTTGCGAAGAGTTGTCCNGGGGAGATCCNGGTTTCGGNACNGCNTCATACCACACAATGCTCGCNTCTTTCCCAATATTGACNGGGGGAACNGAAGAGCAGAAGGCAGAATACCTAGGCAGAGTCACTAGNGGGAAATTGGCAGCTTATTGCGTTACAGAACCCGATGCCGGNTCNGACGTTCAGGCTCTGAAGACAGAGGCAGTTAGGGAAGGNGAAGAATATGTNATCAACGGCAGCAAGGCCTGGATTTCNGGTGCCGGATACGCNGACTGGTTCTTCGTACTGGCGTACACCGACAAAGAAGCCGGGTACGGGGGNCTNAGTGGTTTCATTGTTGATGCAGACTCNCCNGGGATAGAGCTGGGGAAGAAAGAGGAGAATATGGGGCAGAGGTGTTCNGACACAAGAGGNGTCAATTTCACAGATGTNAGNGTCCCTGCATCGAATCTCATCGGAGGTGTTGAGAACGGGGGATGGATGAATGCGATGANGGCATTCGACCACTCGCGNCCNGCAGTNGCTNCTGCNGCAGTAGGGAACGCCAGAGGGGCCATGGAAGANGCATGGNCCTACGCAAAGGAGAGGGAGACNTTCGGGAAGCCCATTTCCAAGCACCAGTCNATATCTTTCATCCTAGCTGACATGGCGACGAAGATTGAGGCGGCCAGGTTGCTCACTCTNAGCGCGGCTAGTGCACTNGACTCNGGAGAGAGNGCCACACTGAAATCGGCCCACGCGAAGAGGTTCGCTGCTGACATTTGNATGGAAGTCACGACCGATGCNGTCCAAGTNCTCGGTGGATACGGNTACTCAGAGGAGTACCCTGTNGCANGAAGAATGAGGGGNGCCAAAATATACCAGATTTTCGAGGGNACNAGCCAGATCCAGAGGATGATNATCAGNAGGGAGCTTGANGGNTCTTTCTAGNTNGANTCCCTNCGCTGGCGAAGTGCCTCTGCGGCTACAACTGCCATTGGGGCCTGTANGTTGTACGAAGGGACGAATCCCGACATNGGNACTCTGACCACGGAATCTGANTTTTCNAGNATGGNCNTCGGGATTCCATCTCTCTCCCCCCCNACTACAAGNATTACGTCTCCAGTCAGGTCCTCCTCCCAGGGCTCNACTTCNCCACTATCCTCGAGAGAGANGACCCTGAANCCGGNATCCTTGGCCCTGGAGNCNATATCCAAGCCATCGACCCAGTGGACGGGCATGAATCGGTGGGCCTTCATCGANGCNCGCCTCGCAGCCTTCTTTTCGGAATGGCTGAGNTTTCCGTCNACGAANACNGCGGTTGCCCCACTGACCTCCGCNGTTCGGATNGTGAAGCCGATGTTTACCGGATAGCGAGCNCCNGCGAGGAGCCATACGGCACCACCGGTGGAAAGTATCTCGTCGACGCTGGCTAAGTGGTTTCGNCCCACAAGGGCGAGGATTGGAGGNGGTACCTGGCCGTCGTTCGCCCTGGACATCCTCCACATGTCGTTNTTGGATGCCTCCGAGACAGTTATTCCCCTGCCCTCGGCGATTCCCCGAAGCCTAACAGCCTCTGGATCGTCCGTACCCCTAAGGAAGAGGACTAGGGAGACGTCTTCAGATTCCAAGGCTGCGGAAACTTCGGCTACTCCGCAGCGCTGCATGCTAAGCCTCCAGTGGAAGGAGTATCTCGTTCCTCCTCAAGAAGGGGAGGGTGGAAGTGGGGTCGTCGTATACCGCTAGCATCGCAGGTCCCGATGGCTGGAGCCCCTCATCCAAGACCATGGAGTTGAGTCTCCGCTTCAACCTCCGGGACTTGCGAGGACCGGAAAGGCCAGTGAATGGAAGAGCTGCAAGGGTCTGTCCTTCGGCGACTACGAGGCTCACGCCATTGTCGCTTGGCTTGGGTAGTTCTTCCAATGAGTACTGGGAAGGCATGGTGAATGCCATCATCGTATCTTCACCGTCGTGCCAGATGTGTACCGGAGCAGTCATTGCGATTGTCTGTTGCCTCTCGTTCCTGCCGAAGATGTATCCCGCAATCCTTCGGAAGCCACCAGAAGACCCCCTCCAGTTCCTTCCCTCGGTCCTAACCCTAGCCTGTATGGTCTCAGAGTACCTCCTGACCTCAAATCCGGAATGCTTTGCCAGGATCTCGAATTCCGGCTCCTCATAGCTCTCGGCCATCCCCCTGAGGAGAGGGTTGCCGACTTTGATTTTATGACATATCACTCCTCGGCAGGGGCATGGAAATTACCCGGCAGCTAGTACTTGCGTTCACGTTCGTCTTCGGGCCATTGGTTCTGGCCTCTTACGTGTACGGCTTGTCCCATGCAGAGAAACCGATGGAACTGTGGGGTGGGATTCCAGAAGCCTGGCGGAGCTACATCGTCCCATTCATGTTCATCGCGGCTTTCGGATTCATAATGTACTGGTACATCGTTTTCTTCAGGTTCGACGATTCCGCGATACAAGGTCTAAGGTGGCCTTGGGGAGAATCCGACGGGGATGGTACCACTAGGCTCCTCATTGCATACTTCTTGATCCTGATACCATCCGCACTCTGGATTGAAAGCACTATTTTCCACATGGAAAACAACTACTCTTGGACTCCAGTACTAGTTATTGGAACCCTTTTCCTGACATCGGTTGGGAACCTGATGATTGGTCTGCTTGCATACGGTGCCTATCAGGATGGTGTCGAAGGCGCTGGTCTGATGATTGTCGGGGCTGTGATGCTAGGGATCCAGTGCATTNTGAACGACTTCATAATCTGGGTCTACAAGTTCCCATGGTGATTTGACGCTTTCACACAGGCAACATAATGTCACCCCTNCNCATGGCACANTCGTGTCTTCGGCATCGGTCATAGTTGGGGCTTATGCNATAGCCATGGTGCTTTTTGCCGTATGGGCGAGGAGGGATTTGGGTGATGACGATGAGTCNTACTTCCTTGCCGGGAGAAGTTTGTCAGGCCCGATTCTGCTTGTGACAATGGCCGCTACCAACTTCAGCGCATTCACTGTATACGGGTCTAGTGGCGTGTCATACCGTGGTGGCCTCTCCTTCCTCCCGATAATGGCCTTTGGAACGGGATTCATGGCTGTCTCATTGTACCTTCTGGGGAAGAAGGTCCGCATTCGCTCTGCGGAGCATGGCGCTATGACAGCACCAGAATTGATCCTAGGACAGACCGGTTCTAAAGAGGCCCAGTTTACCATGGCGACGGTTCTCATACTCGCCACCATTCCCTATCTGGCACTGCAACCCAGAGCAGCGGGAATCGCGGTCTCCGCGCTGTTCGGAGTGGAGGATTGGGTGGGTGCGGTACTGGTTACGATCCTTGTGGTAGCTTACACCCTTACTGGTGGCCTGAAGGCGGTTGTGAGGACAGATGCGGCCCAGGGTGCGATTGCACTGGGGCTCCTATGGCTAGGACTTGCGATGGTTATCAGTGATGCAGGAGGCCTGGAGTCCGCGATGAATAGTTTGGCTGACTCAGAAGAGAAGTCTTGGCTTCTGAGCAGGGAGGGGGGGAAATATACACTATTGGTATGGACCAGCATGATGCTTCTGTGGCTATTGGCTGACCCGATGTTCCCCCAATTGTTCCAGAGGTTATGTGCAGCTGATAGCGAGGAGGCTATAGGCAGGATGGCCACACTGTACCCTGCTGTTGCCTGGCTAGCATTTATTCCTCCAATTCTGATAGGGACCTTGGGTCATTTGGACTATCCAGAACTGAGTAGGGGCGAATCAGACGACATATTGCCTATGCTGATCGTCGATGCTGGAGGAGAATGGCTAGGCGGCCTGGTAGTCGTAGCGGGACTAGCGGCATTGATGTCGACGATGGATTCTCAGCTCTTAGCTACGGGATCACTCTTTACCAGAGATATACTCCAATCGGAGTCGAAGGATGGTTTTGGTAGTCGCCAGGCAGTCATCATCGGCCTATCCCTTCTTGGGCTGATGCTATCGCTTTGGTCGAATGTGACAATTCTAGAGCTCGGTATGCTTGCCTTCGCGATGTACGCCGTTATTTTCCCTTCAGTATTCATTGCATCATACTCGGACTCTCTTGACGGGAGGGCGGTGATTGCTTCTATTGTAGCGGGCGAGCTGGTTGTATTGCTGGCCATTTTCAGCCCGGGCTCCTTCGAAGGCTGGTGGGTAAGGCCTGTCGGACCTGCGATGGCTACTGTGGTGTTGCCATCGTTGGCGGCAGCACTCCTCGCCCTTGCTGTGGGACAATACGCATTCGCACCGGAAAACCGAAGAATCGGTGAATTGGGGGTAGATTTCTCCATTGGCCCCCACATGCTAGGACTAGTGGCCGTGTTCGTTCTCGCACAAGACTTCTGGTGGTGGGAGGAGAAAGGGTTGGCACTTGGCTTGCCAATCTGGATCTGGTGGGCTGTAATACTCTCCGTCGTTCAGACGGCTATTATGGCGAATTGGACGGGGAAAGAGGACCCCCGTTAGAGTCAAGTCAAGTGCGCGAGTGCTGATGCCATGGGAGTTGGGCGGGCCCTATTGTTTGCGCTTCTTGGGGCCATTCCCGGGGTATTCCTAGCACTGATTGGATGGGCAATCAGCGGTAGTCCTGACGAATGGAGCAATGTGATGTGGCTCACATGCTACTTCCCATTCTTCGGTTGCATCGCTGCGGGATTCATTATTGGATGGCGCGGAGGGGGAGAAACTACGGGGGCATGAGATTGCGCCGAGCTGAAAAGGCGGAAAGAATCGGGAGGGAGCTGGACGATCTCTACCCAGAGACGCCCATTCCATTGGACCATTCTGATCCGTATACTCTTCTCGTAGCGGTGATGCTGTCAGCCCAGACTACGGACAAGAAGGTGAATGAAGTAACCCCAAGATTGTTCGAAATCGCAGGAAATGCCGAGGAAATGTCATCCCTTTCAGTTGATGAGATTCATGAGATAATCAGAGAGATTGGTTTGGCACCCACCAAGGCGAAGAACCTCAAGAGGATGGCAGAGCAGATTCTCGATGATGGAGGGGGAGTCCGCCCGGACTGGGACTTCCTAGAGTCTCTGGCTGGAGTTGGGCACAAGACTGCAAGCGTGGTAATGTCACAGGCATTTGGCATACCTGCCTTCCCAGTTGACACACACATTCACAGACTCGCAGCTAGATGGGGGCTCTCCAACGGTAAGAGCGTTGAGAAAACCGAGAAGGACCTGAAAGCCGTATTCCCAGAGGATACTTGGAATAGGAGGCACTTGCAGATTATCTTCTTCGGTAGGGAGCACTGTCCTGCGTTGAGGCATGACCTACGGAACTGCCAGATATGCTCGTGGTCTGCAACGAAGAAGAGGATCAGAGAGGAGATGGGGCCCTAGATGCAGGTCTTCGAGGGGAGGATATCTTCTACCGGTTTCTCCAGTGGAGATAGGTTAGTTATTGGTGACTGGAGAAAATCTCATCTTGGTAGCTTCACAAACGTGATGTGGGCNAGGCCGGACGGAACAAGGGTCTTGCTATCCCCCTCTGAAGAGCATGCCCGATATGTATCNNAGCTATACAACTTCGAAGAGGTAGAGATTGTGGAGATTAAGGTCTCTAGGGGAAAAAGGAACATCTCTGTGAAGGCCGGTGAACTGGAGATTGAGGTATCATGGGGATTGGCACTCCCCCTTCCATTCTGGAGGCCCCTATGGTTCACAGCAACAATTGAGTCGTTCATTGGTCGGCTTCTGTTCGGAACAAAGACTGCTGGAAAGACAAGGGATGGAAGGAGGGAATGGTACTCAGTAAGGGGAATATCCAGACTAATCNAGGCAAGAGCATGGATTAGCGGCGATCCCCTNGGAAAGAAGGAGGAGTTTGTCAGCGATGCATGCTTCGGNTTTAGNGAGCCGCCAAGGAAGCCATCTTCGGTGTCACTCAAGGCATTCATCGAATGATGGTAGCCTTGATGTGGAAAAGGGTNCACGCATGAGCATGGCGACGGTGGAGTTGGCGGTNGGGGACAAGGCACCTGACTTCNTGGCAGAAATTACAGATGGAACTAAGGTCAATCTTTCAGAAATACTATCTTCTGGAGAGGGGGTGATTCTCTACTTCTATCCTCGAGATAGCACACCTGGATGCACTACACAGGCATGTGACTTCCGAGACAGTTTCGATAGGCTGAAGGAAGGGGGGTGGAGAGTCATCGGNGTATCTACGGATAGTGCCAAGTCTCATCAAAAATTCACAGAAAAGAATGATTTGCCATTCGAACTAATTGTGGACGAAGAAGCAACCCTCCACGANTCGTATGGAACATGGAGAGAGAAGAAGATGTACGGGAAGACCTACATGGGAACCCTGAGATCTACATTTGCAATAGGACAAGACGGGACNCTGGAGTGGGTTGGCTATGGAGTCAGGGCCAAGGGGCATGTGGATGGCCTGATAGAGNCACTGAAGGTGAGTTAGTATGGGGATTACAGAGAGTCGGAAACTGATTCGGGACTTCCTAAAGCGTTGCGTTGAATATGCAGATGAGTCGATAAAGAGGAAGAAGGAGAGGGGAGAAGACGAAGGCGAGATTTCCAAGTGGATTGCCTATAGGGACTTCACAGAGCATGCGGTGATGGAAGTCGAATCTGGCGAGCTAGACTCTTGGCTCGAAGAGGGTAGCTAGAGCTCGGGGTCGCCGGATACCAGGCTGACTGACGAGCCAAGCTTGTGCTTTTGCGTGTCGACCCGCATCATCGCACCGGCGACCATCAGAAGGGTATCGTCTTCGTTTAGTGCAAAGACTGGGAGTCCCATTCGCTCGCCTAGCCCCTCCACTCTTCGGGAGCATACTGACTGCTGACTAGGCATGTGGTTCAGCGAATTCAGATCGACTATCACCATGTCGCCCATGGAGAGGTTCTGCTCCGCACCATCCAGCGGCAGACGGTGCAACTCATCCGGTTCCAAGTAAATCACCCTCCTATTGGGCCTCTCAGACATCCNGGAGGTGCGCTCAGCCCATCTGGCCTCACCTAGGTCATGGAAGCGGTTCCCGGCACTGGGGCCGGGCTCCACCTGGGTCTTGCTGAGCCCCATCTTGGTCTTAGGAGTCGAGTTTGGATTAGGCAGTCCAAGCAGCCGGAAGAGATTGACCACGGTAGTCCCGCGCACTAATCATCAAAGAGTGCTTCGATGTCTTCCTTGTCCAACAGCGGCTTTACTGGGTCCTCAGCCGGGGCCGGTTGACCAAGTTCGGGGGCGGGCGGGATATCCACCTTCGAGTCTTCCGAGTGCACTGACAATAGTTCGTCCAATCCATCAATTATCGGGTCTTCGAGGGATTGCTCTGGCCCCCCAAGAGGCGGGCGGAATCTTTCCTCGGGGTCACTTGGTGATTCNATNGGTTCGTCGAAAGCGGCTTCGAAATCCATTGGAGCCTCGTGCTTTGGAGTATCTTCTCCCTTGCCGAGTCCCATTCTGCTGATTGCGAACACAGCACCGACTATCGCCAGTATGGCCAAGAGAATTGGTGCNATGTTTGACTTGATGGTTNCAGAAAGGCTGAATGGGGCCTCTGCTACTTGGATTTCCATTGTGACGGAGTGGCTAGAGCTCTCGTCCAGTACCGTTAGCTTGGCTTGCTTGGCNCCGTCCGAGTCATAGGTGAACTCGATCCACNTCCCAGTGAAATCGACGTCGTTGGAGGGGTTGCCATCCCCGTCTGAGTCGTGAGTGACATCTATGTCCCAGTGGAACTGAAGTGATTCCATGTCTACATCGGAGTCAACTGTTCCGTTTGCAGAGAGGACGATTTTGTCGCCCTCTGTAGGATTGACCACGCTAGCAGATGCCATTGCCGTAGGNGGGGCATTGTTTACCTCAATCGGGATTTCCAATACGGCTACTTCCCCATCGTCGTCTGTCACGTGGAAGACTATGTGATCGGGAGAGGTTGTGGAGTCAGGCCATGAGTGCACCAGGGTGTTTGAGGGGAAGTCGCAGTCGTTATCCTCAGTTCCGTCGGAGTCGGAGTCTTCCTCGGGCGAAAGATCGAAGCAGTACAACAAGGAGTCAATGTCGTTTCCTGTATCCGATACCGTGACGTGGAGGGTGAACTGCTCATCCTCTTCCAATGGCTGCAATGTGGGTGTGGAGGAAATTGAAGGGGGTACGTTCTCTACCTGTATCGGGACCACAAGGGTCTCTGATTCTACCCCGTTATCATCGACTACGAGAAATGTTGCGAGATGCATTCCCGAGGTGTTGTATGTTTGGTTGGATAATGTGCTCACCCTACCTACGCTGGTGAAGTTCAGTTCAGGGTAGTCTTCAGCGTCGGGCCTCCAGACGTGCAACAGGGAGTCGATGTCGTTGCTCGAGTCTTCTGCTTGGCCCCAGAATTCGATCGGNTCGTCCTCCTGGACGACGAAGACGCCACGGCTATCCGGGAATATTCTTTCACCGCCAATGTACAATTCGGCGATTGGATTGCTTGGGGCGATGTTGCTGACAATTATTGTGTGATTCGCGAGAGTAGTTGCNCCGTCGTCGTCGGTTGCCGTCATCTCGATTGTGTAATTACCTTCCAGCATAGGAGTAATCGTGCACACTTGTCCAACTCGGCCTTCTTCGCACTCGGGCGACCAGAGGAACTCGATAGGTGCAGANGGGTTCTGGGTATCCAAATCGCTGCTTTCCATGACTCGGAATGTGATCGGGTTGGTGACCACAACCTCCGNCGAGTCGGTCCCAAGGACTACCACAGGAGGGCGATTGAAGACCGACACAGTTTCCTGTAACTGTTCGGCGTCATTCTCTTCATCGGAGACAGCCAGAACCACTTCGTAATCCCCTTCATCGTCCCAAATCCACTCGAAAACGCAGTCTTCCTCTATCGACTCCTGTATGCTGCCTCCTACGTTCTCGACTCGGAATTCGCAGACTATGGCCCCGCCGTCGGGGTCTAAGGAAGCGCTTCCATCGAATATCACTGAGTCGAGGGTTAGTGTTTCGTAGGATGAAATAGTCAAGGAAGGAATTGGTGGAGCACCAATGAATAATGCGAATGACCCGTGGTTGTTTGACCTGTTTCCGTCCTCACTGATCTCCTCTCCCGGGTCAACTGTGAAGTCGAAGTAGACATTTCCGAATCCCTGCGATTGGGGCACCGTCCAGTTGAGTTCGACCCTGGATTCCTGCAGGCTGGAGAGTGGTGGTACGATCCCATTCACTGTGGANCCATCGGGAGCATGGATCACCAAGGTCGTTGCTGGAGAGGAAATTAGCCCCCGATTCATAATCGGGACCGAGAATGTTAGGGTGTCACCCGCAATCGCATTGAATCCCACGCTGGAGTCCAGGGTTACCGGATTGGCGTATCCTGCTCTTAATCTCTGAATGGTGACACCCACNGAGTTTGCCACCATGTCGATCTCGTGGATGTCTGAGTCAATGAGCAGGGAACTGGCTCCCAAAACGCTCTCGTCCTGAATCCATGCCACGAGTCCATGACTTCCTAGCTCGCCCTCTCCAAACGTGTTGTCGGGCTTGTCTCCAGAATTGAATACTAGGTGGTATGATCCGTTAGCATCGGTAGTGATATTCTGGAAGAGCTGCTCCGACTCGTACCTGAACTGCATTTCCTGGGAGCCAACCGGCTGCCCTTGGTTGGAGACATTGATCCATGCAGATATGTCGATTCCTATTGGAGAAAGGGGGTATTCTATGTCGATCGATATTGATTTGGCCCTCGATACTGGTTGGTATGAAGTAAGCTCATGAACCGCTAGGAACCCNAAGCTCTGGACCACTGAGCTCTTCACCTCGCCCCTGATTGCCGGGCAGTACCAATTGTAACCGGTCGCATCGCCGTCCGAATCGTAGTTTGTTACGTTGTAAGATTGATAGCATCCTGGGTATGAGACTCCTGAGTTGCCCTGGCTGACTACTTCCCAACTAGTCGAGTTTGAGTCGCTCGAGTCATCTGGGATTTCTATTCCGAAATTGCTAGATCCGCTATATTCGGTCTCCTGTTGGAAGTCCATCCCCCAAGTCTCCCCGACGCCAAGGGGGAAATCGTAGTTCTCAAGTGGAGGNTCATATGAGTTGTCAACGTTTAGGAGTCCGACAGTCTGCCTTAGCCATGACCAGCACGAGCTTCCGATTGCCGGATCGAAGTATACCTCAATCGCGGCATCCTGGGAGTGAGTCGCCATATCTGAAGCTCGAATAATCTCCGTGGTCTCCATATCCAAGTATAGGCATCCATTTGTTCCGTCAATGTTGATGATCCCATCCGATTCGTACGAACCCACGGATACAACTTCGTACACTAGTGTAGAGTTACCTCCAATATCCGTGACATAGATGTCCTCCACAGTACGTTGCAAGGTCCCTTCGAGTGACTCGACGTTCGACTGGACTCCCGATTCAGCGACGAAATCGGCGACGTCCAGGTATCCGTCATACATCCAATTGTCATTAATCCTCCAATCGACCACGTCTGCGTTATTTGCTGTCCTTGCATAAACCCAAGCGGATGTGTCCCTTTCGAGTTCGTTATCCTGAAAATTCGGGCTCAGCAAGGTCGATGAGACTGGTGCCAAGGCAATCAGCGCCACTAGCAGGGTTACCATGCGCCTATATCCCATCAGTCAGGATGGGGGCATCCACAATAATAGTGGTTCGTGTCTAAAGGAGATCTGCCAACTCGTCCTTTATCTGCTCTACGGCCTCTAAGATCTCGTCCTTGTGCCTAGCCCCAGTGATCACCATCTTTCCACTACCGAAAATTAGGCAAACGACCCTTGGATAGTCCAGTCTGTAAATCAGGCCGGGAAACTGCTCTGGCTCGTACTCTACCTTGTCGAACGGGAGGTGAAATGTCAAATTGTTAAGGTTCAGCTTCCTTGGAAGGGCTGCCAAAGGCTCTCCCTTCAGAATTCCTCTGATCCTTGAATCCTCATTCTCCACCTCCTCGTCGGTTGCTGCTCTTATTCCACCCTCGTCGTCAATGACCTTGGTGTTGATATCGTCCATTCGAGCAACCTCCCCGTAGTCCTCNGGGTAGTAGAGGGAGTATGTGGCGACCATGTTCTGGACCTCTATCTCGACGTCCTTNAGCTCCCATGTCTCTATTCCGGCTGCTCTAAGATCGCCAATCATGCGCTCTATACCAGTGTGAATGTTATCCTCGTTCTTTCCGCCGGTGCATACTGCCCTGCCAGATCTGAACATTAGTATGGCCAACTTCGGGTCTACGACCCTGTAAACCACNCCCGGGAATTGCTCTGGTTCGTATTCGCAATTTAGCTGGATTGCAATATCTGGCAGGTCCAGCTCCTCGGCCACTCTTGTTGAGGCAACTACATTGACTACTGTGAGTCTTTCTTCATCACTTAGCATAGGAGTTCGACCAAAGTCCCCCTTATAAATGATAATATAAAGAAGAGTGGAAAATTGGATGGAAAATCATTCGCCAGTAATCGTTACCCCGCTAGCACCCAATTTACTAGCCAATGGCTTCCCACCTGCAACCTCTATGGCCTCGGAAACCCTACTGGGATTATCGGTTAATGCTACCATGCACCCNCCTCCTCCTGCACCAGTGAGTTTGGCTCCAAGCGAGTGTGGCCTAGAGGCTTCCACCAACCTTTCGAGCTTATGATTGCTCACCTCAAGACTCCTGAGGCGTTCATGGCAAGCATCCATCGCTATTCCCAATGCTTCCAAGTTTCCAGCGGACAAGGCGGTTAATCCGGCATTGGTAATATTTGCAATGGCTTCCAAATCCATCATNCTCTCAGGGACCGAAGAAACAAGTTTTGCCACCTTGGCAACCATCCTTCCCGTGGGCGAGCCCTCTCCAGTGAAACCGAGAACTAGCCATGCATCACCGATGCTCTCNGGAACGTCCACAGCATTTACTGACCAGTCCCTCTTGCCCTCGGGAGTGACTAAACTTGTGTCAAAAACGTGCCTGGTCCCTTCTACCCTGCCTCCAGAGACAACCACGAACCCTCCCAATGCACTCGTAGCCGTATCTGTGGGGCTTGCCCTTCCCTTCTGGGCCGTTGCCTCGGCAGAATGGGCCATCTTTGCCAGCTCAATGGGAACAAGGGGCTCGGATGGGTCGAGGAAAGCGTGGAGTGCTGCACCGAAGGCATTCGACAAGGCGGCAGAAGAGCCCATTCCTGCAGCGGAAAAAAGCTCGCTCTTTACTTCGATATTCAGAGGGTGACCATCGTACCCGAAGACGTTCTGGATTATGTGGGAGATGTGGGGATGACGAGATGGCTCGAATGGTGAACCCTCCAGCATCCATGATGGGGATTCACTGATACTAACTTCTACTCCCTGATCAATTGCNACTGCAACTGCGGGATGCCCGAATACAACTGCGTGCTCTCCGAAAAGTATGCACTTGCCGGGGGCGAATGCGCTCGCCATAACCCTAGGCTGGGCCATTAGGCCATGAGTGTTGGCATAGTGGCGGTTGTTTCAAGGGCGTGAGGGTGCTCGGACGAGTTGCCGAGCAATTTGGCAGGGGCGAAGTAATGGAGCATCCTCTCCTAGAATCATATGGTCCTTTAGAGGGCTGGCACATTCTACTTGTACTCGGAACAATTTCCATAGGGTTCTTCACTTTCCAGGTTCAGAAGGCCGTTCGTCTGGTCCTAATTGGTGCACCAGATTCCAGATTTGACTCCTGGGGAACTAGGATCAGAGAGTTTACTGTCGGCTGGCTTGGGCAGAAGAAAGTTCTGAGAGATCGAGTGGCNGGAACGATGCACGTTCTGATGTTCTGGGGCTTCCTTATGCTGGCTTCGGACATGTTTGACCTAGCAACTGCCAATGCATTCTCCAACAATATCTTGCCTTCGATTCTATATGGCCCATGGAACGGCATGGTTGAGCTAGGATACACAATGGCATTGATTGGGTGCACGGCCGCTCTCATCAGACGTGTTGCATTCACGCCCGAGAAGCTGAAGGGCAAGCCTCAACTCGAGGGTAATGTCATTTTGCTCCTCATCTTCATCATCACTACTACTTCATTCATAGTTGAGGCAAACGACGAGCCCTCGCATTTTTGGGAGCCGATAGGGCACTTTGTTTCCGAGATTGGAGTATCCGATGGAACTGTGATTGCGGCTTACTGGGCTCACATGCTGTCGATTTCGATATTTCTGTTTCTGATTCCACTTTCNAAGCACATGCACCTAGTCATGGCGGTTCCTAACGTATTCTTCCACGATACTGGGCCAAATGGAAGAATGCGTCCCCTGGACGTTGGGGAGGATGGGAAAGCGGTACCATTAGACGATTTAGAAATCGACTCATTCGGTGTCAGTTCCTATTCTCAATACACATGGAGGCAGTTAATCGACGGGTGGTCGTGCACGTCCTGTGCCAGGTGTCAGGANGTGTGCCCGGCATATGCTTCNGGCAAGGGCCTGAATCCAATGCAGGTCATTCACGACGTGCGGAATTTCGCCAATGATCATGCCCCTCTGCTTCTTTCTGGAGGGCAGCCCGAAGAGACGATGATGGAGAGGATCACCGACGAAGCGGTATGGGCTTGTACTACGTGCAACGCATGTGTGGATGTTTGTCCCCTGTATATCGAGCATGTTCCGAAGCTTACGGATCTAAGGAGAAATGCGATGATGGAGACAATGGAATATCCAGAGATTCTCAATAACGCAATGGGGAACATTGAGTCTGCTTCCAACCCGTATGGGTTTGGAGCTCATGAGCGAGCTGATTGGGCAGCAGATCTGGATGTCAAAGTAGGTGAGCCGGCGGAGTACATCTACTTCGTGGGTTGTGCTGCAAGCTTCGACGAGAGGAACCAGAAGGTTGCTAGATCAACAATCTCACTTCTGAAGGAGGCGGGTCTCGATGTAGGCATCCTGGGGATGCAAGAGGGTTGTTCTGGAGACCCAGCCAGGAGGGCGGGGAATGAGTACCTATTCCAGATGCTTGCAGAAACCAATTTGATGACTTTCCAAGAATTGGGGGTGAGGAGAATTGTGGCATCATGCCCTCACTGCTTCCACACCCTTGGTAAGGAATATGGGGACTTCGGAGGAGACGAGTTGGAGGNATTCCATCATTCGGAGATTCTTGCCAAGTTGCAGGAAGAGGGGAAGCTTCCACAGGTTGAAGGGAACGGTCGAAGNATGACCTTCCATGATCCATGCTATCTTGGAAGAATTGGCGGAGTTTTCGATGAGCCAAGGGACATCATTGGAGGGGTGGACGTGGAAACGGAAANGCACGGGAACGACTCATTCTGCTGTGGGGCGGGTGGTGCTCAAATGNGGATGGAAGAAGATGCGGACAAACGTGTCAACGTAATCAGGGCGAAAGAGCTAGCAGAAACCGGGTGCGATACGGTGGCTGTGGGATGTCCNTTCTGCTCGATAATGGTAAAAGATGGCCTTGATGCAGTGGGCTCTGAGATGGAAGTGATGGATGTCGCAGAGATTCTTTGNGAGCAGATTGTCGCAAAGGATGAGGAAATACAAGCACAAAATTCTCAATCGTGAGCATCAAAAGTGAAGGCTCGGGTGGAGTGGCATGAGTGAAGAATTCACCTACTTAGGAATGAACATCCCCACNTTCACGAAGGTGGTTGCAGCTATACTCGCACTCCTTGGGGCTGTAACTTACTTTGTGACTGGTCAAGAGAGCATCACAGCTCTGATTCCTAGCTTTGTCTCGATTCCCCTGTTCGCACTAGCTTCCATGGCCGAGCACAATCCGGAGAAAAGGGCCCTATTCATGCATATTGCAGTACTATTCGGTGTATTCTGCATATTCGGAGGGAGCATGGGCATCTCAGGTATTGCGGATGGAGATACGAGTGCATCAGTCCTAGAACAGTTATCGATGATGTTGATCGGGATCGTCTACACGTACGTTTGTGTGCTTTCGTTCATACATGCAAGAAAAAGCCGCAAGGGGGAGTAATTTGACCGGGAGGCCAGTGATCGGAATAACCTGCTTCATCCGTGATACCGTTTACGGGAACTGGCAACGGAATGCGGCAATACTGCCATCAGCCTATATCTCAACGATTGACCGGGTCGGCGGAACTCCGTTGATCATCCCCCCTGCTGGCGACATGAATGCAATATTGGACAAGATTGACGGATTGGTAGTTTCGGGTGGTCCGGACCTATGTCCGTCTTCGTACAACCAGAAGCCTGAGGAGATGACAAAGGAGTTCTACCCAGAGCAGGATAGAACTGAATTGGCCCTGATAGGGGAGGCTTTGGATAGGGGGATTCCTTTCCTAGGAGTTTGCAGGGGAATGCAAATTCTCAGTGTCCTACATGGGGGCAGCCTGCATCAGCACCTTGATTCCACACCTGGTCACGAGGGGCATGGGGGATTCGACGGTGTCGAGACTGAACATGGGGTAGTTGTTTCCGACGATTCCCTGCTTGCGAGACTGATGGGCGTAGATTTTTCTGTGAACTCAACCCATCACCAGGGGGTGTCTGACCCCGGGAGCCTCTCTGTTTCGGCAACTGCAGCACATGATGGCCTAATCGAGGCAGTGGAGAGGCCGGATCTTGAATTCTGCTTAGGAGTTCAGTGGCACCCAGAAAGGGCTGGGCACGACCTTCTGTACTCCGGGCTCGTCGAGGCAGCGAGAGGTTGATGACGGCTAAGCCTACGGGAGACACGTGCCACTCAACGTCTACGATACCAAAGCTCGCTCGAAGCGCGGGTTCGATACACTCGACGAAGGGAAGGTACAGATGTATGTCTGCGGAATAACCCCCTACTCCCCTAGCCACCTCGGCCACGCTAGGTGCTATGTTGTATTCGATGTGGTCCACAGATGGCTCGAATCGAGTGGCTTCGAAGTCGAATATGTTCAGAATTTCACCGATATTGATGACAAGATTCTGGATGTGGCATCCTCGGAAGGTATCGGCTTCTTGGAGGTGGCAAACCGAAACATAGAGGATTTCTTCGGGGTCATGGATGAAATGAACGTCCTCAGGGCAGATCATTATCCAAGAGTAACTGAAACAATTCCAGAAATCATCGAGATGGTTTCCAATTTGATCGGCAAGGGGCACGCATACGTGGCGAATGACGGGGTATACTTCGAGATAGACACTGCTCCGGAGAAATACGGNCAACTTACCGGACAGACCCTGGAAATGGTAAGGGCTGGTGCAGGTGGGAGGGTTGAGAAAACCGGTTCGGGGAAGAGGGACCACAGGGACTTCGCACTCTGGAAACTAGCAAAGCCGGATGAGCCNTCGTGGCAAAGTCCCTGGGGAGATGGCAGGCCGGGTTGGCATATCGAGTGCTCGGCAATGTCAAGCAAGCACTTCGNAGAGCAGTTCGACATTCATGGAGGGGGGCATGATCTCAGATTCCCCCATCATGAGGCTGAAATCTTCCAGTCAGAGTGCTCAACTGGTTGTGAACCCGTCGTGGGATTTTGGATGCACAATGGATTCGTTAACGTGGATGGAGAGAAGATGAGCAAGAGTCTGGGGAACTTCTGGACCATCAGGGATGCGTTTGAACATCACCACCCTCTAGCACTTAGGTATGCCCTGCTTAGCGTTCCATATCGAAACCCGATTGACATGACTCCCGAGTTCCTCGATGAAGCGGCAAATCATTTTCACCGACTAGTTTCCGTATATTCCCAATCNCTNGGTGCTGGTAGTTCGGGAATTGACCTGATTCCCGCAAGCGACCGTTTCGCAGATTCCATGAACGACGACTTCAACACCAGATCTGCAATTATTGAGGTTCAGGNTGTTGTTTCAGAAGGTCCATCTGAAGAGTCTGTTGCCTGGTTGGAAGAGCACGCAGGAAAGGTTCTCGGACTTCTTCCCCCTCGTGAAGAGGTTTTGTCTGCTCTTGAAAAGGC
>PBOL01000040.1 GCA_002725315.1 Methanobacteriota archaeon | reverse complement strand
CCTACTACTTTGGTTTCAAATGGAGGGGGGTTGGAACCCGGATGCCTAGTCATATGCAATTTTTCTTGCAATATATCACCCGAAATTTCTGGGAAGATGTCCTCTGACTATTGCTTCGGACAAGGCCTCACACTCCGCAGTCATCGTCCTATCGCCCTCCAATGGAGAGACTATTTTCCTGACCCATTTGTGAATCATCGAGACCCCTTCTCCGACTTCCTGATGAATACCGTCCAAAGCCTGCGAAGAGCAAATCATCTCGTTTGCAATAACCTGGGAAAGAAGTATGGATGACTGTAATGCTCTGTAGCAACCCGTCGCACCCATAGAAACGTGGTCCTCCTTNCCCATACTGACTGGGACATTGCTCGTCGTAGCGGGATTTGCTAGCATGTGNAGTTCTGATATTANCGCTGCAGCGACATACTGAATTATCATCAGTCCGCTCTCAAGGCCCTCCCTATTGGNTAAGAATGCCTTCTGACCGCTCCACTTCGGATCCATTATCTGATTTATCCTTCTTTCAGATATTGTGGCTAGTTCGTGACACGCGATGGCGATCGAATCACTTGCAAGGGCCAGATTTTGGCCATGGAAATTTCCTCCGCTAATTATCTCGGCGTCATCCCCATCAACGAAAACCANGGGGTTGTCTGTAGCGCTGTTGATCTCAATTTCTAGCATCCTCCTAGTTTCCCTCAATAGGTCAATTACCGGGCCATGAACCTGGGGTGCGCACCTGAAGCAGTAGGCATCCTGTACTCTCTCGTAATCTGACTCAGAAGAGGAAACCGTAGATCCAGAAAGTAGTTTTCGAATCCTAGTTGCAGAGGTAGCTTGCCCGAATTGCGGCCTTGATGAGTGAATTCTAGGGTCAAAGGGACTTTGAGACCCCTTGATGGCCTCCAAGGAGCATGCAACTGAGGCGTCAGCTGCGAATGAAAGCTCCTCCATGTTCAATACNGTTTCAGTAAGAAAAGAGCACATCTGGCTTGTTCCATTAATCAGCGAGAGGCCTTCCTTTGCTTGAAGTGTAATTGGTTCAAGACCGGCTNCAATCAGTGCATCCTTGCTATCACTGATTTTCCATTCACCGTTGTTGTAGACTGAGCACTTTCCTTCGCCCATCATACATAATGCCATGTGAGATAGAGGAGCGAGATCACCGGATGCCCCGAGTGATCCGATTCGCGGGACTTCAGGAGAGATTCTTGAGTTAACCATCGAGAGAATCAAGTCAACAACTTCTGGTCTCGATCCGGAGAATCCCTTNGCGATGGANTTGGCTCTGAAAACCATCATCAGAAATACTTGCACTGGCTCCATCCTCTCACCGACACCACAGGCATGACTCCTGACCAGATTCTCCTGTAGAGACGCAATTTCGTCGTCGTCTATTCTGACNGATGACAATGCTCCGAATCCTGTATTTATTCCGTATACCGTTTCACCGGAACGGACAATCCCATCTACCGCAGCGCAAGATTCGTTCATCTTGTCGCGCGATTCCTTTGATAGAGAAGCGGTATTTTCTCCTCTAGCGATTGACATTGCTTGCTCCAATGTCAAGGAGCAGCCATCTATCTGGATATCTGCCATCGGACGTTTCGAACCGTGATTCCCAAATAGAGTCATCGAGTATCATCAAACAGGTCCTTTAGNACGCTTTCCTTCACGATTGTAGGCATAGTGACGTTGATCCTTTCGTCTGATTCCATGGCCCTAGAGATAGCGAACCTCGCGGCTGGATTCCGCGCCCATGACCTGCGAGCAAGGCCGTTATTGACATCCCATGANATCATTGAGTCGATATTATCCTGAGATCGTTCCGACCCATTGATTACTAGGCCGAATCCTCCATTGATGACCTCGCCCCAGCCAACGCCTCCACCATTGTGTAAACTGACCCATGTGGCNCCTCTGAACGAGTCGCCAACGAAGTTCTGAACAGACATGTCTGCAGTGAACATAGAGCCGTCGTATATGTTCGAAGTCTCCCTATANGGGCTGTCAGTACCGCTTACGTCGTGATGATCTCGGCCCAGAACAATTGGGGCAGTTACGGTACCATCCGAGATTGCCTTGTTGAATTCCCTGGCTATGGTCCTTCGACCTACTTCATCCGCATACAGTATCCTAGCCTTACTACCGACCACCAATCCATGATTCTCTGCCTCTGATATCCATCTTATGTTGTCCAGGTACTGGGTGCGTATTTCCTCTGGACAAGCATTGGATAATTGCTCAAGGACCTCTTTTGCAATCTTATCGGTAATCCTGAGATCGCTTTCCTCACCAGAGGTGCAAACCCATCTAAATGGGCCAAAGCCATAGTCGAAGCACATTGGCCCCATTATGTCCTCCACGTAGGATGGATAGAGAAAGGAGCCGTCGGCATTATTGATGTTCGCTCCGGCCCTACTTGATTCTAGAAGGAAAGCATTTCCGTAATCCCAGAAATGGGTCCCTCTAGCGCATAGAGAATTGATGGCTGCTACGTGTCTCCTCAGAGATTGCTGGACTNATTCCTTGAATTTGGCTGGGTCTTCCTTTAGCATTTCTGCACTNTCTGCAAGTGTCAAGCCAACGGGGATGTACCCACCTAACCATGGATTGTGTAGGCTGGTCTGATCGCTAGCTAGATCGACATGGGTGCCTCGCTCNACAATGAATTCGAGTAATTCGACAATGTTTCCCACATATCCAAGAGAGACTGCCTCTTTTCTAGAAACGGCCTGCTCAGCTCGAGCCAATAGCATCTCAATGTCATCATGAAGCTCTGATATCCAGCCTTGTGAATGCCGCTTTCTTGCAGGAATTGGGTCCACTTCGGCNATGATGCATACTGCGCCAGCAATAACCGCGGCCTTGGCCTGGGCACCCGACATGCCCCCGAGTCCAGAANTGACGTAGAGTACCCCTCCTAGCCCTTCTTCAGAGGNCTTTCCAAGGTACTTTCTCGCAGCATTAAGTATCGTGATGGTTGTTCCGTGGACGATTCCCTGCGGGCCTATGTACATGTACGATCCAGCCGTCATTTGTCCATACTGAGATACTCCCAGTGCATTCATCCTCTCATAGTCCATCTGAGATGAGTGATTCGGTATTACCATGCCATTTGTGACTACGACCATCGGGGATTCTTGGTTTGAAGGGAAAAGCCCGAGTGGGTGACCTGAGTACATTACTAATGTCTGTTCTTCACTCATCTTACTCAGATATTCCATTGTAAGCAAGTATTGAGCCCAGTTCTGGAAAACTGCCCCATTGGCCCCATAGGTAATCAATTCGTGAGGAAACTGAGCTACATTAGGATCGAGGTTGTTCTGAATCATGAGCATTATTGCTGCTGCAGACACGGAGTTTGCGTTGTAATCGGATATTGATTTAGCCTGCATTTCGTAGTCAGGCCTGAACCTGTGCATGTAAATGTGGCCAAACTGGTCTAGTTCGTTCAGAAACTCCTCAGCGAGAGTNTCGTGCCAATCCTCTGGAAAATACCTCAGTGCATTCTCAATAGATAGCATCCTCCCCATATTGTCCAGAACCTGGGGCCTAGGAGGTGCATGGGGAACTGAAGGATCTATTGGTTTAGGAGGTGGAAGAGTATCTGGAATTCCGTGTATGGATCCATGGGAGTTTTTCATTTCCAACCAAGCCTCTCGGAAACATTAGACCTAATACTCTCTAGTTTAGTGGAAGATTCCCNTACAACGACATCCAAACTCTTGGAGAGCACGTCAACATCTTCCCCTTCGATGAAATCGAGGTTGATTCTAACATTCATTGATGCGATTTTGACAGCAGAACCGGATAATTCCGCTGCTGAAGCAAGGTCGGTCAAGGCATTTGAGTTGCATGAATGGATGAAGGGTTCAATGTCGGATAAAAGATCCAATGCTTCGGTCGCTGTTTCAAAGGGAGCCTGTGCAGCCCCCATTGTTGCTTCCCTGATAGACGACTTTCGGAGTTCATTCTCCATTTCGTCGCTCCTTGGAAGACGATAAGCTTCCATAACCCTGTCAAATGCATCTGAATCTTTCTCTGCCAGCCCTATAGNGAAATCAATCTTTGATCCCCATTTGGAAATGATGGAGTCCGCCATTTTGTGTCCATCCGCCCACTTCTCCTTNCCGACCGTAAGTCTGGCTACCATGACGGCCAGTGATTGTGCATGGGCCAAGGAAAGTGCCGCAACAGAGCCCCCTCCAGGAGTCGGGTCGGAGGATGCAATAGCCCTCAGTACTTCCTCGTACCCCTCGTTCATTCCAACTCCTCACTAATAGCCCACTCAATTATGCTTGATTTGGCATCAAATTCACCTAATTTATCGAGCATCAGACCGTTTATGGCTGAATCAACAAGAGTCGANGCGTCTGCGGTTTCGGATTCTCCGAAATAATNCCTTCCTGCAGATAGCATGGCCTCGAGAGGGACTAGTCCCACTAACTCTCCAGCAACTGCATTCAAGCCAATCTTCTGGGCCTCCTCACGGATTGCCTCAGTGACGTGATGTAGTCCAGTCAATCTATGATCGAGTAGGTTCATCGATACTTGGGCAGTAGACTCATCATACATCCATCCGGCTGCTTGGAGAGCCTCAAATTTCCCCGGCTTTCTCAGAGGCTTCCCGTCCTCTCCGATAATCTTCTGGCCCTCTTCGTCCTTCAGCAATGACCCGCTTGTTCGGATNAGTGATGCTATCGAGTTTGCCTTAGATTTGTCATCTGTATCCAGATTTACATTGTAAGCGATTAATATCTGCCTAGCACCAGTGGCCGTAGCACCGAGTTTTGCATTGAATTCTAGGGGTCCGAAGTCTGGAGCCCATTCCTCTGATTGCATCTTTTCTGGCANCCCTTCATACTCGCCCCGCCTGATGTCTGGTAGCCTATACCTCTGCTCATTCCTAGCAGCCTCCGCATAGAGGTATACGGGAAGTTCGAGTTTGGCCGATACGGCCTCTGCATAAATCTCGGATAGGCTAATGCATTCCTCGATAGATACGTCTCTGATTGGGATAAATGGAACTACGTCGATTGCACCCATTCTAGCATGCTCACCGCTGTGGTCCCTCATATCAATGAGATCCGAAGCAACAATGGAACACTCAATTACCGCATTTAGCACATCATCGGGATGGCCGACCATCGTAACCACTGTTCTATTGAAGTCAGCACCCATGTCTACGTCCAGTAATTTGACTCCACGAATACCCTCAATTGGGGCTATTATCCTATCAATAACCGACTTGTCTCGGCCTTCGCTAAAGTTGGGAACACATTCCACCAGAGGTTGAGGCACGGGCCTTGGAAGGCAGACCCAATGAAGAGATTTGCTTATCGGTATAGTCCCTCGGAGGGGCTATTTCCAGAGTCCTTTCTCTTATTTTCGACCTTCTTGATAGCTGCAATGAAGTCNGACTTTGATACTTTCTTTCGTCCATCAGAGATCGCATTTATCCCTGCCTCGACCACAGTNGACTTGATTTCTGCTCCACTGAATCCTTCTGAAATGCCAGATAGGTACCTCAGTCCAAGGTTCTTTTCAATAGGCATAGATTTGGTGTGAACTCCAAAAATTATCTCCCTTGCATCAACGTCAGGGAGGGGTATCTCGATTATTCTATCAAATCGGCCGGGCCTCAATAGAGCCGCATCCAGTAACTCTGGCCTGTTTGTCGCAGCAATTATCTTCACGTCGTCTAGGGTCTCGAAGCCATCCATNTCTGATAGAAGTTGCATGAGCGTCCTCTGGACCTCTCTATCTCCAGATGTGGCCGTATCGAGACGTTTGGAACCTATGGAATCCAATTCATCGATGAAAATTATTGATGGGGCCTTCTCCCTTGCTAGATCGAATAGTTCTCTTACCATTCTGCCGCCCTCTCCGATGTATTTCTGGGCCAGCTCGGCACCTACAAGGCCGAGGAATGTAGCATTGGTCGAGTTTGCTACAGCCTTGGCNAGCATTGTCTTTCCAGTGCCAGGTGGTCCGGTTAGCAGAACCCCTTTGGGGGGCTCTATTCCAAATTCAGCGAAGGCATCGGGATTTTCGAAAGGAAGCTCTACAGCCTCTCTGATTTCCTTTATTTGTTCATCTAGGCCACCGATAGATTCGAAATTTATTGNGGGCGAGTCAATTATCTCAGCATTGCTGACTAGTGGATCCCATGAGTCTGAAAGAATATCTACAACAGAAAGGGTGTCCTGATTAAGTGCGACCCTAGTTCCCGGCTTCATCTGAGAAATATCCAATCTCCGATTTATTGAAACCAAAAATACTGTTCCATTGGAGCTTCTCACAATTGCTTGTTCATCAACGATGTCTTGAATAAAACCAATGACTAGGGGCGGAGTCTTGATGTTCCTCAACTCTTCGTCAAGACGGTTGGCGCGCTTCTTCAATTGGGCGAACTCATTCTCCAAGAAGAGTTTCTCAGTTAGAAGTTGTTGGGCCTTATCTGAAAGATCTTCGAAATCCTTAGTCAGCCTGCGGATAGCGGTCTCAGTGGAAGACTCGAAATCTGAGGCCAAGCCATCATTGGATACCTCATCGGACTCACTAGCCATAATTCTCCTGAACAGGGGGCGTTTATCACACCTGCGAAGGTATCATGTTGGACCGGATAGTCGGACATGCATGAGCACATGTGAGTTATGCGGGTTTGAAGGAGCCTCCACCAGAAAGGCTACTGTTCATGGTTCGTTGCTTGATTGCTGTACGAAATGCATTGACTCGATGGGTTTGATTATTCAGAGGAAAGCAGTAAAGATTCCGGAAAGTATCCCAGATAGCCAGGTTGTAGGAAAAGGCATATCCGGAATGGACATTATGACCAAAGAGGAGTTGGAGCTATCGCCAGATTTTCACTCTAGAATTCGTGAAGCCAGGGAGGGNAGATCATTATCTCAAGAAGAATTCGCTAAGTCGATAAACCTGAAAATTGGCGCCATACAGAAAGCAGAGAATGGAATTAGGCCGACTGACGATATACTGAAAAAGATATCAAAATCGCTGGGAATAGAGCTTTTCGTCGAGTCGGTATCTAGAAATTCTCGCATGGTAAAATCATCGAGCCATAGGGAGATGACAATTTCTGATGTCTCGGATGGAGACAGCGCTCCTCGAAGGATAAAAAGTCCGAAGAAGAAATCCCGAAAGCTCGGAGTTTCCAGAAAGGGAGCAAGAAAGGGAGATGGAAAGTGAACGGAGTCCCTCTTCATGTAATCCACCTAGATCAGGACGATCCAAGGAAGTGTACTGCACGGAAGATGCATTCGAATGGTCATGCAATTTTGCATCTGGAGATAGGAAAAATACCAAGACGCGGATATTTGCTCGACCCNATGTCAGAAATCTTGCTTGCACCAGAGGACAAGGGCCTAATTGAGTTGGGTGCGTCACTTGTGGTGCTGGACTGCTCATGGAAGAGAATAGATGAGTCGATTTCGTTTATTGCGGATAAGACCAGNCTGCAAGGAAGGATTTTACCGAGTTTGCTAGCTGCAAATCCAGTATCATGGGGCAAAATCGGTCGGTTGTCCTCTGTGGAAGCTCTGGCTGCATCATTGGCCATTTTGGGACATTTCAAACAAGCGAGAGGTATCCTAAGTCCATTCCCCTTTGGAGAGCAATTCTTGGAGTTGAATAAAGAACCCCTAGAATCGTATGCCAATGCTGAATCAAGAGAGGAATTAATTGANTTACAACGGGATTTCTTCGACTGAACTATCTGTATCAANCCATATCAGATAACAATGCATTGATGCATAGTGCTACTGTCTCCCTCATGCCAGATGCAATTTCGTCCACATCGTGATGTGAGATTTTCTCATTAGGCATCCCAGGTGTTCTTCCTGCAGCCCAATTTGAACAACATGGAAGGCCGGCATATGGTATCGATGTCTCAGACAATAGTCTTGATTCGGGTCCTAGGGTCATCCCAACTACATGCGCCCCCAATCTCTCAAGAGCATTAATTTCTGCGGGGCTCTCGAACTGAGGGCCAATGCATTGTGCAACAACTAACCCATCCGGAGCGTTCTTCTGGACAGATGAGATTGCATTCTTGCATACCCCAGATGCATGGGGGTCAAAAATCGACGTTCGGTCTGCATGAGTTGCCTCATCATCGTGGAATGTCCAGGGCCTGACCGCTAGATCGAGAACGTCGCCAGCTACTGCAACGGTACCGGGAGGCAAGTCAGAACGGATTGAGCCAACTGAATTTACGCTTACCACCAAGTCTGGGTTTGTGCTTATTACAGCATGAATATTTGCCCTATGATTAATCGNGTGAGGAGGAGTTCTGGATTCGNAATTAGAGAAATGCCTGTCGATAATTACAACTTCACCATTTTCCCCTTGAACCAATGAAATTGGTACGGCACCCCAAGGTGATTCAATGGATATTGAATCCTCCATGGACATCCCTGAGGAAGATAGGGCAGATGCGAATGCACTCATTCCTGTCCCACAAAGCACCGCAATGCGGGGCATCTCCTCACTCCGATAGTCTGGCTATGAGTTCTGCCTTCTTGCCTGAAACTGGTTTACCGGCCTTCTTCAGTAATTCTTTCAATTGNGCAACCGTAAATGATTCTAAATCACCTAATGAAATTTCGTCTTCATCGGATACATTCGTAGGTTCTGATTCTCCACTAGCATCTGATTCTCCTTCGGAGTTCTCTTCGTCCGAAGGCTCTNATTCAACAATAGGGANATCGGTTTCTGAATCATCCTCTTCAATGAATTGGGACTCTTCTGATGCGGCTTTCTCTGCGGCCTTTATCTCCTCTAGAGTAGGACCATCATCAACAACGACTCCATCTTGGATCAACTGACTTTTTCTAAAGAACGCCGCCCTGACCGGTTGAATTTTTGATACGGCCTGAGANACCGCCTCCTCCAAAGATCCGTCCATTAGTGAATTCTGGACCCCAAGCCATGTACTCTTGGCACAGAAAGTAATAATCTCGTTCCTANCGATGCTTCTAGACTCTTGCTTCTGACTACCCTTCACCCTTGAGCGTGTAACGATGAATGGTTTCAATCGTATGAAGAATCCGTCGTCTGTTACGACATCGACCGTATCATCGATCTTTCCCCTGTCCCTCCTAATCTGACGTCTTACGAAGTCCTTCATTACGTCATGTCCTACGAACTCGGTTAGTGCGTCGTTTCCGATTACTTCTTTTATTCGGAATTTTATCTTTACATGCATCTTGGAGAAGTCCCCATCTAACTCGTTCTGCATCACCTCGTATGGGCGCCCAACGAGCATCGATTCCTCCTCAGCAATTGTTTCCCCGATTACCTTGAACGACCAGGGATTTCTGGGGGCCCTGATCGAGTACCAGCGCTTTGCCTTCCACTTATCTTTCTGCCTTCTAGCCGCCGCTCTTGCCGATGCTCCCTTGGCCAAAATGACAACTCCTCTATCGGGGGCTTCCCCGTTCGCGGGCCGTCCGACCTACCACCAGTATTTGAACGAAATCCAAGCATAATGGATATATTGACGGCGGATTCAATACGAGATATCCATACGACACAGTATGAGTATTCACGGCGGTACTTGGAGAGTACACGCTAGCGCGGTGGATGATATCGAATTGATCAGTTCAGCGATGATATGGATGGTGGGGGGGGATGAGGGNATTTCCATCAACTCCTACAAATCGGCACANGGCGGTCGGATGGCGACAATAATTGCCAAGATGAATAGGAAGTCTGCATTGTTTTCACTNAAGAGATTTGGAAATGAACAGTTAGGCATGATGNCTGAAGAGATAAGGGAAAAAATTGACGAAGACAAAGTACTCCATGTTAGGGCTTCTCTTTCCAAGTTAGTAAGTGGAGAGGCGTGTCTTGAGCACAATGGTTCTGAACCGATAGTTAAGGGGGCCTTCAAGTTAGAAGTGTATCCTAATGAAGACGTCGAATCAGTAGCAAAGAAACTGTTGAGAGATCTTTCTGATGACAATTAGAAGATGAAAGCGTTGATATGCTATCCATATGCCCAATTATTACTGATGACTTACGTAGTTACAAGCGCATGTGTTAGGTGTAAATACCAGGATTGCGTACATGTCTGCCCAGTTGAAGCCTTTAGGGAAGCCGAAGAATATCTGGTCATTGACCCAGACGAGTGCATTGATTGTGCTGCATGTGTACCCGAGTGTCCTGCTGAAGCCATCTATGCCGATATAGATCTCCCAGATGACCAAATGGAATGGTTAGATAGGAATGAAGAAGAAGCACCAAACCTACCATTAGCTGAAGGGGATTCTCCGGTACTAGCCGATTCATAGTTGGGACCTAGTAGAGAAATAGGTTCTTCAATGGAAGACCGAAGCGGCGAATGTGTCCGGTAGGTTGGATCTTGGCAGCATGAGGCATGGCACGGAATTGCTGAAGCGAGGATTTGCCAAAATGCAACAAGGTGGAGTCGTAATGGACGTAGTCACCCCTGAGCAGGCACAGGTTGCTGAAGATGCTGGTGCGGTGTCAGTAATGGCTCTGGAAAGAGTTCCTGCAGACATTCGTTCAAGTGGAGGAGTTGCTAGAATGAGTCACCCGCAGCTAATCAAGGAGATTATCGAGACAACCAGCATACCAGTAATGGCAAAGGCAAGAATTGGTCATGACGAAGAAGCTAGAGTTCTGGAATCACTCGGTGTTGACATGATAGATGAGTCAGAGGTCCTCACTCCAGCCGATCCATTCTTCCATATCGCTAAGGAAAACTTCACTATACCGTTCGTTTGTGGATGTACGAGCTTAGGNGAGGCAGTCAGGAGAATTGCTGAAGGAGCAGCTATGATCAGGACAAAAGGTGAAGCCGGGACAGGNAACGTCGTTAGCGCAGTGAAGCATGCCAGGATTCTATCCTATGAGATTGAAGAGGCCAAGTCTGCAGAGGACACGGCCCTGGAAGAAATGGTCGATACCATAATGCAAGGCTATACAAGATTGGAGAGCTCATCAGAATTGAGGGTGAAGGTTTCAAAGACTCCATTTGGCGAAATTGAGAATCTACGAAATGAAGTGGANTCGGTATTGGATGATGTAATTGCCCAAAGTAGACTCCCGGTGGTCACATTCTCAGCTGGTGGAATTGCAACACCCTCTGATGCAGCATTGATGATGAAGCATGGGATGGATGGGATTTTTGTTGGCTCAGGAATTTTCAAGAGTTCAGATCCAACGAATACGGCTGAGGCAATTGTCCTAGCTACGCATCACTTCGATGATCAGAATGTAGTTGCTGAAGCGAGTGAAATGGTTGGTGAAGCAATGCCGGGGCTAGAAATAGAATCTTTGGACGTGAGGCTTGACGAGAGAGGGTGGTAGTTACCTTTTCCTTCCCCTAGTAGTTCCCAAACGCCGTGATTTTCTCTTTGAAATATTGCCTCTGGGTGGTTCTGAAGAAGGGGGTACTGTACCTCCAAAGGTTATCGAGCCACCATCAACAAGCTGTTTTGAAAGATCATCTACCATCTTCTCATCTTGATCGGGGGTTTTCAGGGCTTCCCTAACTGACTTGTTATGTTCTCTTACNAACCTTTGTCTTTCATTCCTCTGAGATTNGATTTCATCCTTTATTTGGTTCACTTTCTCAAGCATCTCAACGATTGNGGAGTGTATTTCATCGGCCTTTTCCCTCTCATTGACAAATATCGAGTGTAGTCGATCTCCTTCACCCCTCAAGAAATCTCTTTCCTCGAACATTGGCTTGATCTCGTCCCAGATTTCGTCTGCAAGTCTATTCTGATCGATCATTTTCTGGTGTTCGGAGTCAGCCTCTGCCCGCAGTCTCTGAATAGACTCGTCCATATCGTTGATATCGACGGAAATTATCTGATGCTCCTCTACTGAAGGTATCAGTTCGTCCCTACGTGAAATTAGTATCCTTAGCTTCTTAATCAAGCCATTTTCCTTCTCTAACGTAAGTCGGCCATCAGTCATAATCCTGTTTTCGATTTTCTCAATTTCTCCNAGAGTCTCTGACAATTGAATTACTACCGACTTTCCGGGGCCATCGCCTCTTCGTCCCTTCTTCTTTGAGAAGAGTTGCCTGACACTCTTCTGGATTTCATCCCTTCTGGCTTGATGGACCTTGGCTTTGNCTCTTACCTCCTTCTGTTCCTCCATCTTCGACTTGATTGTTTCTCGGAGGTCCCTACCCTGTTCTTGAACAGAATTACGGGAGTCGGCAGACCTCCTAGCTGACTCGTTATGAGAGTCACGCTGATCTCTCATTCTCTTAAGTTTCGATTCCATTGCATGAAGCCTGGTTCTGAGGTCATCACCCCCGAGTTCGTCAGGTTCCATGCACCGGCGAGAGTAAGTCACCTTATTGAATCGACTAAAGGCCCAATAGATTGGCGACAAAGGGAAGCAAAGGAGAAACAATGGCTAGAGCCGCACCAATCATGAATACCGCACCAGTAGTCATCCTTAGTCTGGTAAACAGGTCTGATCTAACCTGAGCAGTTAGGACCTTGCCGGAAATCAAGTTTCCCGAAGAGTCCTCGAGCCGTACTGTCACTGTTGCGTCACCCATNGATGATGGGATNAGTGTCTGCCAAATTATTCCAGACTCCAGAACTGACTCTGATAGCCTATGATACAAGGGCATTCCATCGAGGGAAGTACCATCATGGGGATTTACCTTCAGCCTATAGACGCACTCGTTAGGGCGGAAGTCTGGAGTCTGGACCCGAATAACTAGATCTTGGACTTGGTCTGTCTGGTTTAGTACGAACGCAAACAAGTTTGCCTGACCCAGTGTTAGGTTCTCCATATCGACGTCGAACCAAATTCCAGAATTGGATGAGGAAGTGATATGCATCCTTAGACGGTCATTAAGCCTGAAAAATGGTGCGCANCTATTTCTTGCATGACTCAGAAGACGTTCCAGAGTCTCCTCACCAAGTTCAGGATGGTTGATTATCTGTCCTATCGTATTTTCATCCACCACAGATTCAAGTGCAGATTGAAACTCTTCGTCGTCAATAATACCAGATCTAAGCATATGCAACATTTGNAGGATGTACTCTTGGAGGTCTGATAGGGATGTTCCTCTGCGTAGGTCGCTATTGAATGATGAAACATATTTGGATACACGTACAGCTAGGAGTGGATCAACATGAGCGCGAATTACATCAGTGAATGGCTTGTTCAAAAGTGCTGGGTGAATTGGAGGGGAAAATGCATCCAATAAACCCCAAGGATGTACAGTGTTAAATCGGGGCCTGTCAGAAACCATGTAGATACTGTGACCCGAGAGCAGGGCCCCTGTTGACAATGCAATTAGAACAGGGACTCCTTGGGTATCAGTAGAGAAGTTGAGGGCAAGCGAGAGTAGAAGCGTTGCAACAACCATTAGTGACGAAGTTAGATTCAATTGGTTNGTAGAACCGTCAATTACAGCCTTCATCTCAGTATATCCATGGGCGCTGCGAAACGTAACACCAGAACTAGTGATTTCGTCACTCTCCAATTTGAATATTCGACGTGTTAGCCACATTAGGTAGTGTAGGACGAAAAGTAGCACCAGATCGGCTACCATAATTACCAGAGCCAGCAAATAAATCGCCTTGGAAATACTAAGATCCAAAAACAGTCCACTGACACTTCCTGACCACCACTCTGGCTCTGTATCTCGAAATGATTGGGCGAATCCAAATAGAATGACGACAATGATTGGAAGGAGAAGAATAAGCCTGGCTCCACCACTAATCAGTAAATCGTCGACACTGGTTAGCGCGGCCTCCCTGGACTTCAGTGATCTCTTGTAATTCAATAACGAAGAGTCCGTTTCTTCGCTATTTTTCAAAGGAGGGCGCTTCNCTGAATCTCCTCCAATTTCTAGAGCTGCTAGCATGGACTCCATCTCGGACTCAACATCAATTACTTCCTTCGGATTATCTTCAGCCATCTGAAACTCCACCCAGTTCATTCACTCTGACAATTACACAACGTGAAAGGCCCTCTGACAAACTGATTCGTAGGTCACCAATGGACAATACCCCCTCTCTGTTTGTGATAATTGAGCCGGAATTCAGGCCAGCCTCTTCAAGCGTAATAGCGTCAACGGCGTTGGTTGCCAATAGTTCTATGGTTGCTGAAGCACCGATAGGCAGGCTAGATGCTGGGAGTAGCGTACCGATTACAGGAGAGTCGACTTCTCGCTCAATTCCCGGGATACGGTTTCCATCCGTATCAAATTCAGGATATCCCAAAAACCTATCCAGGGACTTCTCCAAGTCTTCGTTTATCGAGTGCTCCAGCCGACATGCTGCTTCAGAAACGTCGCCATCATACCCAATAATCTCAGTGAGTAGGATTTTCGCGAGNCCCTCCCTCCTCTTTATTCGGGCGGCGAATTGGAACCCCTCGGGAGTTAGACGAAAGCCTCGATATGGTATATGGGTGACAACTCCTCTGTCAGATAGTCGTTGTATCATCTCTGTGGCAGATGCAGGTGAGATGCCCATGATATCCGCTAATTGCGTTGTCTTGACAATGGCATCGGGTGTCGAACTATGGACCTCGAATATTGACTTCATATACATTTGTTCAACCTCGCTGAAGTCTGACAAAATTTCACCCCTTCTCGGCCAAGAATTCCAATTTACATACGGGACAGCGTGATTGCACTGGCCTCTTCTCAATTGGCACCCTGAGTGTTTGGTCGCAACCCGGGCACTCTAAGATATCGTCTGTTGAAAACGACATAGGGATTTCATTTTCAATTGCCTCGGGTTTTTCGTCGATGGAGGAAGTTGTTTCCCCCATTTTTGCAACATTGAATTGCATTGAACATGAAGGGCAACGTGCATTTCCATCGTGTTCGGCGGGTATTGAAAGTCGTTGTTCGCAGAATGGACAATCGATTTCACGAGTTTGCACGTTTGCAGAGTGTTCCTCTCTTTCGATCCTAGTTTTTCTTATTCCTGATTCAGATGTTGACGGTGTTCTAGAAGATGTAGCACGCCAAACCAGTCGGCCAGTTAGAACGATTACAATTCCCGAAAGGGCACCCAGAAGTGCAGAAGAAATATCGAATGGTAATGCAAATCCGTCATCCCTAACTGATGATTGAACGGATAGAAAAACAGAGGAAGATGACTCTTCGGAAGACCAAATTATCTCCAATTGGACTATTTCTGAATCGGGCCATGATTGGATGACCATCTCATAACTTACGGAAACGCCGGGATTAATTGGGGGGATAACTGACTCTGCCAATATTGACTGGTCTGAACTCAAAACTATTCTTAATTTGCCACTCGGGGATTGAAAATTATCGTTATTTGTCAGGTTAACCTTCATTCGTACTGATTCCCCAGAAGTAGGTTCCAAAGATGATACAGTGCACTCAATGTCCAGAAGGCTGGGATCGGCCGAAGGGGAGTTGACCGTCAAAGTAGAGTAGTTCAGAGAAGTTGGGTTGGGCGACCATTCAATTGGTGACAATTCAACAAAAACCGAATCTGCAGAAGGGTTTCCAAGGAATATCTGGAGGTTTCGTCTTCCTGGGTCCATTTCAATCGTGTACTCCTGAAGGTGGTTAAGGGGACCGTCATCTTTTGAAATAAATATGTCCAACAACAGCGGCCTAGATGCTCCTGATGAAAGAAATAGTGAGGCATCGAGTACTAGTCCTTCCGAGGGGCTCCAATCGTAGCTTTCCAAGTATGTGGAGATTGTCTGTCTCGGGAGAACTTCGACAGAGAACTCTCCCGAAAGGCTCGCGTTGACGTGCGATCCATTACTTGAAATCCACCACCTATACGAAACAGAGCCTTGTTCCTGGGAAGTTATTGGGGCCTTCACCTCCCTACTTGAACCTGGAGAAATTTCTACAGGGGACCCACTATGGGAAATCCCATCCTCCAAATTCTCGATGATTAAATTGGCTACTCCATTATTCGAACCTACATTACTGACTAGAATTGATGCAATCATTTCGTCGCCAACGTGAGCGGGCTCACCGGAAATCGCGACTGTTGATGAGCCCGCAGAGGTAAAATTTGCGAATGAGTTGTTAGAATCGGAAAAACCACGGTAATCATCAATCATTTGTTCGGAAGAAATTGAAATGGAAAAAAATGATGAGATTAACATAATCGAAAAAATTATGCAAGAGCTCCCCTTTTTTCCCATCTTGGTAAGCATGTTCGGCCCCTACAGTGGCACCGTATCAATCAAACCCAATAATTTCCACCACATAGCCCTTTAATGCAATGATTCACTCGTCACGGAAGGACATGGGCGATAGCGAGTTGTTAGAACTGAGTCCCAACGAATTGGCCGGGGCACTACTTCAGCGGAGGCTGATGCTGAAAGAAAGCCTGCCAGGGGTGATTAGGAACCTAGAGGCCAATGAAGAGGAGATATCGCCTAAATTAGAAAGGATAGAGAGTTCCTTCGAAACTGCCAACAAGAAAGTTGCAGAATTGAAGTTGAAGAGGGATGAAAGTCAGAGTAGTGCAAGAGCACTAATCCCAGATGTCAAATCAACAAGAGAGAAGTTAATGGAAGATGGGGGCATGAAGAGTCTGGACCCTAAATGGAAGAAAGAAAGGTTGTTTGAGCAACTTGAAGAAATAGAGCAACAAATTCAGACTTCAGCCCTAGATCACAAAGCAGAGAAGACTCTAATTGAGAGGAGGAGGAAGATAATCTCTGAAAATGACCGTTGGCTTAAAGACAGGAAAGATGCTAATCCAGATATGGCTAGATATATCGAAAATAGCAGGATTATGTCTCAACTATACAAGACGGCAGATAAATCCCATAGAGATATGATTGAGGCCGTAGAAAGAGCGCAGCCAATATACGAAAAGCGGTCGAGGCTACAAAACGAACTGCGAGAAGTTAGAAGTCAACTTGACAGGGCTAGAGAGCTTCTTTTGCAATCTGACAAGGCGATTAATTACTGGGAAAAAAGACTGGTCGAGGGTTTCGATGACATTGGTCCTGGATTCAGTGATCTTCTGGTAGGAATGAAGCGAGTAGCGAATGGGGGGAAGTCCTCTTTTGCCAAGAAAGGCAAGAATAAAGTCTCAAAATTAGTCTCAGGTGAGGAAGAATGAAGAGCCGAAAAAACGACTGGGATGACCTAGAAGAGATGGATGAGGAAGAGATTGGAAGGCATCTATCTGGACAAAAAAGGGTTTTGGCAACATTGGATAGTGAATTTCGAAGTCTGCGAATTGAAAGAAAGGACCAGGTGCAGATAGTAAAATCCCTAAGATCAGCACTTGGAGGACTGGAAGAGGTCGACTCAGGTCGGAAGTCTCTGCTTCAGCAATTTCATAGTGCCCGGAAAAGGAGTCAAAAGCACAAGACGCAGAGAGATGCAGTGAATCAAAGCATACCTCCACCTACGGAAATTCTGCTAGAATGGCTTCATGACACGCATACTAGATTGACCACTGTAAACAATGATCTCACCTCTGTTCCGATGCTAAATCGGGAGTTAGACGCATTTAGCAGATTTTTCGAGATTCAGGCAGCTATCAAGATGAAGAGAGTTGCTGAGGAAGCGCATACAAGGTACATAAATGAAGTTAGCAAATTGAAAGAGTTGTCCAGGAAGCTGGACGATAATCGCGCAGCGAAGGGAGAAATTGTTTCTGAAGTAAATTCAGAAAATGAAGCGGAAGGGAGTGGCATTAGTAGGAAAGAGGTTAGCAATATAAGTAAGCGAATTTCCGAGATAGATGCAAGGTTGGACCAATTAAAATCCGAAATGACCGGTACAAAGAAGGACATTTCTAGAGTTGAAAAATATGTCAGAATTTCAGCAAACCGCCAAGGAAGAGTTAAGCTATCTGATATTAGAAGTATAGCTGCAAGTGGAGGAGTGCTGAGTCAGGGAGAAATGAGTGCCCTCCTTGAATCTGGAAGGCTTGCTAAACTAGATGATGTAGACGAAGTAGAAAAGGCACCCAACAAAAGTAAGAAAACTCGTAAGAAGGGTAGAAAATTAGGAGTCTCCCGAGCAGGAGGGAGGAGGAGTAAGACGGCTAGCAGAAGAGAATAGCCGCTATGCATCGGTATTCCTTAAATGATGGTGCAAATTCCGAAAACTGGGAAGGCCATGGGACTCAATCACTCGAATATCAGTGAGATATTCCTACCAAAGTCTGAAACCGTTAGCAATTTGCTAGCAGAATTCAAATCAAATAGGGACGATTTGAATGTCAAAGTTCGAGGGCAGCTCGATAAGAGGAATGAAATCAACCGTCAAGTTAAGGAGTTGATTTCTGAAGTTCAAAAGCAGAAAAGTATCAGAAACGACGCTAATGGGAAAGTCGCCGATTTGAGGAAAGTTCGTCTTGAGAGGACGAATGAATTGAAAGAGCTGCGAATAAAACTCAGAAGTTCCGAAGATAATGGTTCAAGGGGGCGGAGCAAGAAAAGAAATGGCAGGCCATCAAGTAAGATCAGGCATGAGATGGATAAGTTAGAATGGAGTCATCAAACTGGAAAGATAAGTCCAAACAAAGAGAAGGACTTCTTTGCCAAAATGAAGAGGCTTAGTGCAGAGTATGACAAGGTCAGGAAAGAAGAGGAGGAGAGCAGTTCAAGTATCCTCAGAGAAGTCAGAGCGGCAGAGAAGGCACAACAGAAAGCCCACGACGCTGTTACTACTGCATCAGAAGAGTCGGAAGAGGCTCATTCGTTGATGATGGAGTTATCCGACGAGGTGGAGAAGCTCAGAGGGATGGCAAATTCAGAACACGTCAGGCTCACGAAAACCAAGAATCATGCTGACGAATTGCATAACAAATACATTGTCTCTCTAAGGTGCATACATTCAATGCAAGATATTCTGAAACTCTCGGGAAGTAAGCAAAAGAAGATTGAGGAAGAGGGCAGTCTGGAGATGACTGATTTAATGTCCAAACTGATGACAGGGGATACGCTAACTACTGAAGAATTAATGCTTCTTCAGAGAAGTTAGAATTCGTACGTTCGGCCATTTCTAGCATGTATTGCTATCTCAGTAGGGTTTTGAATGATCCATGCTGGAAGGAGTAGCCTGGTTTCGGAATATCTGGCGCTTGATGATTCGAAGGACCACTTTTGCAATAACATACTCCTAACGATGCTAGATTCGGAATATGATTCATCCCCCTTTCTGCGGGTTTCGAGCAATTTGGAGGCTTCCTCAGATAATCTGGAAGTGCTAAGCCAGTTCTCTTCTGGCGGAGATATTACTCGGAGTTCTGGCGGACCCTCTAGCGTCTCATTTGGTTCCAACAGTGAGAGTGTTCGGCCCCAGGGGTCTTCGAATAATTGCCAACTTCCACTCTCCAATTCACCGTTCGGGCCCAATAAGTTACCGGAAACCTCCCAAATCTTTGCTTCAAGAAATGCAGGGTTGTGTTGTGCTGCATCAAGACCCCTTTGAGAAAGCCAGTTACGAATTTCGATTATTGGTCGCATTGCCAATTTGGGAGCCGATTTGGTCTCTGAAAAATCAATTGAGGTATCTAGTTTGCCTGAAATGTCATTTGCTGACTTGGCAATAACGTCTCCCGATAATACCGCATTACCAATCCACTGAGAGACAGTCTGAGGATCCCAAATAACATAGTCACAGCCATCAATATCCACATGATTGGTTGGTGTTTCTCTCTGGCTCAGGAGCCAATGCTTTCCTTGTGGCGCTTCAAAACTCCATCGAATTAGCTCGTTTTCACTCAGGGGCAATATGTTTTGAGTGATTAGCCAAATATGCACCTGTTCGCCATCTAAACCAGTTTCAGAAACTCTAGGGGCCATTCCCAGATATTCAAAACCGGAAACGATTTGTTCCGACTCCGAACATTCTATTGAGATTCCCCGCCTTTCCAGAATTGCGCGGATTGCCCCCTCCATGTTTGGAGGGAAGCAGGCCCTTCTATGAAACGAACCCCAAGAATGGCTACAATATTAGCGAATTGCAATCAAACATTGGGGGCGAGTTGCATCAAATCACTCTGACCTGGATCCAGGACACACAAAGTGCTTACTGGAAACGGCTTGCCACAAGCTGCACCAAGTTGCCTATTAACCAAAGTTAGTTGGTGGACCGGGACCTTCGGGTATGAATTTCTTAGCTCGTCAATGTAATTGTCGGGACAATTTGCCGCAATTAGGACCAGTTTCGCTTCGCCCTTTGAGCATAATGATGAGGTCTGCCTTTGCCCGAAAATCACTTTTCCTGAGTTTATCGCATTCTTCAATTGCCTTGCAACGTCCATTATATCACCTCAATTACTGGCTTCTGGGATGTAGAACAGATCAACGCTACCAGTACCCAATGCTACTGGTTGCCCTACAATGATGTTCTCAGTAACTCCAGAAAGCATATCCCTCTCTCCGATAATTCCGGCCTTCAGGAGGTGGGTTACCGTAACTTCGAACGCAGAGCGGGCTAGGATTGAGTGCTTGGTTCCACTCACGCCGTGCCTTCCGATTGCTCTAACCTCTCCGCCATTTGTCATCACGTCAGAGACCATGATTAGGTGTCGGACATCAACATCCAGACCAGCGCCCTCTAGAGTATCCCACATCTCATTGATTATGGCCTGGCGCGCTGCCTCGATCCCCAGATAGTCGTGAATCTCGTTTATGTTGTTAGTATACGTCCTTGACCTGTCGATTCCAGCAAACTCGCTCACCTTGGAAAGATTTGATCCAATGGTTGAGATGTAATATTCGCCTGTTTCAGCAACTGGGCCCTGCACATTAGCCCTAGATATTCCTGGCAGCCCCTTTAGTCGCAACTTCTTGATCTTGTCCTCTAGTTGGAGTAGTGCCGTGTAAGTTGGTGGATCGTTGTCGATGGTTGCGAGATCCTCTTCCTTGGTGACCCCGGGAATGATGTGAAGAGACTTGGGGCGGTCATCATTGTCAGCCTGAACGTAAAGCCTCAAAGCCCGTGAAAGCTTATCGCGAACTTCGGCACCAGACATCTTCTTCAGCTTCATATTACTGTTGTTCAGTTGTAGGCTAATGTTACGCTGGGCAACATCTACGTCAATTGCGGCAATGTCTGTCGCGGTTGTCGTTTCAAGTGCGGCAGCAATATCTCTGACAAGCTTCTCGTTAGTACGGAGTGGTTTCCCCTTCGAGTTTTGCTCGTCAAGATAGATTATCATGGTGGGGGTCTTGGGCACCTTCCTAGCGTCTACAATCTCAATAATCCGTGGAAGTCCCTGAGTGACATTGACTGTAGCGACTCCAGCATAGTGGAACGTCCGCATTGTCATTTGAGTTCCAGGTTCACCTATAGACTGGGCAGTGGTAATTCCTACTGCCTCGTAGGGAACTGCTCGAGAATCATTGGAGAAATTCTTGGCTGAGTCGATAATCTTCCTAGCTTTGGAGGCGGATATCTTCGTCTCGCCTCTCTTCTGAAGTCCTTTCACAAGGTCGTCAATCATTCGCGGGGTCATGTGCAATTCGGCCTCTTGGGAGGCCTTTGATAGTTGGATATACATGTCGTCATCGTCATCTACGTCACGACCAATCTGGATAGTCTTGGAGTCGAAGTCATATTCCTCGAGAGGAAGGGAGCGCTTCATTCTTCGAGATCTTGAGGCTGTTCTTCGACGTACAATGGTCTTCTCGGATGCCACTGATGAGGCTCGGCGTGACTTTGCAGAATTTGCCATGACTTCGTGAATCCGCTGAGAAGTCCCGGAGTCGATTCCACAAATCTGGGCGATCTGACCGGGAGAAAGACCCTTTACGTCGTCCCACTTCTTGTCATCGGCCAACTTGTGAGCGTACTCTTCCTCAATTCCGAGGTCCATGAGTTTCTTCTTTGTTGCGCTCTTGACGACCATCACTTACCACCTCCCAATGCATCATTCAGAACTTGGTTAACGTCGAATGGGCTGCCTTTGCGACTTCTAGCTGGATCGACCCCATCCTCTCCGTACTCGAACTGAATTATCCTGTTAGCAGTGTTCCTTACTGAAGCCATTTCATCGTTGGCTACCTTCAGATCGTCCATCGCATTAATCAGCCTCCTCTGCATGTATCCAGACTTGCTAGTCCTTACTGCAGTGTCCACGAGTGATTCCCTTCCTGAGACTGAAAGCATGAAGAATTCCGTCGGCTCAAGACCTCTCTTGAAGGATGAAGAGACGAAGCCCTTCTCTTTGGCACCCTTTACTTTTCTGGGGAAGTGAGAAAGGACTCGGTCTTGGTATCCTCTTTCCAAACGCTTACCTCTAACCTTTGGTTGTCCGATAGAGCCAGCCATCATAGCGAGGTTGTCCATAGAACCCCGAGCTCCTGAAGTGGCCATCAAAACAGCCGAATTGTTGTCACCAAGAAGTGATTTTGCCACGTTACCGGTCTCGGCCTTACCTTCATCTAGAATTGTCAGGATATTCTCCTCCAGAGTTTCTAGAGGGGTCCTTCCAGGTCTGGTCTCATACTTCCTTCCGTCCTTTCCAAACTTGGCTAGTTCAGCGTCTACCTTCTCGCTAGCAGCTATGTTGATCCTGTCAATCTCCTCCTTTGCTTCAGGAGGGAGGTCCTCGTCATCGATTCCCGTAGTGAATCCCATTGCGGTGCAAATCGCAATTGTCATCTTGGTCATCTTGTTGATGAATTCAGCGCCGACATCTGTGCCATGAGTCTGTACGACGGCATCTAGCAGCCTGCCATCCTCGGCACCAATGCCCCTCTTGTCAATAGAGCCCGAGACATCGCCAGAAGATACACTCACAGATTCTCCGGCACGATTCTTGAAGTTGAGCTCAAAGCCACCTTTAACGAGGAGGCTGAATATCTCGTTACCCAGATAGCCGGTCTGCCCGTTTCTTTCTACTGGATCAGGTAAATCACCATCCCAATCAACTGAGCTGAGGACGTCGAGAGCGGCCTGCCTGGGAAGGAAAGCCTCCCCATGGGTGAGAAGGTATGCCCCAGTGATGTGATCGTGAATTCCGCCGATTACGCTTCCACCATACCGTGGGGAAATGATGTGCTCCTGAACTCGCATCAGAATCCTGGCCTCAGCCCTTGCCTCCTCGCTCTGAATAACATGAAGGTTCATCTCATCACCATCAAAATCTGCATTGTATGGAGTGCAATCAGCGAGGTTGAATCGGAAGGTCTTTCCTCCCATGACGCGAATCTCGTGAACTAGCATTGACATCCTGTGCAAAGACGGTTGCCTGTTGAATATGGCAACGTCGCCATCTATCAGGTGGCGCTCAACCACTACTCCTGGCCTTGGGTTTCCATCCCTATCGTATGTACTCAACCGATCCTCGACGTCGGTGGGGAAAACGTTGCCGTGTTCGTCCTCTACTTCGGGGCTTCCGCAATGAGGGCAACGTACCTCCAAGTGCTCAGGCAAGTAATCATCCGGGTTTTCTACTTCCCACTTCCATCTGTGGTGAATGACAGCATTGGGGTCGTCTTCCGAAAGTTGATTTCCGTTTGGATCCTCTCCCTTGAGATTGCACAAGGTAGACTCGAGATCGACGGTCCATTCCTTCTGGAGTGCATCGGTGATGTGATCACGCCGCATTTGTTCCTTCAGAACGAGCCCTGGAAGGAAATTCGGTGCTGGGAGAACTTGGTTTAGTTCCGGTTGGTAGCCCATGTAAGGCTCTTCTTCGCTTCCAGAATGGCAATCCGGATTGAGGCATCTAAAGCCGGACCAGATGAACTTGGTCCTATCTGTGATTCGGACACGGAATCTGTCACCTCTGATGATGTAGTTTACGCCAGGGTGTACGTCCGGACCACGAAGAATCATCTGTCTTAGTTGCTCCCTATTACGACTAGTGACCCTAATTGGGACGGTCAATTCCTTGGCTGTTCTTACTGGGACACCCACCTCGTTGATGCCGAGGTTTGGATCGGGGCTGATGACTGTCCTAGCACAGAAGTTTACCCTCTTTCCCGAAAGATTGCTTCGGAATCGTCCCTCTTTTCCCTTGAGTCTCTGGGACAAGGTCTTCAGTGGCCTACCTGATCTATGTCGGGCAGGAGGAATCCCACTAGTCTGATTATCAAAGTAAGTTGTGCAATGGTATTGTAGAAGTTCCCATAGATCTTCGACAATTAGCTGTGGGGCACCAGAGTCTCGATTCTCCCTTAGCCTCTGGTTAATCCTAAGAACGTCAACGAGCTTGTGCGTTAAATCGTCTTCGGATCTGTCTCCGCTCTCCAAAGTTATGGATGGTCTAACAGTAATGGGCGGGACTGGGAGGACCTTCATTATCGTCCACTCAGGCCTGCTGACATCCTTCTCCATGCCCACAAATATTAGATGCTCATCAGGAATCTTTTCGAGCCATTCTCTGATGTCTCGGGCATTCAACTTGTGCTCTCCCTTGTCTGCCTTCTTCTCCTTGAAGGTCGTTGGCTTGTCCAAGACAATCTTGCCCTGTTCCGCGCCACAATGCATGCAGATTGCCCGCTTCGCACTTGAGCATACGGTCTCGATATCCTTGATGATTTTCTTGAATTCTCTATCTCCTACTCCATGCTTGAGGATGATGTCATGGACCTTGTCTCTGTAGTAGTCTTGTTCGGACTTTTCGGGATCTGTTGGGTGTGTCTCCGGGGCATCCAGTAGCAAGACCTTGCTACATGAGTTGCATGTAGCCTTGAGGCATGTCTTGATTAGTCCTGTGAACCCGATGTGCATCACAGGAAGCTCTAGTGCGATATGCCCAAAGTGGCTGGGGCACTCTTCGTGTTTGTTCCCGCATGTCTCGCACCTAATTCCGGGATCAATTACCCCCATCTTTGGGTCCATTAGTCCCTGCTTGAATGCATGTCCGTCATCCTTGTACGTATCCGCAGTCTTTACCTCAACCGAGGACATCTTCCGGATTTCATTCGGATCCATAAGGGTGAACCTGATTGAGTCTATTCTCTTGGGAATCTTGGCTGCGTCGCGGGCACTCATCTTCTATCCTCCAGTTCCAATCTCATAGCAACACCAAGACTCTTCATCTCATCCAATAGTAGCTTGAATGCGTAAGATGTCTGAACAGAGTGGACGTCGGCTCGGTCTCCACAAACCGGACAGACGCTGGTTCTCCTCTTCCAGTCGTAATACGCGACGTGCCCGCATCGGGGAGTATTGCATACCATTAGGTTCCAACCGTCTGATTCGTCTAGAAGACGATCTTTGATCACCATCGAGGCCCCATGCGAAATTAGGCAGTCCCTCTCCATCTCACCGAATCTAAGGCCCCCTTGCCTGGCTCTTCCCTCTGTAGGCTGTCTGGTGAGGATCTGCACCCTTCCACGACTACGAGCATGCAATTTGCTACTAACCAAGTGATGGAGCCTTTGGTAATATATAACCCCAACAAAGGTATCAACGGGGAAGTTCTCCCCAGTCTCACCATTGATCATTTGTTCCCTTCCAGTGTGCTTGAGTCCATTACGAAGCAATCCAGATCTAAGTGATTCTTCTTTCTCACCGGTAAACGCAGTTCCGTCGATTCTTCGCCCCTCCATGGAGCCAACCTTGCCGCCAATCATCTCCAAAACGTGGGCGACTGTCATCCTAGAGGGGATTGCGTGTGGATTGATTAGCAGGTCTGGGATTACTCCGTCTTCTGTGAAAGGCATATCTTCTTGATCTACAAGCCTACCAATAATTCCTTTTTGCCCGTGACGACTTGCAAACTTGTCCCCAAGTTCAGGGATCTTATTCGTCCTAAGAGTAATTCTAACTAGTCTTCCGGAATCAAGGGATTCAGTTACGTAGACATTGTCTACCCAGCCTTTCTCGCCATGTCGGACCAACATCGAAGACTCGCGCCTCTCCTGTGCTTGCAAGAAGGCACCATGAGCCTCTTCCAGGAATCTTGGAGGGCTTGTCTTTCCAACGAGAATTGAACGGCCTCCTTCTTCGCTGGTCAATTCTTGCTCGGGAACGGGGAGGCCGTCTCTCTCTAGGTGAGAGTAGGAATCCCACGACTTTAGTCCCTTTATCTCATCTAGGCCGGTGCCTGGAATCTCTATCCTCTCTTCCTGGCCACCAGGGAATCGCTTGTTTTCAGCATTATATGTTCGCACAAATGCAGACCTGGCCAGTGACCTCTCGACAGAAGCACGATTCATGATCACTGCGTCCTGCATATTGTATCCATGATGGCTTACTATGGCAACGACGAAATTCTGGCCTCCTGGCCTTTGATCGAAATTTGTCGATTGCATTGCTCGAGTACCTACGATCGACCTCTGTGGGTAATGCATTACGTGGGCCCTTGTATCTGGCCTTAATCGGAAGTTAGCGCTTGCAACACCGAGGCTTTGCTTTACCATTGCAGTTCCACCTGTTACTCGGGGAGTAGAGTTATGCTCCGGGTATGGTACCAAAGAAGCACAGACACCAAGGATAAGCTGCGGGTCAATCTCGACGTGCGTATAAACAAGTACCGTGTTGTCCTTCTTCTCCTTCCTCCTCAGGACGTCGATGTTGTCCTGATAGTAGTTCAATGGGACCTTGAACTTCTCTTTCTTAGTGTCACCATTAGGCATTTGCACTTCTGCGACTACTTCAGCGTGAGGAAGAGGAGTTGGCTTGCCGTCTGAGTCTTTGCCCATTTCGCCCATATTTGTCCACTGGACCTTTGATGGGTTAATCGGCCTCTTGTTCTTAGGAGAAACAGCGGGAAGATCGAACGGCCTGGGTGCAATAAGGAGATCTTCCTCCTCTTCAGCATCGACCCATTCGATAACACCACCAGAGACCAAGTCAGAGAATGAAATTTCTCCAGATTCTAGACCTTCTAGATGCATCTGGGTGATCGCGAGGCTTCCATGTTCTATGATCAAAAGTGGCCTCAGCATCCTGCCTCTATCCGTATTGATGTAGACGTCACGATTCTCTAGATCGTGGCGAATACTGACTTCGGGTCTTATGCGCCCCGAGCGCCTTCTTCTCTTGAACTGGCTGACTAGTTTATGGGGCCTCTTGTGAAGTCCAAATATGTCGCCATTTACGTGGATCCTTGAGCCGTCGGCCCAGCCATCTGGATTGTCATTAACACCGGCCTCCTTGAGAAGGTCTTTGACGTCTGACTCACGAACTTCCTCAGAAATGTCAATCATTTGGGCTCCGTTCTTGACCAGACCGCAATTCTGCCCCTCGGGAGTCTCATTTGGACAAAGTCTGCCCCACTGTGTAGGATGGAGGTCCCTAGCTTCGAAGTGAGGCTGGCTCCTGACAAGTGGGCTGGTCACTCTGCGAAGATGCGATAGTGCGGACAAGTAGGTGGTGCGATCCAATAACTGGCTCACTCCCGACCTGCCCCCTACCCAGTTTCCAGTAGCTAGAGCATGCATTATCTTGGTAGTGAGTACATCTGGTCGGAGACACGAAGAAATGCGCAGTTCCCTCTTGCGATTATGGTGCCTTTCCAGTTGGTATTTCAGGTCTCGGGCTAGTTGTTGAAGGCTGACTCGAAACAGATCCTCTACCAAATCGCCTGCCAGCCTTACACGCTTGTTTGCATAGTGATCCTTGTCATTAGGGTCCTTGTCCTTGATAGCCATCTCGAGGACTTGTCTCGCAATTCTACCAAGGAAAATGGCTTTCTTCTCTCTGTTTTCCAATGTTGATCCTAGGTGGGGCAGGAGTTCGTTGTCCAATAGATTCTGGATTCGCGATTCACGGTATTCCTTCTGCTGGCCTGCAGCAAATTTCTTTTCCAACCAGGATAAGGCCTCTTCACATGTGTCTACACCATATTCCTCGTTATCCCTGAGGTCGTTAAGATTGGCCACTGTGTATTTCATTGCCTCGGGCGGACCTGCGATTGAGGCGAAAATTTCTCTGTCGTTCTCGACTCCCAAGGCCCTCATCAATAGCACAAGGGGAACTGGTGTCGTTCCGGCGCTAGGAATCTTGACCATGAGCATCCCATCTCTCCTCTTCTCCACGTTGAGAGGCTTCCTAACTCCATCTTTCTGGGAGAAAATCTTAGCGACTTGGGTCTCATGAGCATACTTCTTATTTTTCTCCACTGTGACTCTATTTGGAGCAAGATCTTCCATTGAAATTAGGACTCTTTCTGTCCCGTTAATGATGAAATAGCCACCTGGGTCTAAAGGGTCCTCTCCGGACCGTCTCAGAAGTTTCTGGTACCTCTCTTTATCCTCATTGGAAGTCTCGGGGACGAGTTTCTTGTTCTCATCAATATGTGCGGGGTTAAGGTTGCATCTTGCAGAACGGACCATTATCGGAAGATTGCCAATGTGAACTCCCTTTTCCTCTACATAGCCTAATTCAGAACCTGGAGAAGGGGGTATGTCGTCACGAAAAATTTTGAAATCGAGAAAAACTGGTGAGAAATACGTGAGTTTACGGATTCTGCATTCAAGTGGAGTTGCAGGGTGCTCTGCCCCGTTCGCCTCCTTGATAGTAGGCCTTCCGAGCCTCAGATTCTTCAGCCTCACGACTATCTCCTTATCTAGAAGATCAAGTTTAACCAAGCCGCCCTCTTCGTCATCGACTTGCTCGTCGGTCCCAATCTTGATGTTTCTAACTATTGATTCCATGCGGCTTTGCTTGCCATCACCCATTGGTATGCAATCGTTGTATGATGCCAACTGGTGGTTAACCAGGCTTCGTTGCTTGAAGTAACTCTCAACTATCTCCTTCATTATTCCTAACTCCTTCTATGCGCTCTCTACTATTAGTCGAAATGCAACAGTTCTTCCGGCCGATCTGCTATATCTCTCTACTCTAACGACCCTGTTGGTCAGCCAACCTGCTGGAAGTGCGTCGTTCTCCAACTCTTCCATCTCCTTTATTGCCTGAATGGCAGGGTCTGTGATCAGAATCTTTGGTAGGAGCTCTTTTGCAAGCCGATTGTTCCCATGCACGTCCGATGTTTTTAGGTCCCATGGAGAAAGAGCTTCTTCCTCGGATTCGATAGGAACAAGTTCGTGGTGTGGAACTAGTACGTGGTTCAGGACATTGAACCTGTAGTCGCCCGTAGGTATGTCTTCATCCAACAGGGCCTTTCTAGAAATTGTGATACGGTTACTCTTCGTTCTCTTTCGAGAACCGACGTGTTCACTTATCACGCTCATGATCTGATCCAGAGCAGAATCGCCGTCTTCTATCCCGACCTTCTTTGCTACTTGTTCCCTGGACATTCTCTTGATCGCATCCAAATTTGCGTCGTCCGCCAATTTATGGGCGTGATCTTCAGCGATTCCTAGTTCGATAAGTCTCTTCTTAGTGGAGCTTTTTACGGCCAAAATTTTCGCCTCCCGGGGTCCAGAAAAGCGAGAGCCTGAAGCGCAATCAGGCGGGCCTGAGGGGATTCGAACCCCCGGCCACCGGGTTAAAAGCCCGGCGCTCTACCTGACTAAGCTACAGGCCCATGGCTAATGCTGGGCTATCCTCCGACCTAGGGGGTCTTCAAAAACATTGCGATACGCACGCTTGCGCTCGGCTCACGTGTAGCCCCGGGAAGGGCACCCAGATAGGCATCTGAGGTGATTCGCATAAAGGTTTTCAAGTCGCCCAACTAGGAAAAAAGGAATATTCGGTGATTCGGTGGATTCGCATCAATTTGACATAAGAGGCGAAATTCACAAAATTCCGATATCTGGAATTGGAATGTGCGAACTTATTGTTCCCGAGACCGTCTACCCCCCCAAAGAAGATTCCCTGCTTCTTTGCAAGGCAATATCGAGACTAGAGGGTGAAGCGGGGAATGCGTTAGAGATTGGATGTGGCTCAGGGGCAGTTTCGATCCAACTTGCCAGTCTTGGATGGAAAGTGAAAACGTGCGATGTCAACCCGATTGCAGTGTCGGCAACCATTGGAAATGTCCGAAGCCAGGGACTTTCTGGCTGCGTAGAAGTATTTGAGTCTGGAATAGGAGAAGGGATGGAAATTCCCGAAGGCACTGACCTTGTAGTCTGGAACATACCCTATCTCGATGAGGTGGATGATGCGACTATTGATGCAATTGAGTCTGCAGCCCTAAATGACATCGGTAATGGTGGCTGGAGCAGAACTCTGCTGAATTTTCTGGAAGAGAGTTCATGTGAATTGAAAGATAATCTGTTGGTAATGTTGCTGATGAGGACTGATCCCCTAAGCGAGAGCAAAGCATCTGATTGGAAAAAATTTGGATGGTCCTCGCGTTCGATTGAATTTGAGAGATTGGGGGGTGAGAGGATCGATGTTATTTGTTTTTGGAAGACTGGTCAGGGGATAAAACCTAGAATTCTCGAGAAATGCGATTCCACCATGGATGAGGCAAAGAAAATTGAGTCTTCGGGATGGCAGAGAGTTTTTTCCCATGAACAGAGGAATGGGAGAGGAAGNAAGAACTCCAGATGGTCTTCAAATGAGGGGGGTTTATTCGCGACATGGTGTCTATCTGAAGATTTGCTGACAANAATTGCCCCGGGGGCATTACAGACTGGCATAGGCTCAATTATCGCTAATGATCTGGGAGTAAATACGAAGTGGCCTAACGACATTATCGGCAATGATGGGAATAAGGTNGGAGGAGTTCTGGTAGAGTCATCGGACGGAGGGCCTATTCGAGTAGGGGTNGGAGTAAATAGGCATAATTTCGAGGACGATGGNGTAACAGGTTCTGGATGGGAAGAAACTCTAGGGCCGATAGGAGCGGAGGAGATTTTCCAGAGTATCGACACGTCCATTTCATCGTTCTTTGAAGACACGGGCAATCTCCCCATGCCCTCTGCTGAATCTGTAATTTCAATGGCTTGGAATTCACTTTCGAAATCGCTATCTCATGGAGCTATGGCACATGTTGGTGGGGAGTTGATTCGCCCAATAGGAATAAACATGAATGGAGAACTTGAGACCTTGGGTTCAGNTGGGATTGGAGTGGTAAATGACTTGGACACAGTCGAATGGCTATTCTGATTGAATTGCTTCAATTCTCTTACGAACGAGGTTAATTTTGCCAGAGCTGGTAAGGGTCTCAATCCCATCAATGTCATTTAGACCGGAGACAGAGTCTCGATGTTCNGCGAGAGGTGTTTTTAGTATCGCAGTAGTATTTCCATTTCTTGANGAAATATCGAACAGGCTCCAGGAATGAGAAGTTAAATTTGTGGAAAGCATCTCANTTAATTCGGCCTTAGAAATCTCCCTTTCAACTAAGAACCCCACCCATCTGTGTTTCCCGCGAGCGGACTTTTTCGTGCGGGCCATNGCCACGCGTAGGGGTTTACCTTAACCAAGAGTGGGGTCTCGGGATACTATGGAAANCAGAACGGGNGGGGNTGAAAGGAACGAGGGTGTTCTCGAAGCATTTGCGAATCCTTCCACCTTNCCCCATATCATTCTGATGATTCTAACTTCTGGTTTTCTTTATCTGATGATGAAGATTCAGTTTTTTGGCCTAGACGAAAAGGGCAGTATCATCTTTCTTTCACTATCATTATCATACNTCATTGCGGCAATAATCAATCCCAGTAGAATTGGTAGATTATTGCTTAATGTTGATCACGAGGGTAGGGGAATTTTCAATTTCCAGTATTGGAAAAAGAGCGGAAGGGTTCTGTTCTGTATTGCCATAATTTGTCTAATTGTCTCGATGTTTCTAATCTATAACCTCGGGGATAATAATAGCGATGTCATATTTTTCATGAGTTCGCTGTTTCTTCTCATGTCTCTTGGCCAGGGGATATCGATAATCTACGGCGGAATACAATACTCAAATGGGCGCAATCTGAAAGTTAGGGAAAGCAAATCCAGCCGAATTGACACTTTATTTAGGGCCATTTTCATTGTCCTATTTTTCAGCCCTCTTGTTTGGTGGCTAGGATACACTTCGGGGGATTCGACAGAAGAAATTACCTATCTTAGTTTTAATTGGATTCTTCAATTTGCATTCTTGATCTCATTGGGATTGATTGTATTTTTTGTGGACAATATTACCTTGACAAAGAGGAAGAGAGGATCAATCGACGGGAGGGCTTCAGACAGATTTATGATGTTCATAATTGCAACATGCTGTTGGCACCTCTTCAGCGCATGGAGGAGAAACCCGTTTGCCCAGGATCCCAGTCAAACCTCCATATTGATAGAAGAAGGGNTTCTCATGTCAATAACAATAGTTCTCGCAGTATGGTCTATTTCCAATAGAGGGAAGAAGAAAGGATGGAGGGTTTTCCANGGGCAATCAGCAATGTTCTGGGGAGTCAGTTTTGGATATGCATATGGCGGAAGCATTGCCTCATTGTCAGCNGTAAGTGGGGGCTTCCTTGATCTAGTGACAATCACTGCTCTGGGACATCTTATTACTGCAATATCCATAATCATTATTCTACCCATTTCGATTGGCCTTGTCGGAGTGGTAAAAAGGGTTGATTTGGCGGCTAATGGTCACAATAATCAAGTTAATGAGTCGATAAATCAAGTTACTGAAGATTTGGAATCAGTGGAGGATAGCACATTGTCCAGAACTGAAGAGAAGGTCAGTGAAGATTTAGTTGAGTTGTTGGACTAGAGGCCGCTGACAACAGCGACCAATCTCAGCCTTCCAGCCAGTTCATCACTAGCTCGGGCCCCTAAAATTACTTGGCAGTCATTATCCAGTGATGACACGAATCCTTCAGACACGGCATCGAGGTGGGCCAAGGTCATGTCTGGACCACCCTCGACCTGGATCAAGCAACCCTTTGCTCCAANAACATCAATCTCCGATAGTGGAGAATCTCTTGCCATTCGGACAACTCCGAGGGGGTCGTCGGTGGAGCCGGTGCCAACCAATAAGGTAGCATTTCCAGGCCTATCTATTATCGTCCTTAAATCCATCAAATCTAGGTTGATCTTTCCAACCCTAGCCAAGGTAGTTACCAATCCCTCGATTAGTTCTCCAATCCACTCAGAGCCCAACTTCCANTCAGAATTTCGATGCCTAGCCTGCCATGCTAGCCTTTCAAGACTAACACGGATGCAAAGGTGAGAATTGCCTTCTATTTCGGGGATTGCCCTCTCAGAAATTGCACATCGAAGTGGTTGCTCTGCGAAAGGTAGACCTACAATNCTGACCACCAAACTACCGGACTCCCTGGCTCTTGCAGCAATCACTGAGGTAGCCCCNGAACCAGTCCCCCCACCAAGTGCGGAAAGAATGATGACCAACTCAGAATTCTCAAGCAGATGATGGACATTGTTGATTCCTTCCTTGAGCCGATGCTCTGCGAGGTTTGGAAGGGCAGCAGTGCCCTTGGCTTCACCGGCCGCATCCAAATGGAGGCAATGNGCTTCCTGCTCAGAGGAGAAGGAGGATTCGTCGGCATCTACCAGAAGCAGGTCTGCTAGGCCTCGGCACAAAGAATGGGCTCTTTGNGACCATGCGCACCCAATGCCCCCTATTCCAACAAGGACTATTGCCCCCTCGTCCATGGCTGCCGGTCTGTAGATGACTAGATTATCTTGTTCTAATCATAGGTAAGATATCGCTTGTATCTCCTTCTTTCGTCTCTGGCCCAGGCATTGTCTGGCTCGACGGTGATGGCCCTTTCGTAATACTCAACTGCCGATTCAAAATCGGAAATATACCTTCCATAAAGGTGCCCTAGTATGTTGAGCACCGGGACGCAATCGGGACTTTCCCCCAACATCTCTTTCAGCATCTCTTCTGCTTCATTTATCTGCATCATCTCCATCAGTCTTTCCGCTGAATCAATTTTCTCGACTTGCTCATCGGACAGATTGTATATGTTCTTCCACCGAGGACCTGCCATGGTGCTGCACTTGGACACACTGGTTTGAGTGTTTTTCCAATTATTGCTTCTAATCGTCGGCCCCGTAGGGGCCGGGGTGGAACGTTAATATCCCCCTTTTATGTGGCTCAATATACTTTGATGTGGAAGGTGAGAAACAGGCTATGATTTCCCANCGAAAGTNCATCGCGGCGTTGGTAGTGATTGCAGTGTTCGCTGGTTCGAGCCAGGCCTTGCATACCGGAGTGGGCGGGAATGCAAACAACCAGGGGGATGTGTCCTTGGCCGGATGCACGTGCCATTCCGATAGCCCAGATAACTCGGTAACTGTGATATTGGACGGCGTACCCTTCCACTTCGAGGCCGGAGAACAATACGANATGAAGATTCAATTGATCGGCGGGCCCGAGGCGTCGACTGATTCGTATACTGGGGGTTTCTCAATGAGGGTGAGCACAGGAGTGCTATCAGCAGGAGCNGGGTCCGAAGACCTGGTTCAGAACTGGGAGGATGACCCCNCTACTCTGACTCATACGGACTCTGGGTCAAGAACATCTGACAGGTCATGGAACATCGTTTGGACTGCTCCAGAAGAGTCCTCAGACTCTATGACTCTCTGGATTGCTGGCAATTCAGTCAATGGTGACATGGCGCCTTCAAATCTTGACAGGTGGAACAGGCTGACTACCAGTGTCGACGAAGGTCCGGATAACGGAAGGGTCAAGACTGTATTCTCTGGAAATGGCGAGATTAATCCCCCTGCACCAGTGGAAGAGCATACAGACCTGCACCACATGGGGGCAAAACTTCTTGCCCACTGGTTGGGACTATTGGGATTCGCTGCAGTGATGCTGGTAATCCTATTCTGTGGTTTGTTTCTCAGATACGGCTTCTCCAGGCATTACGCAGGCAGAAGTAATCTGCTAAAACTCAGAATAAAGCATCTTAGAAGGGGCGACCAAATATGAAAGACGACGTGGTAATGCGGCTTCTGAGGCAGGTAAAGTCTGGCGAGGTGAGTGTGGAAGATGCGCGGGAGGCACTCCATGAAGTAACGATTTCCGAAGAGGCGTATTCTGCAGCAGTCGANCATGGAGTCTTCAATCAACCCAAGGCTGGAACGATTGTGAGAGCCAGTGTTTCGCCCTCGGGAGACTCTTGGCTAATCGTCTTGGTTGGCCTTTGGGGGATTCTTTGGACTCTTTTCTGGGCGGGATCCCTTTCCTATGGGCTATTCAATCACTGGGATCAGCAATTACTCTCATTCAATCTTGCAATGACATTGCTAACTCTAATTATTATGGGCATTGTNTACCTCAAGTATGTCTTACCCGATGTCATCATTGTGAAACATCGCCGAAACAAATACATCACCAGGAATGACCCGGATGGATGGAAGAAATACGAGGTGTGAGTGATGGCTAGGAGATTCAAACTGCGGCCATTGCACGAAAGTGGTAGTTCGGACAAAGAGGGTGCGGGATTTGTTGATCGACGTGAGTTCATGAGAATGTCATTCAATACTGCAGCCGGACTGATTACNATGGCTAGTCTGGGTAGCGTTGGATTCGCCTCTTTCCTAATGGGCCAGGCTAGTTCGGGCGGGTCAGATCAGTCCATACTATTCTATGTCCCAAAGGGTTCTGACGTCTGGTACGGGAATATGGACAAGCAACCGATGACTATGCAGGCNTTCAGAGATGAGGCTGCAAATTCGGCAACTGGGATGTCGGCGGCGGCGGGACTTTGGTCCGGGCTCCCGATTATTGCTGTGTATGTCCCTCACGAGGAAAACAAGAACAAGCCTCTGAACGAGAATGAGCCACGATTCCAACTCATGGACGGCTTTACTGCCAGTGGGGCATACGTAGGTTCTGGATACGAGATAGACGAGAAAGAGGAGTATGCCTCTCTTTCCATACATGACAACATGATTATCATTTTCTCTAGATGCCCCCACCTGTGCTGCATCCCGGGATGGCAGTTAGTGAGCAACGACTTCACTGCAGACAATTGGCTTCCGGGAGGCACGGATTCCGGGGGAAACAAACTTTTCTGCATATGTCATTCGAGCAGATATGACCCCACCGTGATTGAGAAAAACACAGCTAGAAACAGAGCAAACGGTCAAGACTTCGATTTCATTGGAGTCAAAAGAACTGGCGGGCCTGCTCCCTATGGGATGCCTTTGATTCCGTTCGTTTTGAATGGCGATAACATCGAGGCTCTTCCGGATTTCAAGGATTGGTATACGTTCTGCGGTTAGGTGAGAAAATGATTCAGTTCTGGTTCCTATGGATTTTTATCGCTATTGTTGTGGTAATAGTTGCCTTTACCCTGAGGAGGGAGAGGGACGACATTCCCAGAAAAGANATACTAAGAGCAGTTGAGACAAATGCAGGCAGTATGGGACTAGCCGAGAAGGCTTTCCTATGGGCATTCTCCTGGCTTGACACGCGTTTTCGTATCCAAGACTACTGGGGAATGAGCAGGGATTCTTATCACAGCATGCACAGGCAGATGCCACTAACCCATGCCGAGAAATATAAGCTCAGGATAATCTGGTATTGGTATCCTCTGTACTGCCTAGGAGGGATTTCATTCCTAGCATTCATCATTCTGGTAATTTCGGGGACGATTCTGGGTTTCTACTACGTGCCGGGAGGAGATCTGAACTCCGATCCTACTCCAGCATATGCATCTATGGAATTCATAATGCTAGAGTTGCCATTCGGCTACATTATTCGCTCAATCCATCACTGGACTACGCACTTCATGGTTGCAGCTGTTTTCCTGCATATGTGTCGAGTGTACTTTACCGGCGCATACAGGAACCCCAGAGAGCTGAACTGGCTAATTGGGGTAGCCCTGATGTTCTTCACTATCTTCTTCGGATACTCGGGATATCTGCTGCCTTGGGACAGCCTAGCATTTGGCGCGGCAACGATTGGAATCAATATGGCCAATGCAACTCCATTGATAGGGGAGTGGATGGCAAATGCCCTTTTCGGTGACACCATCTTGACTGGTCAGACTGTAGTAAGGATGTACTTCCTACACGTCTTCGTCCTCCCNGTCCTGGTAACTGCACTGATATTAGCACATCTGTTCATAGTCTGGGTCCAAGGAATCGCGGAGCCGCATTGAGGTATTTTCATGGGCATGATAGAAAGATTCGGGAGGATTGCTGATACATATATCAGTGAAAAGGAGGGACTCCTGGAGGGAGAAGAAGAACGTAGGAGGGTCTTCACAGGACACGCGTTCTGGCCTACCGAGGTTCTCAGAGACACGATAATTTTCGCTTCAATAGTTATGGTGATTGCATTCTACTCGTGGATAATACCACCCCCATTGCACAATGCCGCTGATCCGTATGCCCAAGCTGGTTTCGTTTTCCCTGATTGGTATGTTTTGTTCTCCTATGGATATCTCAGATGGGGGGAATACCTTCCTCAGTTCGACATTCCCGCCGGCCCAATAGGGGATTTCTTTGGTCAGCCCATTGTCTCGTGGAACGCAGGGGTTTGGGGTGCCCTGATTACCGGCCTCCCAGTAGGAATCCTAGCCCTTCCGCCATTCATCTTGGGTAGGAGGGAGAAGAGAGGTGTCGAGGATCCCTGGTTCGCTACTGCTGGTGCAGTTTACCTAGCCCATGTTTGGTTTATCTCGGTATTCTCGATTAACATCTTCTTGGAAATGTACGGCCAAAATAGGACAGACTACTGCTGGGGTACTTCCCACGGAGTGTTCAGATGTGGAACTCAGGCCCCTTGGACTGCTGAGGTTTTCAATGCAGTTCCCTGGGTACTGACTGGAATATTCATCTTCGTACTATTGTATTTCTCAGTTAGAAAATTCNTACTCGGCCCTATGGGCTCTAGGTTAACACCAATTCTGGGAAGACAGATAGCTGTGGGCTCACTAATAGCGAGCGTGTTGATGTGTGCAGTAACNTGGCCAGTCTACGAAAATGGTTTCTGGAATCAGAGAGGTCTCGGGACAATGGGATTCTGGGAGTATCAGAATGAGGCAAAGTTGGTGGAATTAGATGGGATTAGGGGTCAGCCGTCTGATACGCTTGTGCATGTAGACAAAGGAAATGTATGGGACGAGTGGGGTGACAAGTGCCTGCCATACGAGGAATCAAGCCATCTATCAATTTGGGAGGATATCCACGAAGGTGACCCCTATGAGGACTGGTGCGTTATGCCTGCNGTATACTGGTCCAATTGGGGCATTTATCAACCAACTAGGGCTACAATTATTGATTTCAGCGGAGCAAATGGGCATAGTGATTTGTCGACTTCAAGAAATATAGGGGCAGCCGATGTAATCTATAACGGAAGTGAAAATGATGGAGAAATCGAAATCACCGAGACTAGGACATTTTTGGTCGAAGACCTTGGTCTCTCGGCTGTTCCAACAGATGTAGGATGCAATTTCAGAACCACAGTTAGGAACGCTGGAATTCACTCCCAGAGCCTGACGCTGACTGATGAGTCAGATGAGATAATCTGGGAAAATAGTGGGACAACTTGCCAATCTACGACAATTTACCTGGATTCGGGGCAGTCATATACAGTTTCATTCACGACAATATCGAATGAGGTCAATAGCAGCATTACCATGATATCTGACTTCTCGGCTGTTGCATATCAACCACTGCTAATTTCTGAAGACGGGACGGCAGTGGTCCGGGGAGAGGGTTCCCTAGAGCAGACCGATCTATCTTCCATGTCTCTGGAAAACCCCACTTTCCACAAGAATCCCAAGAGTCTGGATGCCAAACTAATCTACTCGATGTTCATCCCTTGCCTAGGTGTGGGTGCCATAGTTTTCATGCTAATGAGGAGCATGGCGAGGGGTTACGAATGGGAGATGAACAAATGCTATGGATGCGACCTCTGCGATGATGCATGCCCTGTCAGACTTTTCAATGCAGGAGACAAGCTGAACATAATTTACAACACGTGGAACAACGAAGACGATGGGGTGCCATTGTACTCCTGCTTGACCTGTACAGCATGCACAAATGCCTGCCCGCAGTTAGTCGACTATGACTCATACATTGACATAAGGCGTAATCTCGTTGTGGGCGGACCACCTGCATCGGAGATTCCCCACACCGTTTTGCAAGCGGTTCTTGCAGCCGAAGCCGAAGAAGACGCTGATGACTCGTTTATCCCTGTGGAAGAATATCCATTGGACTCAAACGTTGGCTATTATCCAGGATGTGTGGACTACATCGATCAAGAAATGATATTCAGCCATGTCAATCATGGGGAAATGGACCTCGGCGACACCACTAATGCCGCATTCACAATCTTCGAGGAGATGGGAGAGTCAGTAACATACCTAGGGAGGGATTTCCTAAAGTGCTGCGGGCACGACCAGAAGTGGCAGGGAATGACCGAGGTATTTGACAAACTGAAGGCATACAATCAGAAGAAGCTTGGGCAAAGCGGGATTGACACACTGGTTACATCTTGTGCAGAATGCTTCAGAACCTTTGCACTAGACTACGAACTAGATGACATGAAGGTAATGCACACTACTGAATTCCTCGTGGAGAATGGATTCGACATGAGCCTTCGAACCGAGGAAGACGTTACTGTGACTTACCACGACCCGTGCAGACTAGGCAGGCAGATGAACATCTATGACGAGCCCCGTGATTTGGTGAGCGCGGTTGAGGGAGTCGAACTTGTGGAAATGGAGCACACTGGCGAGGATGCCCTNTGTTGCGGAGTTTCCAGCATGATGTCATGCAACGAAAATAGTCGTGCACTAAGGCTGCAGCGATTCGACGAAGTAAATGCTACAGGAGCAGACGTGATGCTGACAACATGTCCAAAGTGCGTAGCCCACTTCGAATGCCTGAAGTTCGAGGGCGACCCTCGTCACGACTTCGAGATCCTNGACGTGGTCAGCTTCCTTGCCAGGCAGATTGAAGAGTCAAGAAGCCAGTAAGGATAAGGCAATATAAGTCGAAGGCGATTCAAACTCACAATCTTAAGGACAGTCATCTCGCAGTTGACTGAGAGCATGACTGAGATACCTGACCTGAGGGAAAGGAGAGCTGTCGAGCAAGCAAGAATAAGGGCACTTCTCAATTCAATGAAGGCCGAAGAAGAGGCAAAACTGAAGGGTGGGGAGAATGCTGTTGCNTGGGTAAAAGAAGAGCTTTGTATTGGTTGCGATCAGTGCACAATTGTTTGCGACGATGATGCGATAGAGCTCTACGATACCCCATTGGCTAGTCCGATTATGGATGTTGATGTAAACAGAAAGGCGCGGATTCTCAGGGATCCGTGCACTGGATGCAAGCTTTGTGTCTTGGCATGCCCAACGGATGCAATTGTTATGATTGATAGGTGATTAGATGAAAGAAAATGACCCAGTAAGGTTCGGAGCAGAGTTTGGGCCAAAAAGGACCAAGAGATCTGAAGGTGTCTCTCTTTCGACATTCAAGACCTTGGTATGGGTATCCAACCTTGGCGGCTTAATCCTATTTGCCATTGGCCTAGAATTGATGGTGGTAAAGCAGGCGTTTGGATTGGGCCTAGGGTGCATTGTTGCGGGCGTAGTGATTGCCCTATTCCCTTCAAATTACGAGATTGTAGGAATGGANGATGGTGNTTTAGACAGCAGTTTTCAGCACGAGTCAGAGTGATGGGGTGAATTATTGGTTAATATGNAGGGGACTGATTTTCAAATCAAAGTTTGGANGGAGTTAGAGAGAATTCCNGTTGGAGAGACAAGGACTTACAAGGAAATCGCAGAGGCTATTGGGTNTCCTAAGTCATATAGGGCTGTGGCAAACGCCTGTTCCGCAAATCCTAATCCAATAATCATNCCATGCCACAGAGTTGTGAGATCTAATGGGGCATTGGGCGGATATAGTGGAGTCGGTGGAGTGGTGAAGAAGAGAGAGATATTGGAAAGTGAGGGGGTTATCTTGGCCAATCTCCAACATCATTAATCACCGACATAATGTCCTTTGATGAACGGGCAATTCCCCCTTCTGTGAGGTGCGTTGCGTGGAATATTCGAATTCCTATCGCCATGTCTGGTTGATCTATGAGCATGGGTGCCAGTTGTCCATAGTCCGCTGACCATTCAAGTGCATGAGGCTCTAACTCAGAAATTAGGTCGGTTACCATGTTAGGTGCTGTGGCCGTGCCAGCAGGGAGTTTGGGTCTTGAAACGATGTCTTCTGGGAGCCTGGTAAGGCGTGCGGATTTCCTGAGCGCTATCTTTTCCAGTGGCTTCGATACCCTCCATTCGATTGGCATTGTATTAGATGCTTCTCGATGTTTCTGACCCAAGAATGGCACCCTTACTTCGAGACCGGTTGCCATGCTGTGCCTATCAGCCAGGCGAAGTTGGAAATTGGAAAGCTGACCTCTATCCATTTCAAACTGGAGAGTCGACTGTATGGACGAGAATACTGAGTCGGTAGAGAAGCTGGCATCCACCCATGGTTGCCCGGGCCCACTAGGAAGTGAAGAAATGTCAACCCCCTTGGCCAGATTTAGGCGATTCTCCACAATTCGCGAGTGCCGATATAATTCGCTATACCGGCTATATCCTCCATGAAGTTCGTCTGCACCCTGGCCGCATAATCCAACTTTTACCTTATTTGACATGGACTGAAAAAGAGGTTGCCAGAAAAGAACTGTGACGTCCAAGTCCTCCCCGTCCCAACAAAATCTTGGTAGTTTCTTCCAGAAGATGTCATCTTCAAGAATATCGATATTGTGTTTCATGTCTAGAGACTCGGCCACATTCACCGAAGAAATCAGATCTGGATTATCTTCACTCCCCGCTACAGTCCAACATTCGGGAGATTCCAATGACAGCCCATCAGATGCGTCTTTAGCTAGATTAGCAATTAGGCTGGAGTCCAATCCCCCAGATAGGACTATTCCTATGGGTGTTTCAGACATCATCCTGTCCTTTACACTAGAGTCCAATGAGTCAAGAAGAGTTGTAGCGTACTGATCAATTTCTAGACTAGCGTTTGGCTCTATTTTATCGGACGAATACCGAGCGATTCCAGTCAATACTGCCCTTCCTCGGGAGTCTATTCCCCATGTTTCTATAGTTCCTTGGCCAACTTGCGTTACTCCTTGGAATAGAGTTGTATGGTCAAGTGGATACTCAAAGGCCAATCTAACTGCCAGAGATTCGATATCCGGCATAGGAATGAATTCTGGATGCCCGTGGAATGCCTTGACTTCGGAAGCAAAGAGTAAGGCCCCATTTGGGAGGATAGTTCGCAAAAGGGGCTTTACCCCCATCGGATCTCTGCAGAGGATTAGCTCTCTTCTAGAAGAGTCCCAGAGAGCAAATCCCCATATCCCATCCAACTTTGAAACCCAGTCTACATGTTTTTCTGCTGGGTTTCCGCCTTGAAATACCGAAGGAGCAGTTCTAATCCCGCAGACAGGTTTACCGCGAGAAAATTCAGGAGCTACGGATGGTCTAGAAACTGATGATTTGTGCAGTGCTAAGATGGTTTCAGAATCTCCCGATGTTGCCCATTGGAAGCCAGATAGAGTCTGTCTAATGCCCCCGTAGTTGTATATCTCTCCGTTATGGACCAATGCCGAGGCAGAATCATCAACAATGGGCTGGCTTGAGCCTCGAATATCAATTATTGAAAGTCGGGAGTGCCCCAATGCTATTTGCGCGCCCTTGCCAATATCTTCTGAGAAAATCCCAAAGCCGTCGGGACCCCTATGTGCCATGCAACTTGCCATGGAGGAGGCTGTTTCCGGATTGCATATCCCTAGTACTCCGGATATTCCGCACATGTTCTCTATCTAATTATGGACCGAAAATTTATTCAAAAATATACGAAGAAAATTCCAAAAGAGGCGACAAGAGAAATTGCCCAAATTGCCAGATAGGTACTCTGGGAAAGGGGAGAGCCAATAATTTCAGTCGCCGTGGAATCATCGGGAGTTGGATTGATGGGGGTTTCCTCGACAGGAGATCCATCAACGTCAGCCATTTCCATAGTACCACGGGGAGAATTAGGGTTGTAAATATGACGGGACTAATCATTCATAGGAACGGATACATCAGAATTAATCCAGACAATGGAAGCAAAACCATTGTTGCATTATCGTCAATGGCCCTTGTCTTAGGAAGCTCGCCTGCTACTGTCAAAGGGGCTAGGATAATTGCAGCCCTAATGTCGGTCCCCAACCAATAGTAGCTGGCCAGCCAAATACAGTAAGAAGCAATTAAACCAGCAATAATGGCTAGTCGTAAGTCCTGCTTAGTTCTCTTGATTTCTCCCATCAATGGGTCGACTATGGTCATCCCTATGATTATTGGAACTCCGTATAGTCCAGAACTCAATTCTTCTCCGTCCTCCTTCGGGGCTACTAGAAGAGCTAGCGAAACGGCCAGAGCACCCCAGGCCAGAGCAGAAATCTGACTTGATTCGTACTCTCTCTGACCAATTATTACGATTCCAAATTTGAGCCTTAAAGCTTCAACGAGTAGTATTAGCACACAAGCAAGACTGACAAACTGATTAGATTCCAATTGAAAGACAGAGGCAATTTCATTGCCATGGACATAATACAGATACGGAATTATTGCCATTGATACGTGAGTAAGCCTCCTGAACGAATGCCCGCCAAAGCCCCCTATAGAATGGTCGACATGGTCGACAAAGACATCGGAAGTTGTTTCTACCATTTCAATTTCCTCCAAAGTTTAACGAGTTGCCGATGGAGTCAATCGCATCGTTGATAGTTATTGAACCGTTACTCAATTTTTCCAAATTAGATTCGATTCTTTCATGGGTGATAAGTAACGAAACCCAGTGAGAGATTAATCTCTCCCTATTCCTGATCCTTGATCTACTCGGATCTTTCTCAATATTCTCTATTTCGGAAATCAACTCGGCGATCCCATCCCCATTTATTGCAGAAACCGAACGAACTACTCGATTGTCGTCCTCACTAAGCTCTAGCGATCTCCGGATATCCTCCAGTGCTGATGCAGAGCTAGGAATATCGGACTTATTGATTACTATGGCATCGGCGATCTCCAAGACGCCCGCCTTCTCAGCTTGAATGATATCTCCCCTGTCGGGACCTTCCACAAGAAGGACAACATCGGAAAAGGCCACGATGCTAATTTCTGATTGCCCAGAACCGACAGTTTCGATAATTATGCGATGCCAGCCACAAGCGGAAAGGGCCCGACACATTGTGTCGATATGAGGCAATATCCCTCCGGGAAAGTTTTGCGATGCAAGTGATCTTACGTAGACCGAGTCAGAACTATCTGAATGAGGCATCCTGACTCGATCTGCCATTAGTGAACCTCCTGAAATTGGAGAGGAAGGATCTACTGCCAATACAGCAACCTTTTCCCCATTAGAATGCCAATGGCTAATCATCCTCCCGATTAGTGTCGACTTACCGACCCCAGGAGCACCCGTGACTCCCAGAATCCAGGGTTCTTCATGAGGAAGCTCAATCTTTTGTCCCCTCTCGATTTCAGTGAGAAGTTTTGCTAGGCTACGACGCTCCCCCTTTCGAGCCGAGTCAAGCAGGGAGCGCAATTCACTCAATTCCAATGCCACCCAGAGTCCGAGCCGACCCCAACAGGTTCGCCTGCTCTCAACCTATCTGATGCTGCTTCCAAGAAGTCAATGACCGAGGATGTTTTTGTCCCTGGTCCGAAAATAGCCCTCACTCCGGATTCAAAAAGTTCCTTCCGGTCTCGCTCAGGAATTATCCCACCGGCAAAAACAATGACTTCGTCCATGCCAGAATTTCTTAATCCTGAACAGATAGATGGAATTAACGAGCCATGAGCACCGGATAATGTGGAAATCCCCAACACCTGTGCATCTTCATCACCGACAATCCTGACTATTTCCTCAGGGCTTTTTCGCAGACCCGTGTAGATTACGTCATGGCCGCCATCGCGTAGAGCCCTAGCGACGACCTTGGCCCCCCTATCATGCCCATCTAAGCCCGGTTTTGCCATAACTACGCGCATCTTCACAGCCTCGCAAATACCTTTCAGACTTCAAGCAACCGATACAATGTTTCTACTTCGTTTTCAGGAATGCTCATGGGCGGCCTGCTCCACTTACCGGCTCGATGGAGGGAGGTGCTGATAGAGTCGAAGACCTGAGACGCAGGAAGTCGAAGGCCCATTCCGGGGGTGGTCAAGACAGGATCTCAGCACAGCACTCCAAAGGAAAGATGACTGCAAGAGAGAGAATAGAGCAGTTGCTAGACTCGGGGTCATTTATGGAAGTAGACGCACTAGTGGAGCACAGATGTCGAGACTTTGACATGGACAGAAACGTAATTCCTGGGGACGGAGTTGTCTGCGGCCATGGCACAATTGATGGTCGTCTAGTCTATTGCTTCGCTCAAGATTTCACAGTTTACGGGGGTTCACTAGGGGAAATGCATGGACTCAAGATTTGTAAAATCCTGGATATGGCTCTGAAGACAGGAGCACCGGTAATTGGCCTAAATGATAGCGGAGGGGCTAGGATACAAGAAGGCGTAGCTAGCCTAGGTTCATATGCAGAGATTTTCTTTCGAAATGTTCGGGCCAGCGGGGTAATTCCTCAGATTTCAGTAATCATGGGTCCATGCGCTGGAGGGGCCGTATACTCTCCTGCGATCACAGACTTCGTTGTAATGGTGGATAAAACTGCACACATGTTCATTACTGGCCCAGAGGTTATCCGGACAGTGACAAACGAAGAAGTGAGTTTCGAGGAACTTGGTGGTGCCACTACGCATGCAACAATGTCCGGAGTTACGCACTTTACCGCAGAAAGCGATAGTTCAGCAATAGAGATAGTTCGAGAACTAGTTGGATTGATTCCTGCAAACAACTTGGAGAAGCCACCTGTTGTCGAAACAAGCGATCCATTAGACAGAAGTTGCGGAATATTGGACAATTTGGTACCAAGTGACCCCGGACAACCATATGATATCAATGTCGTAGTGGAGGAGGTTCTGGACGAAGGAAGTTTTCTTGAGGTTCAGGCTGACTTCGCGAAGAACATTGTAATTGGCATGGGGAGGCTGGGCGGACACACTATCGGCCTGGTAGCAAATCAGCCCATGCACCTCGCTGGGTGCCTTGACATAGATGCATCAGTAAAGGCTGCTAGGTTTGTCAGGTTCTGCGATGCATTCAACATCCCATTACTAACTCTGGTCGATGTTCCGGGATTCCTACCAGGGGCAAACCAAGAGTGGGGTGGGATAATCAGACACGGAGCAAAACTGCTCTATGCATTTGCTGAAGCAACCGTACCCAAACTCACAGTGATTACCAGGAAGGCATACGGGGGAGCCTATGATGTAATGTCATCAAAACACATCAGGGGCGATTACAACATCGCATGGCCTTCAGCAGAGCTAGCAGTAATGGGAGCTCAGGGGGCGGTACAAATTATTCATAGGAAGAGGATCAATGATTCAAAGAATCCAGAACAGGAACGCATGCGGCTAGTGGATGATTATACAGAGTCATTCGCAAATCCGTACAGGGCGGCATCACTCGGCTACCTAGATGATGTGGTTCTTCCTTCGGAGACCAGGTCATCTCTTACCAAGGCATTGGGTGCTCTGATTGAGAAGGAAGAAGTGAGGCCTGCAAAGAAGCATGGAAATATTCCTTTGTGAGGATATTATGCAGGAAGAAATCGATGGATTGGAGCTGGTGGTAGCGGCTATTGCTACGGTACTGATCGAGGAATCGATGAAAGTATCTCTAAAACTATCTCCTGGGAGAGAAAGGGGAAAGTCGTGGTCGATTGACCATAGACAGATATTGGTAGGAAGAGAAGGGCTAGTAAGAACTAGAGCAAAGAGAGGCCCCAATAGGTGATAAAATGGGCGAGAAGAGGAAGGTTACCGTAGATGGCAAGGAATTCGAAGTTGAAATCGAGTTAATCGATGGTGTCTGGGAAGTAACTTTGGAAGGAAGGAAGTTCTCTGTGGAAACGGATGAAGAAAAACAACATATCAGGAGAGCCCGTGAAAAAGGATCCGGCAGCAAACTAGGTGCCTCTGGCACTATCTCGTCTGCAATTCCCGGAAAAATTGTATCCATTTTAGTTTCAGTGGGAGATGCCGTTTCTGCAGGAGATGTGGTGATAATACTTGAAGCGATGAAAATGCAAAACGAGATTAAGGCGTCCGTTGACGGAGTAATCAGCGAAATCAAGTGTAACGCTGGAGAAAGGGTCGAAGCAAACGTTCCATTGTTGGAAATTTCTCCTACCGAATAGTGACGTGAAAAAATGCCAAAATGTGACTTTGATGACTGCGATAGAAGTGGGTCCCAAGTCAGTAGGCTTTCCCCTAGTGGATTCTTAGTTTCTAGTGGAAAGAAGGCATATTCATTCAGAGAGGCCTATGAGAGATTTACCTACTGCAAGGAGTGTCATGATAAGCTGATGAGGGATGTGTGGTCTCGAGTGAGGACTTCTGATGGCAAAGGCGATGATCATGTGGCTCCCACAGCCGTGTAAGCGGTATGTTCATCTAGCCATCCACTAATCTTGCTTTATGGCTAGTTTCGTAAGTCATCTTGAATGCGCATACACCGGGAAGAAATATCAGGCTGGAACCGTACTATCTGTTTCCGAATCAGGAAAGCCACTATTGGTAAAATACGACTTGAGGAGGATTTCAGAACAATTCAGCAGGGACGACATTTCAAATTCCAATGAGGATGGATTCTGGAGATACTCTCCATTGCTCCCTGTTGAGCATCAAAAGAACCGGGTTTCCCTGGGCGAAGTGGTCACTCCCCTTATTTCGTTGGAAAGATCAGCTAAGATGATCGGGGCAAAACCTGGAATGGCCTTGATCAAAGATGAGTCAAGGCTCCCTACAGGGTCATTCAAAGCTAGGGGCCTGGGACTTGCTGTTTCCATGGCAAAGGAGCTGGGGATAGAACAATTAGCCATCCCTACCAATGGGAATGCTGGTTCGGCATTGGCAGCCTATGCATCGAGAGCAGGAATTTCTACAACGGTCCTTTGCCCGGATGATACTCCAGAAATAAACGTAAGAGAGACCCTTATTCAAGGTGCTAAAACCCACTTGGTAAATGGCCTGATTGGAGATTGTGGGAAGATTATCTCCGATGGTGAAAGTTCACTAGGATGGTTTGCAGTGTCTACTCTGAAAGAGCCCTACAGAATAGAAGGAAAGAAGACAATGGGCTTGGAGTTGGCTGAGCAGTTGAACTGGATGCTTCCCGACGTAATTTTCTATCCAACAGGAGGGGGGACGGGGATCATCGGCATGTGGAAGGCGTTCGCAGAATTGATTCAACTGGGGTGGATTGACTGCAAATTACCCAAGATGGTGGCCGTGCAATCCACAGGTTGTGCACCCATTGTTAAGGCATGGGAGGAGGGTAAAGAATTTGCAGATTATTGGGAGGATGCCGAGACAATATCTTCCGGAATAAGAGTGCCCTCAGCACTTGGTGACTTCCTGATTCTGAACGCGATTAGAGAGTCAGGAGGTTTTGCGATTTCTGTTACTGACGAAGAGACTCTGGAAATTCAAAATGAAATCGGCAGACGTGACGGTTTGCTCCTATGTCCTGAAGGTGCTGCTACTGTGGCCGCATATCGGAATGCACTGGAATCAGGAATGGTCGATTCGAATCAGTTGGCTGTAATGTTCAACACGGCAACTGGGCTGAAATATCCACTACCGCCAGTAGAATCTCATATCGAAAAGGAGAACGTTGACTTCTCGGTTTTTTTGGATTAGATTAGTCCCAATGCATCCTCTATCCTGTTCAATTCGGGACCCGTGGAGCCAGTTCCCACAAGTGCGTGTGAGTCACTGGCACAGCAACCGGCACCAACATAGGGAGAGCCAAATGTGACAGTTCCAACCATCACAGGAACGTCGAGAGTCTTCTGGATTGACTCAACCTCGTGTGTCTTTACATCGGGATGGGCCAAAACACCCTTATTATTGGCTACTAACATGCTTCCCACAGTTTTGTGGCCAGCCACCTCTGTTCGCATCGTTGGAACTGAGAGGACCTCAGAAATCATCTGGGCCCCCGATTCTGGAATTGTGGGGCTCAAAATAGCCCCGTTGTCATTGCACTCGATCAGGTTGCCCGCTGCATTGACCCCACTTTCCATAACTACCACGGGTCCGAAGCTGGTAAGTTCGTCCAAATCATCTTCCGTTGCAATGTCTGCAACGGCTATTCCATGGCGATTACCCCGAAGGAGGCTACCTAGGAGGGAAGATCCCCCTACCTGGAATCTATGCGTCTCCATGGCAAAAGCCGACTCTACCTCCTCTGCGGAAGGGTCATCCAGGTTTCTTGGAATGAAGAGCACGTCCCCTATGACACTTAGATAGACCCCTACTTGGGAGTGCCCAAGAATGTCCCCGGTTGAGATAGGCAATCTTCCACCTGCCGCTAATTTCCATTTAGGTGCGGGGAGGTGAAGGATAGTGGCACAGCGACGACCTTTCCCGTGGGCTTGCGCACCACAGTACCGGAATCGACGCAGGAGGGCTTGACTTCCGGGTTCGATATGGGACCGGGTAGTACCCCTCCGCTTTGGCCGTGCACAACTATCCTTCGAATGTGAATTGATATGCTCTTTTGGACAGAGACTCACACTAATGTGTACCTGAAATTTAGATGCTCGGGGGGTTAGTGCAGCTGGGCTGAACACCTCGGCGAACCTCGGTGCTTACACCCGCTGTCTATCAAACTCGTCTTCTAC
>PBOL01000039.1 GCA_002725315.1 Methanobacteriota archaeon | reverse complement strand
GAACGGCGACGTGCCAGGAGCTGGATACTGCGTCGGGACCTTCACTGCTGATGCCAGTGCGGTCTCGTACGACTGCAACCAGCACTGGGACGCAGTAGACGGCCTGTCAGACGCTGAATAGACTTAGCAGGACGTTAACGTAAAGCGCACCGGCGGGCGGGGAAACCCTCCGCCGGTGCGCCCCCAACACTGATTACATCAACGCTACACCAACGAAAGGGCCGCGGGCCCGCGGTGTTGCCATGCTTCGATCAAGATTAGACTGGGCCACCGGAGAACTCCTTCATTCCCGGCTCAGGCTGAGGCTCGTGATAGCCTCTTTGATATTCTTCGATGCCCTCGTAGGACTCCGCTACCATAACGGATCTCTGAACCTGATTGATTGGGTGGTCCTAGGCAAACTTCCCTATGACATGATTTGGCTGGTCCAGACATTGCAGGGAATCACGGCCTGCTTCGGCTTCGTAAAGATCATTTTCGACGATTTCCCCAAGGGACCCGCCCGCAGTATCGGGATCCTACTCTCGCCCCTCATTGTTCTCATGGGGGCTATCTTTACCGCCGACCAACTACTGTTCGGGCTTCCAGACGTGAACTACGCGGGCGAGGTCGTATCACCACACTCATCCGCCAGTTTCGCACTTGACCTCATCAGCATAGGCGGGGACACAATGCACTATTCGTCCCAATACCTGCTCATTGCGATAGGACTTACCCTGACCTACAAGGTGCAGAGGTACGGAAACTTCGCCCAGGCGGAGTTGTTCATGATCGGCATGTTCCTCGGCCTTATCGTAGCGCTATCAGATCAGTACTACTCGATCACATCATCGGAATTCCACGTCTTCGAAGCGCCATACGACGGCGTCCTAACATGGAGCGTATTGCTCTCGACACTACTCTTGGCATTCGTTATCACCGGAATCATTGGGGTGATAATCGATAGATTGGTCTACAGGGGCTTCAGAATTAGGGACGCCTCTCCTCAGACGATGATGATCGCATCTCTGGGTGTGGCTCTGATATTGCGCTCGATATTTTACCTCCGATTCGGCGCTGCGTCAAAATTGTACAGCCCAGACGCGGATTGGAAGCGCGCATCTGGTTTTCGGGANACAGGGCTATGGCGGCTCGATACCCTCAAGATGAGATTTGTACTTGGAGATCGTTCCATCGAAGATGGATCGACATACCGCCAGTTCAACTGCGAGGAGACCATCGACGAAGCGACAGGGGAGGCGGTCCTGACACGGATAGTGACCGAAGGATCAAAGCCCCCGATAGAGATCTACGACGTCACTACCGCGTGCGCACAGGCTACGACCAACTACCCTCACTACAAGGGAATCTCTGTCTTCGTGATTTTCTCCACTGCATTACTCCTACTGCTGTTACTGAACAAGACCCGTCTGGGGAGGAGGATGAGGGCCGTAGCCGACAACCCTGAGCTGGCTGCAAGCAGCGGNATCAACGTCGAGCGGGTCCAAATGACCAGCGCTTTCCTATCTGGTGCGATTTGCGGCGTGGGAGGGGTGATGTATGGGATCACGGTTGGCAACTTCGAGCCAGGGGACGCCTTCAAGCTCCTCCTCCCTTCCTTCGCAGTCATCGTCCTCGGGACCATCGGCTCCATCCGGGGGGCCATCGTCGCAGCGATCATCATCGGCTTTTCCCGGGCGGTCTCCAACCCAATTCTAGGAGGCGTGGGGAACAGCATCGACCGNGGGGCTTGGATGGCACTGTCCGAAGTAGTGCCATACGTGCTNATCATCGCAATNCTGATGATNATGCCCGAGGGAATAGGCCATGCCTGGGAGAAGTGGAGGATCGACAGACTGAGGNACAAGAGGGAGTACAACCCCGAGGAATCATCGAAGACCACCGCTGCGCTCGCAATACTGCCCACGGGGGCATTGGGACTNCACCACTGGCACAGAGGCCGTTCGGACAAGGCATCCACCTTCTCAGTTGCAACAATAGCGGCGTTCATCTTCCACAGATTCAGCNGATTCGTGGGCAGGGAGTCATTCTCCGAAGGAGCATGCAACGCCGTATGCGACTTTCCNCTGAGGGAAATGGAGGAGGAATTGGCAGACCTCCTGCTAATNCCCGAGCCCACCCCCGTCGATGCCGATCGAATCGAAGAGCTGAGGAGCTCAATCGATCAGTTCTCAATGACAAATCTAGAGATGCTGACTCAAAGGGACGACGGAACGCTACTGCTGGAGGACTCGCCCTTCTCCTTGGAGGACTCGCCGACGTTCTCAGAGACGGCAACGGCCGAGGACGAGGCATGGCTATCAGAAGTGAGCGAATCCTGGTTCGACCTGATGCAAGCCGAGCTCGACCTAGTGAACCTCATCGCAGNCCTGGGGGACCTAGCATGGCCCCTGGTCCCATTGCTAATCTGGGCCTTCGCAGCCTTCGAGGGAGCCAAAATACTCAGAAACAACGACCACGAATCATCTGAGCAGCCTTCGGCTTTTTCGGCCTATATGGCAATGCGCCAGTCCTTCCAGAAGACAATCCAGGAAACCATCTCACCGGTCAAGCAGACGTTCACCGGAGCTAGCGAATCCATCTCTTCGACTTGGCATAGGATTGACAATTGGCACTCCGATTTGATCAGCAGATCTCGAATTTTCTCGGCCCAGGAGATTCTCAAGGAATCCATTTCCGGGGCTATTCCCGAGTCCGCATTCCCCTATGGGAGGAGGGGACGGAGGGGGTCATGGTTGGCGTTCTTGTTCGTNCTCGCCATTCTCGTCTCTTTCATGGCGTGGCTGCCAATTAGCCCCTCCGTGGAATCTTTCCGGTGGTCCAAGGTATTGCAGGTTTCCAACATCGCNATTACGCTATCGATTTTCATCCTGATGGCCTTCTCTTTGAACCTCCACACGGGATATACTGGGATGGTCAATTTCGGTGTGATTTTCTTCGTCGGAATCGGCGCCTTCACCGTTGGCATCCTGACCTGCTCGGAACGCTTGGGCGGGTACGNCTGGGGAGTCTTCCCTGCAACNGTGTTAGCCATCCTGCTCGCCGCAGCCTTCGGCTGGGCNCTGGCCTATCCAACGGCGCGATTGCGTACGGACTACTTCGCGATCGTGACCATTTCCCTCGGGGAGGTACTACGGGTTTTCGCCACGAATGAGCCCCTCTTGTGGGTGGGTTCGGTATTCAAGTCATTCGGGGTTTCCGCTTACACTCTTCCCTTGAAGAAATGGTGGTTTTGCGGTTCGGGCGTGGAGATAGGCGACGGGTCTCCCTACGCCAGCCCGAACGACTGCAGGGAGGCCTCCATCCTGTCCCCGTCCACCCCCGATGGCTGGGATCCGNCCCTAGCCCACCCCTCCTCCTCCATGTCCCAGTCAGTAAGCGATCTCCTGGGGTTGGGNNATCCCGCNCCCTACGAGCTCCTNCTGGCCGTATTTTGCCTTCTTTGCGTTGCCCTTGTCTGGGCTCTACTAGAGGCACTAATGGCTTCTCCTTGGGGCAGGATTCTCAAGTCCATCAGGGAGGACGAGGAGGTCGCCCAGCATCACGGTCACGACGTTCTAACCCACAAGGCTGCAAGCCTAGCGCTAGGCGCTGCGATTGCAGGTCTGGCTGGAGCGATTTGGGCATGGAAACTAAANGGTTTCGAACCGGGTCCCTTCATGTCCCCGGCCAAGTCCACATTCCTAGTNTGGGGAGCATTCGTGATTGGCGGNGTCGCGAACAACCGAGGGATGGTGGCAGGTGCGTCGATCATCATNGTCATGGATTTCGTCCTCAACGCCTTCGCGGCGGCAAGCTCCCCGGACATGCCACTTTACGAATCTGCAGGCAAAATCAACGACCTGCTCATTTGGTTGGTCACGGAGCAATGGGAAGTGACCAAGGCTTTCCTTCTCATCGCCGCAGTCGGGATAGCAGTCCGTTCCCGTGGCGTCTTCGAGCTTGGCTTGTCCGGCGCATCCATTTTCGCCTTCTCACATGTATTCTTCAGCGAAACAACGCTTCAATTCGTCTTTGACGTGTTCGGTGAAATTTCGTTCGCTGGAGCCCCGATGAACCACGTAAAGGTGCTCTTGGTCGGCAGCGTGATGCTCTTCTCCCTCAAGTACAATCCAAGCGGGCTGATCCCAGAGGTGCCCAGCAGACCAGAAAGGCCCAATGGGGGNGNGGAGGTATGAGCGCNGCTCTGAGGGTCAGCGGCCTCCGCAAGGAGTTCGGCGGNCTAGTCGCTGTAAACGAGGTATCTTTCGAGGTCGGAGAGGGGGAGTTCGTTGGTCTNATCGGGCCAAACGGCTGCGGAAAGTCGACCACCTTCAACTGCATNAGCGGGCTCTTGGATCAGACGCAAGGCACTGTCGAGGTCTTCGGCACCGACGTCTCGAACCAGAGGCCGGACCAGATCCAGAAGCTGGGTCTGACACGCACATTCCAGCACACTAGACTCTGGCGTCAGATGACCGTAATAGAGAACCTGCTGGTACCCCCTCGAAAGCAGATGGGCGAGACCCTTAGGGAGTCACTCAGAACCCTACTTGCTCCCTATGGGAACCCCTCGGAGGACATCCTGTTGGAGAAGGCATACTCCACGCTCGAACAGCTAGAGGTTCCTCACATGGCCTTCAATCTGGCCAGCGAGCTGTCCGGGGGNCAGAGCAAGCTCGTAGACATCGGACGCTCAATGATGGGCGACCCACGGCTACTGCTTCTCGATGAGCCAGTCGCAGGGGTCGCCGGCCCGCTTGCAATGAAGATNTTCAACAACCTGAGGAGGATCGTCGACGAGACAGGAATCTCGGTCCTGATCATCGAGCACAACATGGACTTCATCCTCAGACAGGGAGTGGATCGCATCATCGTGATGAACGAGGGGGAGGTCCTGATGATGGGGACTCCCGATGAGGTAAGAGGCAATAGGGCAGTCATCGAGGCATACCTCGGAGCNGCCGGAGNCAAGGGAGGAGAGGAGGAATGACGCGAGTCCTGGAAGTCAGGGGCCTGGAGGGNGGCTACGGGGCAGTCCAGATTCTGTATGGAATCGACATGCACGTCGACGAGGGAGAGTTCGTCACAATAATCGGCCCCAACGGCTGTGGTAAGTCGACTCTAATCAAGACCATCTTCGGAATCGCGTCCTATTACAGCGGAGATGTGGAGTACAGGGGGCAGGACGTCTCTGGATGGAGGACTGACCAGCTGGTGAACCACGGGATAGCCTACGTGCCTCAGGTCGACAACGTATTCCCCTCGCTCTCAGTNAAGGAGAACCTACAGATGGGGGGCAACGCCCTTTCAAACCGAGTTCTGAACGAGAGGATTGAGAGGGCGATCGACATGTTCCCNGACCTCCGCTCCAGGGAGTACGATTTGGCAGCCTCTCTTTCCGGGGGCGAGAGGCAGATGCTAGCGATTTCGCGCGCCCTGATATCGGACCCCAAGTTCCTTCTCCTCGACGAGCCCACAGCCGCGCTCTCNCCCCTCTACCAGCAGCAGATTATCGAGAGGATCGACTCGCTGAGGGAGCAGGGAATTACAATCCTGATAGTCGAGCAGAACGCCAGGCTGTCCCTGGCTCGCTCTGACAGAGGCTACATAATGGCGAACGGCAAGGTCGTACACTCCGGTGACGCACAGCACATTCTGACCGATCCCGAGATCGGGGAGTACTTCCTCGGGTCAACGGGCCATTAGCCGCTCGACAACCTCTGGAATCAGACCTAGGGTCTCCTTCATCCTGTGGTTGTCATCGACTTCATACAGCTCTACCAGATCGTTCTTCTCCGCGACCTTTCGAGAGCAACTGATAGGGACGATCTCGTCGTACTTCCCATGCATTATCGATGTGAAATGCGCTGGGACCGGCCAGGACATCCTATCTGCCGCCTCCATGAACTCCCATGGCAGAACTATGTCGAGCTCGAAGCCCTTGTACCTCCTCTGGTCTGTAAGTTGCCATGCTCTCCTCCCTGATTCCTCCATGCCGTCCCAATGCTCGGCCAATCCGAAAGCCGGAGCAATTAGGAACANTCGAAAGTCGGCGTCCTTCCTCAAAGAGGATGCGTTCGCCGCCGCTAGACCGCCCATTGACGAGCCCGCAATCAAGTCGAACTCCCCNGAGTCTATGTGCCGGAGGAGAACCTCCGTCTGACTCTCTATGCTCCACCCAAGCTCGGACATAAGGGGGGCGGTCACGTCCCATCCGAGCGCCTCTCTCATGTATGTCGGCTTTGTTCCGGTTGCGCTACCTTCGAAACCGTGAGCGAATAGGACCCTCAGAAACTCACCCCATATGGCAGAACGAGATTCTGATGAACTCACTGTCAGTGTACTCTCTCTCCATGGGCGAATCGCCCTCCCCAAGTATTCGCATGTGAATCTCTGCCGTCACCTCAATCGTAGCCTCGAACAGATGACCTCCGTGAACCACGTGATCATCATCGGACACTACTAGGTGAATGTGCGTGAATGGCCCTTCGGGTCCCGGTGCAAGGTTCCCCTGCATGGACACCAACTCCATCGGATCCTCCAAACTTACCTTCTGATACACTCCATTCGTGTCTAGGTAGCCGATTACAGCATCTCTAATCCTACCAATTCCGCTTGTTATCGCTGCTGCTGTGATTCCTTGCTCACTCAGGCTCCTAATCGACTCGTGGATCTCCTCGCCGTTGTCCAATCGAACGAAGAGATCCCGCCCCACTCTCCGGTAATCCATGATGCCCGATTTGANTCNGAGACTTGAAACTCTCGCTCCAATAATCAGGAGCCCGGCGCTTCGGATTTTTCTTTGCAGTAGAAGCCAACATGGTATTTTCTGAGTGCTTGCATACCCTAGATTCTCCACTGGAAGCAAAGGGGTTGGAAATANACACCATATTGGTTATAGGCCGTGAGTTCGGGGTGGCAAAGCCCGGTGGTGGATTAATTGACAATGGCTGCACATGACGCATCTTCGAGATGGAGGACCTTCCTAGAGGAGGCAAAGGACTCCGAGGTCATGGCTCTACTTTCTCGCCAGTCAAATTACCCTTTCCTCGCCATTCCATTCCACGAGTTGCAGAGCTTTGATCCAGATTTCGCCGAAGACATTCTGGAAAATCCAAAGTCAATCCTGTCTTCTGGTTCTAGGACTCTAGTGGAGATTTGCAGAGAGAGAGGNGAGGATATCGATGCAATGCTTAGGGTGGGGGAGCTCCCTAGCGATAGTAGAAAACCGCTGCGCGAGATTGGAAGTGCGGACATCGACAAACTCAGGAGCGTCGATGTNATAGTCACCAAGATTTCAGAAATCAAGCCAAGGATTCACCGAGCCGTGTTCAAGTGCGAATCTTGCGGTCATGACATCGAGATAGACCAGGAGAATGAGAGAGAGCTGAAGGAGCCTCTCAACTGTCCACAGGCACTAGGGGGCTGTGGCAGTTCAAGGCCAGCGACCAGATTTGATCTGGTTCTTCTAAGCTCGAGAATGGTGAACAACCAGTGGATTGAGATTCAGGAGCAGCCGGAGAACGTCCCTAGCGGTGCTCAACCCAGAAGGGGCATGGTTCTAATCGAGGGAGACCAAGTAAACAAGCACCTACCTGGAGAAAGAATAACCGCCAANGTAATCCCGGTAGTCAGAAGCGAGGTAAGGAACCGCAAGAAGACCCCCATGTTCGACGTAATTTTCCACTTGATTAGCTCAGAGCACGAGAGCACTCCTTTCACCGAGATTTCTATCGACGAGGAGGACAGGGATCGCATAGTCGAGGTTTCGAAGAGGGACAACCTGATGTCTCTGGTCCAAGACTCAATAGCACCATCGGTTTTTGCCACTGGGATATTGGGCCATGTAAAACGCTCATTGGCACTACAGTTGTTCGGAGGAGTGTCCAGGCGATTGAATGACAAGACACGCTCCAGAGGGGACATACACATCCTACTGATGGGGGATCCCGGTGTCGCCAAGTCACATTTGCTGTCATTCATCTCCGAATTGTCCCCAAGGGGCCGCTTCGCAACTGGGGGAGGCGTGTCCGGAGCAGGACTCACTGCAGCAGCAGTTAGGGATGCGTTTGGGGATGGGAGGTTCGCNCTGGAAGCAGGAGTCCTTCCACTATCTGACCGCGGATTAGCTGCTATCGACGAGTTCGACAAAATTTCGGAAGACGACAGGAGGATGATGCATCCGGCCATGGAGCAACAGCAGGTCCATGTTGCCAAGGGAGGAATTACCGCCACCCTGCACTCCAGATGCGCCATTCTTGCCGCTGCCAATCCAAAGGACGGGCGATTCAGCAAGAGGGGACCCAACCAAAGCGTCATGCGTTCGTTTCAGGAGACTGGACTACCCCCTCCGTTGGCCTCAAGGTTTGATATTATCTGGATGATTAGAGACGAGATCAGAGTCAGGGACGACGAGAGGATTGCAAAGCACATTCTCGACAACAGGACCTCGGGTAGGAGCGAGATGCTGATGGAGGGGACAATTGAACTCAGTGATTCTGACCAAGACTCCGAGGCAATTTTCGCAACAACCAAGCAGGGAGTGGAGCACCTGACTCAGGAGTTCCTGAGAAAGTACATCGCATTCGCCAAGAGNACTGTTCATCCACAGTTGAATGAAGAGGCCAAGACNGANATTCTGGATTACTACACTAATGAGCGGCAGTCCTTCGGGAGGGAGGACCAATTCCAGTCGGATCAATCCGATAGGGAGTCAATAATACCCATCACAGCNAGGGCCCTTGAGGCGCTGATTCGCTTGACTGAGTCCCATGCGAGAATGCATTTGCGGGAAGTCGCAACGGCGGACGACGCAAAGGTAGCCTTGGCCGTCTTCAAGCATTGGAGGGAGGAGTCCGGAATCGAGGATGAGTCAGAACTCCACTCGGGAGTAACGGTCCGGGCNAGGTCGAACAACTCCTCTGTCAGGCAGATGGTTAGGGATGTATGCTCCCAACATGGAGGCGTGGCCGAGAGGTCACAAATCTACAACATCGCCCTGGACAAGGGGATAGCCGAACACGAGGTCGATGCCGTGCTTTCGAAGATGCTAACCAGCGGAGAGCTATGGAGCCCCAGGATAGATCAGTTCTCATTCGTCCGCTGAGCCTATGAGCCATGCCTCGTTGCAATAGGCAGACATGGAGCCGATTGGAGACCCGAGCATCCCCGATTCGTTGGACTCCGTGGCCCTAGGCTTCATGTGCGGTCTAGAGATACACCAGCAGCTGGCCACCGACAAGCTCCACTCCAGAATGCCCAGCGAATTGTTCGAATACAAGATCGACGAGATTCCGGCTAATTGGCACCGATCAAAGAGGAGATTACGAGCATCGGAGGGGGAAGGGGGCAGGACAGACGTGGCCGCTAGGTTCGAACAGAGGAGGAACCGCTCCTTCGAGTACGTACAAACTCCGAATGCAGGGCTGATAGAACTAGACGAGTCTCCACCACAGGGACACGATTCAGAGGCTGTCGACGTCGTACTNACCATTGCAGCAATGATGGATGCAAAGCCGATCCCATCTTTACAGGCAATGAGGAAGACCGTAGTCGACGGTTCGAATACGAGTGGCTTCCAAAGGACGACCCTAGTCGCTACAGGTGGCAGAATTGAGACAGATTCAGGAGTGGTAGGAATCGACCTAATCTCCCTTGAAGAGGACTCTGCTAGGAAGCTGGAAACAGTCCTATCCGAGGAGGGCGAGACAGTAGTATACACTCTAGACAGACTGGGAATGCCCCTGGTAGAGGTCGCCACGGCACCGGATGTAAGATCCCCAGAACATGCTAAGCAGACGGCCTCTTCTCTTGGCCAGCTGCTTAGGGACACGAGGAAGGTTAGGAGGGGCCTAGGGTCGATAAGGCAGGACCTNAACGTAAGCATCGCTTGTGGCGATCGGGTGGAGATCAAGGGATGCCAAGACCTAGATTGGATTCCCAGAATTATCAGACTCGAGATGGCCCGCCAACTTCACTTCTATCGTCTAGCCAACGAGCTTAGGAAGGAGGCATCTCTCCCATCGCTCCCTCCAAACAGATCCGAAGACGCGATTCCAACGGAGAACCGGGTCCAGCTCGCAGCCACAAACAGAATCCCTCTCGAAATCAACGACTTGACGGAAGCCCTGTCTAATTGCGAATCCGAGATGATACGTAAATCCGTCAACGAGGGAGCGACGGTTCTCGGAGTGGCCCTCCCCGGCCTTGCTGGAAAACTTGGAACTAAGCAACTAGATCAAGATGGAGCGCAGTTGCCTAGATTGGGAAGAGAGTTGGCCAGTGCTGCTAGATTGGCCGGTGTGGCGGGGGTTTTCCACTCCGACGAACTCCCCGCATACGGGATTTCTGATGCAGATGTCGCAGCCGTCCGCACCACTCTCTCTCTGGGGGATAGCGACGCCTTCGCTCTATGCGCAGCCCCGGCATGGCAGTCAGAGTTGGCCTTGGAATCGGTCGTAAATCGTGCTAGGCAGGCATACCATAGGATTCCTAGAGAGGTAAGAAACGTCGTTGTCCGCAAGGGAAAGCCTGAGGACGGCACAACAACCGCACTTAGGCCTCTTCCAGGTGAGGCCCGAATGTACCCTGAGACTGACATCCCCCTGCTGCCAATTACCCAAGAAAGGTGGGAGGAAGTTAGCGGCAATCTCCCCCTATCCACGAAAAGTAGGATGGAGCGTCTTCTGGGTCTGGACATTTCATCCAACCAGATAGAGGCCATTCTCAATGCCGAACTCGACGACCTACTCTTCCAGGGAATCGAGGGTCCGTTGGGTTTGCCTGAGAAGGCGTGGGCCAGCGCACTCCTTGAGTACGGTACCGAGAAGCCTACGGCATTGTCCGCCGCCGTTTACCTCCGAGAGAACGGAAAGATGACCAGGGAAGGCATGGCTCCTCTCGTTTCCGAATCACCCACTCTCGAAGTCGAAGAGACAGTCGAATGGATGTCACAGGAGGCTGCTTCCAGGGGTTTTGTTCCAGCAGACGGCTCAAGGATAGAGGGAGCGGTCGACGAGGTGATTAGCGAGAGAATTGAATTCATCGAAGAGCGTGGAATGGGGGCAGTCGGTCCTCTGATGGGAATGGTCATGGCAAAGCTAGGCGGTTCAGCAGATGGTCAGGCAGTCAGCAAGGTTCTCAGAGAGAGGATCGAAGAATTGGTTGACTGAGAGCATCCAGAAAATATTGATAGGCCATTTTCCCCTATCACGAGTCCTGTGTCAGACAACCTCAAGCCCGGGTCATTGCTTCTGCTGTTCGCGGTGATCATTCTCGCACCGATTATTCAGGACAGGCTATCGGAAGAAGCGGTAAAGTACGTCCAAGACAACGCTTCTGCTCACAATGGGATGCCTAACGAATGGGATGGAAAGCAGGTATATTGCGTTCTTTTCCCCGAATACTTCTCACATTCTGAGTATTCTTCCGGAGTGACGATGATCGGCCCAAGCGGAAGCCCCCTCGGTGTAAACGACCAGTACAACGGAACAGGGGCATGCGTTGGAGGATTAGTAGGGTTCTCCAGTGGGATGGAACTAATGCTGAATGCTACAGAAATCGCAGGGGGAAGCCTATCCGTGGATTACGATGTCGGAGAATGGGGCCCGTATGTTCACACGATCGGGGGGCTGAACGCGGACAACATCACCGGGGACTTCAACTGGGCTTGGTGGAGCCTAGAACACAACGGCGCAGTCTCTATGGTTGGGATAGGAGATCTTGTAATGTCGGAAGGCGACGTAATCATTTGGAGAATTTCCACTTCTTGATGAAATAATACTATGTGTCTGGCTCATTCACAGTGGTCTGCATGTACGACTATCACAGCATCTCGCTCTCCTCATTTGAGATGCTAGCACTGAACGTTCTGCTACTATCGTTGATCATGCTCGCCTTGTACAAGGGGGAAAGCCGCCTCGACTCAGACAGTCCGTGGGCAATGCTCTCACTTCTGGCAGTTTTCGGAATCTCTAGCCGAATCCTACTAGATCCACTTCCGAACATCCAGCCAGTAACCATGCTGGTATTGGTTGTGGGGATATACTTCGGTGGTTGGCGCGCAATCGCTCTAGCGGGTGTAATCGCCTGGACTTCCAATGCCATAGCGTTGGGTCACGGGCCATGGACCCTTTTCCAGGCACTTGGATGGGGCGCAGTCGGCTTGCTGGGAGCTTCCCTGTCGGGATTCCTCAGGGAAGGGGACCGACTAATGGTGGGACGCCTTGCTTTCGTGTCCGCGGCCTCTGCCTTCCTGTTTGACTGGACGGTGTCATTGAGCATACTGCTCGATGCCAGCACCTCGATGATCATCCCTTACCTAATCAACGGCCTCGCCTTCGATCTCTATCACGCAGCTGGCAACGTTGCATTTGTGGCTTGGATGGCAGCCCCATTGGGTGACATGATCCTTAGGCACAGTGAGATCCCTGCCTCCGAGGCGGTGAGCGAAGTTGCCCCGAACTGAAGAGTTAACGATGGTCTTTGTGACTAGGAATGACCTGCAGCTCTCCAAGGGTAAATTGGCCGCCCAGTGCTCCCATGCAGCAGCAGAATGCGTACTTATCGCGAAGAGGGAGAGCCCCAGGAAACTGGACCAATACCTGAGGAACGGTGCAAGGAAGATAGTTTGCAAGACCCCTGACATGGTCTCGCTCAGGCAAGTAATGGCTAGGGCGAAGAAGGCAGGCCTGATTTGCCATTTGGTCACCGACGCTGGCCATACCGAGATACCCCCTGGAATGGAGACAGTGGTAGGAATTGGACCCGGTCCCAGAGGGGATATTGACAAGATTACCGGCGATCTCCCCCTTGTGGGATAATTGAATCATAAGAGTCATGAGCAGGCTCGCTCTGGCCCGTATGTGGTTACTCAGGCCCCACTTTCCCCCGAGGAGCGCTCAGCACTCTCCTCGGCTTGCTCAGGTATCTCGGGGCTAATCGAGTGGCTGGACGGTCTGGACAGGAGGCCCGGACTCTCCGAGCTCGACACCAGACTTTCCAATCTCGAAGTAAACATGGAAGCGATTGAGGAATGCATCGGCTACTCCGAAGACGGCTACCAGCGAAATGTGATCAAGAAGACCGAGCACTACGAGCTAGTGGCAATCTGCTGGACCCCGGGACAGGAAACCCCCATCCACGATCACGTCGGAAGCGACTGTGCATTCCTGATACTATCCGGAGTCTCTACTGAAACAGTCTACGAGACGAATGAGGAAGGCTTGGCATCACCGGTCTCATCGAGAAGGTACGAGCCAGGCGAGGTCTGTGCCGCGGATGAGCCTGACATCCACAGGGTCTCAAACGAGGAGAAAACGAAGCTAATCAATCTCCACGTGTATACACCGCCTCTAAGCGGATTCAACATCTACTCTCCGTTTGAGGAGTAGGCTCATGCCCTCTCAGCGAGGAGCTGAATCGCCTGTTGCACCCACATCATCTTGGCAATTCTACCGGGGGTAAACTCCATTGCGTCGTTCACCACCTCTGCGGTGACTGGGTCCATCTTGGCGATCTGCTGTAGGGTGTGTATTCCAAGGACATTCAACTTCTTCTGTCCGAACTCATCCAAGCCTTGGATTCTTGTTAGGTCGTCCGGCCTCTCCCCTTCAGCCTCTCCAATCTGGTTCCAGTTGATTTGAACGGCCTTCAATGCCACCCTCTCCAGAATCAAATCTTCTCGGTGTAGTAGATTGGCCTTAAGTTGCAACTCTGCTTCGTGGGCCTCCCTCTCAGCCTTCTGGGCCGCCGTCTCGACGCCTACCAACTCGTCCTCCTTGCCCTTCATCTCTGTCTGCATTCTTACTATATCCTTCTCAACTTGCTCGGCCTTCTTAGCCGCCTCAGACTTGAACTTATGACTGTCCTCAATCTCCTGCTGGACTTTGATCTTCTGTTCCTCAGCCTTCTTGGCTTCAATCTCGACCTTGGCGATCTCCTTCTGCTTGGCCTGGACGTCTTTCTGAAGGGTCTTTGCAGCCTTCATCTCGTCCTTCATCTGATCCTTGACTTCTTGCAGTGCCGCCTTTGACTCCGAAGCATCTGCCTTAGCAGCCTCCATGGCCTCCTTCTTTGCCTCCATCTCGGTTTCTAGCTTCTCCTCAGCCTTAGCTCTCTTCTTCTGGAATTCCTCGAGCTGCTCTTCGGCCTTGCTCTTCATCTTTCCACTGGCCTTGATCTGCTTCTCAGCCAACTTCCTCTCCATTTCTGCCTTCTTCAGCTCGGCCTCTGCCTTGGCTGCAGCCTTGCCTTCCTTCGCAACGACCTTGGATAGATCCTTAGCCTCAGATGCAGCTGCTTTAGCCTCGGTAGCAGACACCTTGGCCGCTGCGTCCGCCTCCTTCGCCTTCTGCTTCAGCTCGGCCTCCTTCGCCTTGAGCTCCTCTGGTGACATTCCGGAGGCCGACTTGAGCTCCTCTAGTGCCTTCTTCGCTGCCTTTGCCTGCTTCTCGGCAGCCTTCCGCCCAGCCTCAGCCTTCTTCGCCTCTATCTCGGCCTTCGCTACCGCCTTCGCCTCTTTCATAGCAGCCTTAGAATCGCTGGCATGGGCCTTCTTTGCAGCCTTCAACTCGGCCTGTGCCTCAGCAGCCGCGGCCTTCGCCTCCGCCTCCTTGGCCTTTGCCTCATCCGGATCTACTGACTCCTCCGCCTTAGGTTTCTTCTTCTTCTTCTTAGGGGCTTCTTCTGGTTCTGGTTCTGGTTCTGGTTCTGGTTCCGGCTCAGCCTTCTTGGCACTGACCTTCCCGTATTTCTTCTGCAGTCCCTTGAGCATAGTTCCGTAGTCGCCTTCGAACTTCTTGATTAGCTTGGGAATGTTTCCAATTTGCTTGGAACGCTCTGGCTCCTCTAGAAATTCATTGTAAGTTGCCTTTGCTATCTTTGCAGCCTGTTCAGCAGTTGGTCCGGCCACGGCCTTCTGGGGTAAATCCCACACTTAAATTTTTGACCATACTGGGGTCTATTCTGACTCTGAACCAGCATTTGTTGGAAATTAACTGTAAGTATTGTTCTTGAAGTCAAACTTGTACTCTTCTAGAACTTCACTAAACAGTTGGATATCTGACTCAAACGTCTCGGGCAATAGTGGACCAAATGAGAATCTAAAGAATCGAGAATATGGGGTTTCGTAGCTCGGATCCTTTGAATGAGGACGTGCCATGTCGCAATCTGAAGCGCATAGGATTGCAGCACCGCGTTTGAAAAGTCGCTTGTTTAGCTCGGCGCTGGACATCCCCTCAGGGAGTTCGAGCCAGTGGTAGAAACCGCCGTTGCCAGTGTAGACACCCAGACCCATCTCCTCGAATGCCTTTCCATATCGATCCCTCTGCCAGTTGTAGTGCTCCTCAACAGCCTTCCTAGCCTTCTTTACTCGTTCAGGCTCGAGGAGCTTGATGGCATAGTGCTGCGAGGGATGACTAACGCCGCCCATCCCGAAGCTGGAGTAGTTGGACATGGTCTCTATGTTCTTCTTGCTGGCTACCATCCAACCTATACGGATCCCTGGTGACTGCAGCCCTTTGGTGCAAGCACCTGCAATGAACACGTTGCTGCTGTCCAGATCCTCAACGAACTCTATCCCACTTACAGAAGGGGAGTGGAACATCTCGTAGGCCTCATCCAGAAGAATGCCGTTTCCAGGTAACTCTGCCATCTGGATTAGCTCCCGCAACTCCTCTCCTGAGCGAGTCTGCCCGGATGGGTTCTGGGGATTGGAGATGACTGGCATTAGAAGAGCACCAGAACTGGTATCGGAACGGTCGAAGTACAACTCATTACTGGGATGGAAACCATTCTCCTTGGTGAATGGAACCACTTCAAACTCGGTTTTTGTCTGCTCCATTATGTCGAGATAAGCAGGCCACTCTATGTTTCCAATTCTAACCTTGACGCGTTCCTTGAGGAATGCCATTACTGTGTAGATGCCAGGCCGCCCCCCAGCGAAGACCATTACGTTCTCAGGCTCAACATTGGAACCATATTGCGAGTTGTAGTAGTCTGCTATTGCATCCCGCAATTCTGGATGCCCCCATGCCTTCGGGTAGAATCTGTCCTCCCAAGTCACTTCGACACTCTCTGGAAGAGACGGGCCTCCAAACCCCTCCAATGGTGTCGTCAGTGGGAATCCCTGAGACCACGGATGAGTCCCCTCAGTCCCCATGAAACTCCCGAACGAGTCTCTGAATGCATACAGTGTCTCGTAGATCCCCATAGGTGGACAGTTGTCGGATAGGAAAGACTCCACAACCTCGGAACTTTGCTCTGCCATGCCGTGCCGTGACGCCACCCACAAATGAGTTTGACCATGGAGGGGGAACCTCACTATTTTCCGAAAAAACCGTTAATACTTCTGACCAACCTCGGGGCACATGAGCGAACCGACAGCACACAGCAGAGCCTTGCCAATAGCCCTAATCGCACTCCTCCTCGTGATGACTGCTTCTTCCGGCCTTCAATCCGCTGACAAGATCGAACTTGAAGAGGAATCCAGTCCCAAGAACACCCATTCGGGGCTCAGCCTGCCGGGCTCTACGGTCGGGTCAATTTATTCCCTCACTGCATTGGGGGCATCGTACAACTACACCTGCGTGGTGATGGACAATAACGAAGTCAAGTGCTGGGGAACGGGTTATCTGGGTAACAGTGCCGGACCTTGGGCACCCGAGCACACCCCAGTAGGTGTAAACCAACTCGACTCAACCACCTGCTGCCTAGAGTTCGCCTCGGAGATTAGCCCCGACGGCGAACACACCTGTGCACTCACGAATGGCTCAGTGAAATGCTGGGGGATAGACACCTCTGGCCAGATAGGGCATAACCACATTAGCTGTGGCGGGGACTGCCTACAGCCGCATGGTCCCGCGGTTACGAGCGCTTCAATGGTCACAATCGCTACCGGATTTCACCATACGTGTTCGATCGCGGATGACTCCACGGTGTGGTGCTGGGGAGCCAACGATTTCGGCCAGTTAGGAACCGGGGACAATTCCCTTAGGTTGGCTCCGACGCAAATACCCCTCCCCGCCGGAAGAGTGCCTGTTTCTATTAACGCCGGTGGGAACACAACCTGCGTAATCCTGGACAACGGCAGCGGGATGTGCTGGGGCCAGAACAACCACGGCCACCTAGGTGATGGTGGCTACAATGACCAGAACTCGCCAACACCGATTTCGATTCTGCCAGCGAACAGATCCCTGGTAGCAATGGATATCGGATTTGGGCACACCTGCGGGATCTTTGATGACGGACTAGTACAATGCTGGGGGAACAACACCCATGGCCGATTTGGAGATGGCTCTGAAAACTCCTCAACTTACCCAAGGGCCACATCCCTTCCTGCGGGAAGGACCGCAATATCGATCGACGCGGGCATAGACCACACCTGCGCTATAATGGATGACAGTAGCGCGCTTTGCTGGGGCAGGAATGACTTCGGTCAACTCGGTGACGGCTCTACCAACGGTAGCACAACACCTGTCGATGTCTCCATGCCTACAGGACTGGGGGTGGCAGAGATTTCGGCAGGCAGCCTACACACCTGCGCGGTTGCGACAAACGCATCGGTATGGTGCTGGGGAGCCCACGAAGAGGGACCACTAGGGCTCGGTGAAGGCAATGACAGCAACGTCCCTGCCTTTGTCGATCTAGGGCCTGGGAGACACGCAATAATGAGCGAGAGGGATCATGACGGCGATGGCATCCCCTTCATTCTGGATATATACCCGGACGGCTGCCCAGCCGGAACTTATGCGTCTGACGGGGATTGCATAGATGCCGATCCAGGATGGTATGCCGACGGAACCCCTCCATACCAGCAATACCCATGTTCCATTGGAACCTACCAGCCACTATCCGGCTCTTCAAATCAATCGGATTGCACCCCCTCATCACCAGGCTACTATGTGGACCAACCTGGCTCGATAATTCACACTCCCTGTCAACCAGGAACCTACCAGCCCAATTACGGCCAGACCTCCTGCATCCCAACATCTCCGGGGAACTATACTTCGATGGCGGCTTCCTCACAACAAGTCCAATGTTCAGCGGGATACTATCAGGATCAGAGTAACACAGTTGCCTGCTTGCAGGCCGACCCCGGCAATTTCGTATCGTCAGAGGGTTCCCATCACCAAACTCCCTGTCAACCAGGGACCTACCAGATAATATCCGGGATGGACTCTTGCTTCAACACAAACCCAGGATACCATGCCTCCGCCGCTGGATCCACATCCCAGGAACCCTGCGAACCAGGGACATACTCGTCTCAACCAGGGCAGGCCACTTGCAGCGACGCATCTCCGGGGTACTTCGTTTCTGAATCAACGATGACCTCTCAGTCTCCTTGCCAACCGGGTGAGTACCAATCAGAGGCAGGACAGGCATCCTGTACGGCGGTACAAGCGGGACACTACACTGATTCGGAGGCATCCGCGGAGCAGAGCCCATGCGAACCCGGAACATATCAGCCCGAGGCGGGCCAGACCTCTTGCATCCAAGCCGATCCAGGTAGCTTCTCCTCTTTGTCTGGCTCTACCAGTCAGATGCCCTGCACAGCCGGCTCATTTACTTCTGAACCAGGCCAGTCGGAATGCACTCCTGCGGATCCTGGGAACTACGTCGGATTGGATGGCGCCACAGTCCAGACTCCATGCGCATCTGGGGAATATCAGTCGGATTCGGGGTCAGCAGGCTGTGATCCGGTTCCCGAGGGGCAGACGGCTAGTTCCGATGGAAGCGCAACTTCACCCTGCCCAGCAGGAAAGTACCAACCAGGGGGCCAGCCATCTTGCATCCAGGCTTCAACTGGGCATTTCGTCAGCGAGCCCGGCTCTTCCGAGCAGACTCAGTGTCCGGCTGGCGAGTTCCAACCCGATGCGGGGCAGACCGGGTGCTTGGCAGCAAGCCAAGGGAGCTTCGTACCCTCTCCCGGCTCCAGTAGTCAGACTCCTTGCCCCAAGGGCAAATTCCAGTCTGCTGAGGGCCAAACCGATTGCACGGATGCAATGCCAGGGCACCACGTTCCTGAGGAGGGAGCTCTTTCCCAGACCTCCTGCAGCGTGGGAACTTACCAACCCGATTCCGGAAGTGACGGATGCATCGATGCATCTGCGGGGAACTTCGTCGGGCAGCCCGGATCACCAGCTCAGACACCCTGCCAGCCAGGCTCTTTCCAGCCCGAAAGCGGAAGGTCTTGGTGCAAAAATGCAGAACCTGGCTACTTCGTTGAGGAGGCCGGATCAATCAAGCAGACAAAGTGCCCATCGGGGTATGATCAGGAGGACGGAGGCCAAGCCGAGTGCAACAAGATTGAGAGGCCCCTATGGATGACTGTGCTAATGTTCGGAGTTCCGGCCGTGGTTCTTGGGACCATGGCAGTACTATACATTTCCAGTTCCAAGAAGGGCAAAGGTGGCTCCAAAGAACGTTCATACATGTATTCCGAGGACATCAGAAAGTAGTCTCCTTTGAATCGCACTAGTTATGTGAAGAACGCAGTTGGGGGGCATGAGGGAATACCCAGGTGACCGGGTTGATCTACGAAGTGACACAGTCACCCAGCCAACTGCTGAGATGAGGGAGGCGATGTCCCTAGCGATAGTTGGAGACGACGTTCTCGGAGACGATCCAACTGTAATCGAGTTGCAGGACAGAATGACCTCGTTGCTAGGCAAGGAAGCGGCTCTTTTCGTTCCATCCGGAACAATGTGCAACGCCACTGCAATTAGGGCTCAGACTGAACCAGGAGACGAGATAATCACCGAGTCTCACAGCCATATCTACATCTACGAGGGAGGAGGATTTGCCGCCCTATCTGGCGTTTCAGTTGCATTGGTACCTGGAAGGATGGGAATAATGGAACCAGCAGACGTCGCCAAAGCAGTGCGAAAGGGAGATGGCAGCCTAGGGCACTTCCCTAACGGCTCAATGGTCTGCGTCGAGAACACATCCAACAGGGGCGGGGGAACATGCTATCCTCTCCAGAAAATGGATGCGATTGCAGATGTCGCCAGGGAAAACGAGTGCACATCTCACATTGACGGCGCCCGGATTTTCAATGCCTCAGTGGCTACGGGGGTAGACGTTTCTAGAATCGCTAGAGACTACGACTCTGTATCAATTTGCTTGAGCAAGGGCCTAGGCGCACCAGTTGGAAGTGTTTTAGTCGGAACCTCCGAGATGATTCATAGGGCCTACCGATGGAGAAAAATGTTCGGAGGTGGTATGCGACAGGCTGGAGTCCTAGCGGCCGCGGGCCTATTTGCATTGGAAAATAACATCGATAGGCTTGAGGAGGATCATCGTCAAGCTAGGAGGCTTGCAGAGGCAATAGAGCAAATGCCCTCGTTCAAAGTCGATTTAGACCAGGTTCAGACAAACATGGTATACATCGGTTGCGAGAAAGGTGGGGCGGACGACCTTGTAGAGCGGCTATCAGGCAAGGGCATCGACATACTAACCATAGACGACTCATCCGTCAGAGCAGTCACTCATCTGCATATTACTGAAGACGACATCGACAGGTCGATAGAGGCATTCGAATCATCACAATGACCCGTAAGCGTTCAATAACAGCCCCGCCTCGAATCCTTCATGAGGGTCGTTGCCGCGTTCACCATGGCATTCCTCTTGCTCCTTCCGATGCAGACTTCTGCGATAAGCGAATCACTCTGGGATGATGCCAGGGTAGGTGTAAATGGGGGGTCGATGGGAGGTATCTCCATACACCTCTCTGAGAATCTGACAAACACCTCAGTCTCCAGCGTAATAGACGAACTTCCGGGGCTAGTGGAGGTTTACACTGCAACATGGTGCATGAACTGTGTAACATCTGAGGCGGCATTGGATGAGGCCATAGGAGATGACGATATTGCGCGGATTCATTACCACCGACACAAGTTTGAGACAATGGATCCCTTTGGGAGCAACTCAACCGAGGAACGCTGGGAGTCAAGTTATGGCAGTGCTTCAACGAACATCGGAGGCCTGTCAAGACTGGCTCCGGCGACAGTTTTCGATGGAGAGAGGATTTACATGGGTACCAATCCTAAGTCAAACAGTCTTCATACCGACTACTCCACATCCCTCTCAATTGGCTCCAGCCATCCATTCGAAGGAGACGGAACGATCTCTCTCGGGGCAGAGGCAACAGAAAATGGACTCAAGCTATATTGGGATATTGATCTAGCGCAGTCCCTCACTCCGTCATCCAAGCCAGCGACCGTGCAAGCATGGATTCTCTTTGTGGAGGACAATGCCTACTACCCCGACGGCTCAAACGGGGTTGAGAACTACGGGCATGTTCTGCACGAGGCGGTAATGCTTCCTTCGTCTGGACCACAATCACTGGAAGTCACACCCCCAAATCCGTGGGATGGAGAAGACATGACTGCGATCTTAGTTCTAGATTGGGAGATTCCAGAGCCCGAGTCAAATATGGGGGACGCCCTGCCAGCTTCCGGAGCATCTACCTTGCTTTGCATGTTGGCGGCATTGGTTCCACGCAGACCTAAGCTTTCTCGTTGAAAATACATAGAATTTTCAGTTGGGTTGAATAACCCCCGTCGTGCATGGCGAATGCTCGGAGAGGGCCCGGTGACGTCCATGGAATATTGTGTGACCAACGAGGAGACCAGTCCGGGAAATTTACCGAGGTGGTTGCGAAGGCAGATACTCACTCAAGCTTTGAACCCCGGTAGGTCAGAGGCTGCTCCTGGAAGAATACTGGTCATATATCCAAATGAGAACTCACGAAGAGAGGCAATCTCTGAGTTGGGCCTCAGTGGTGCAGTAGATACCACGCTACATCATACAATCGCCTCACTTGCCGCCTCATTGTTAGCGGATTTCAGGCTCCCAAGGCCAATCCAAAATGACGGCCCATTCGAGGAAATCCTACATTCCGAGTGCTCTAAGGAATCAGCAAGCCTCGGCTTCCCCCTGATTAACCCACTTCCAGAGATGAATTGGGGGAAGGGAAAGACACGTGCTTTGGCTTCGCTGCACGCCCAACTCTCGAGTGAACTAGCTCTAGAGGGATGGGATGGGCCGGGGATTCATACTTTTGGAAAAATCATTCTCAGGCTCGAGAGAAAGCTTGGAGGGACCCATCCCGACATGGTAGTTCCTCGGATTATTGATGAGCTAAAGTCGGGTAAGGAGCCATTCAGCATTTCAGACATCGACGGAATTGTCCTTCTGGACCATGCTCCTGGGTTGTGCAAATCCCATACAGAGATGCTATTGCAGATTTCCCGCCACAGGCCCATCCACCAGCTGACATATCCCGGAAACTTCCGTCTGGGCTATCATGGCCATCTTCTGCTTGACCGGCACCCAATCACCGATCCCGAAGATCTTCCCGATTGGATAGTCAGAACCGAGAGGGAAGTGGGACGGGACAGTCCAGTCGCCAGGAGGATTCTTTTGCGGAGAGAGGATCACTCATTCGATGCCACAATTAGGCTGACCAAAGAGAAACTACTTGCAAATCCCAATGCAAGAGTGATGATAGTGGATCCTTCATTAGAAGAAAACGGGAACAAGTGGGAGAGGCTCCTCACCGATATTGGAATAATTGTTCATAGGTCTAGGAGAATGCTCTCCTCTGACCCGGTTGCCCATTGGATTATCTTCCTGGCCAATGTACCATATGGTCCAGATTCGTTCTCCCTCGAATCTCTAAGAGCGCTTTCTTTGCAGGAGGCAATCCCTCTATTCGACACACCTCCAGAGCATCCATCTGACAGTTCGATTTGCCCTAAACCCAACTCTCAGTTATTGACAAATCTCGCAAGAGAGGAGCATGTTCTTGGTGGCCCCGGGGCTCTTTTTCGCTGGCTTTCCACTCTATCGCGGCCTTCTTCAGAAGAGCAGAACGGCCCAGAAAAAGAATGCGCACAATGGTGGTTTCTTTGCGTGGTCAACTCACTAAAGCCACTACTTAGGCCCGAAGACAGAAAGGCTCTGGATGGTGGGCACTTTTCCATTGGATGCGCTTCCGGCAAAAGGCTGCCTTTGCCAGAATCATCGCAGAACGGGGACGAATGGCTGCTAAGGACACTATCATCAATCGACATCGAATCAACTATGGACATTATAGATGGGGCCTCATCTTCTCCCGCATCCGTGATTCAGGAAATTTGGAGAAATCATTCAAAACTTAGAGAGATGCAGTCCATAGCCGGTCAGAAGGCCCCGGATAATGGTCACGAATGGGTCGAGGAGATTACCTCCCTGTGTCGAAAGTCGACTATCAGAGGTAGTGGAACTGGCGCCATAGGGCGCGTTCGCTTAACGAGCCCACGAGATGCACTAGGATGCAACTCTGACCTAACCATCCTGTCCAACCTGTCTTCGTCTTCGTGGAACCTCAGGGTCACAAAGGTCCCATTCATTGGCGATGAAGAGAGGAACTCAATGGATATCCTAAGGCCAGACGGGCCAATCCGTGATGCAAGGCACCATCTCAATCACCTTCTCAACTCAGCACCCGAGGTGATAGTACTAGACCCTGCATTGGACGAGACCAGGCCCCCATCAGCACCTATCAGGGAGTGGGCTTCATCATTCGATCCAGATGACAGTAAGGCGGAGATCAATCCCACGGAGGGACAACTGTCTTCTCCGAGGGATTTCCGTCAGTTTGACGGGATACAGATTAGGAAAGATAAGCCCCCCTCTCGACCCCCAATCAACCCCAGCGCTGTATCAGTTGGGCTCGACCCGGAGATGCAATCTGATCGTCAAAGAAGACAACCATTCAGAGCAGATGAAGATGGATATTTGCCCAAGTCTGCCCTACCCTACATTCTCTCATTGGAAACTGCCAGCCTCAACGCAAAAACCCCTGACGGAGTAGAGGAGCCTCGGAATAACCCTAGATGGCCAGTAGTGGGTGGGATTGGTGTTGGAGGAAAGAGAACCGTCTCCATTGACCCAAGGCCGTTCTCACCCCACCCTACCGGTTCGATGGTAAGCGATTCGAGGCATGGCCACTCAGTAGGAGCAGAGCAGGATGTGCGAATATGGTCTCCCACAAGACTTCAGAAATGGCTAGAGTGCCCTAGGAGCGGTTGGCTATCCAGGGAGCTCATGGCAGGAAACGAGGAACTTATCGATGAAGAAATCGACAGAAGAACTCACGGAAACCTCCTTCATCTCGTTCATCATGATGTCCTTTCCCGAGTTCTGAAAATTCCAATGGGCGGCGAGAGAGAACTATCTGCCGTAGCGGAGAATCCTAGCATCGCTCGTTCTGGAATAGGAGAAGGTGAACTGATGCAAATAGCTCTTGAGTCTCTAGAGTCTAGAGCACCTTGGCTAGAACGCTCCGACGCAGTCGCAACCCACAGCCTCCACTCCCTTACTGGCATGAACCTCAAGCAATGGGGGGAATGGCTAGCGGAGCCAGTACCCAAACCCGCTATTGGTCGTATAGGTACCATAGTGTCATCCGAAACTTCCTGTGCGGACTCCTCTCCAATATCGCTAGAGTGGAGTACCGACAATTTCACCGATGTTGGAGTGGAGATATCCCTTCCTCCTGAGCTCACAGAAGGCGTGGAAATTGCACCAATAAATATCAGAGGCTTCATCGACAGGGTTGACCTGCTGCCATTCGATAACCTTGCCAAAAAATGGCTTGATGAAGAGGGCCAATCTACAGTTGCTCCAATAAGGCTGCACGAATCGGGATGGAAGCCCAGGAGGCTAGTCGCAATCAGAGATCTGAAGACAACCGACGCAGGCTCCGCACAAACAAGACACGTCAAGGGCCTTCTTGAGGAACTGCAACTCGCCCTGTACGCTAGAGCATGGGAAATATCCCATCCTGGGGATCTAGTATTGGCTGCCGGGATTTCGCTTTTTGGCCATCATTCGGAGCATCGATTGGAGGTTTCTTCGAAATACTCCGAGAGCCTTCCCGAACTACGACTTGGAACTAGGACCTCAATCACCTCCAGGCTTCATAGGTTTTCTGACGAGGACCCATTTCCTCCCAGTGACCACTTCAGGGCCTGGATGACCCATCGGATTTCCGTTGCCCTAAGGGTAGCACAGCAAGCATCTCGTGGGAGGGTACACCCAACCCCGTCTCCCGGGGTTTGCCGATACTGCTCGGTTAGTGATACCTGCAACGTTATGGAAGAGGGGGGCTACTGATGAGATTGAACACCGCCCAACGCCTGTCCCTAAATCTAGACTCTCACATAGTCATCGACGCTGGAGCAGGGACGGGAAAAACCAGCACGATTGTTGACCGAGTCATTGAGCACTACCTCTCAGAGGACCAGAGAGCAACTAGGATTCTCCCAAAACCTACCCGCCCGGCTCAACTAATGTCTGGTATGATACAGTCCCCAGCTTCAGAGAGAGTTGACCTTCAAGAGTGGGGCGGACTACTCCCCGGAGAGGTAGTCCTGCTCACATTTACCAATAGAGCAGCCGATGAAATGAGGGATAGACTTCGGAGAACGATATCTAGACTGAAACCCGGACCAATGGGTGATGATGGGGAATTTAGGACTGATCCGAGAATACGGAACCAGGGTTTCGTGGAACAGATCCTCACCCTATTGGAGGATGCCCCGATAGGAACCATCGACTCGTTCCTAATCCAACTGGTTTCTCCCTATATGGGAAAACTCGGAGATGCGCTCAGTAGGGAAAATGTCTCCGATTCAGGAAGGAACGTGCTAGTTGAAACAGCGCTCAGGACACTATGGAGACTTCCTAGCGCAAGCTCAATGATTGGCGATGCGGTGGATGCTGGGATTCCTGCAACCATCGCCACAGAAGTGCTTGCGGCAAGAGAACGAGTATCCAGAAACTATTCTGGAAGCCGACGCGCTTCGGGCGTTCTTCGGGGCCTTGCTTCCAAATCGGTTTTCATCGATGAAGCCGCACGAAAGATTGTTGCACAGAACGGATCCGTCGACCCAGGTCTATTGATTTCCCAGATTTCGTCATCTGCAGACGAACAGCAGATTTCCCAGCAGGCTGAAAGATTGCACCAAATCGCATCAGAAATTTGTCAGATAATCAAGGACCATATCCCATCTCCATCGTCAGTTGGGTGGCCCGCAATCTCCCGAATGTCATGCTTGGACGAGTTATGTAGAACCGGGCCTCCTGACGATCTTTGGGGACAACTCCGTTGGATGGGTCACATTTTGACTTGCACAGTTTCGAAATCGACACTAATGAAGAAGAAAATGACATTCTTCCCCCGAAACAAGTTCCCATCTGACACTTGGCCTCCTGGGATAGAGAGCTTCTCCAAGATTTCAGACAAGAATACAAAGGAGAATTTCCTACTCTTGCTGAAGCAACAAATTGACGCGTTTTCGGAACTATGGTCTTCCGACACTGACCAACTCCTTCTGCACTTCGTCCGCTGTTCGATAGCCCTAGATGAATCAAAGCCCCCCGGTACGCCAGAAAACTGGGAGTCTCCAATCACCCCACTGCCTCTGGAACTCCCAGAGAGACTAGAGAGCCCAAAAGGAAAATACCACTTCTCTCTAGAAGCCGAGGCGAGAAACCTCACTGACCTGTATCTCCTCCATTTGGGATTCCAAGGCATACTGAAGAGACTAAAGGATCGCGATGAGGTTCACGACTTCGATGACGTAAAGAAGCTGGCTGGTGACCTATTACTAGCAAACTGCCCCGAAACCTGCAGGTCGTTTTACCATCCTTCTATACAGGATGCGCTGGACTCCTTGGACAGTAGTACATGGAGGGATGATCACATAATCCGAGCATTCGAGGCGCTGTCTGATTTGGAGGCGAACCCGTCTTCCTCCGGAGCCTCGGCATCCTCATTGGGCGCTATTAGGGCAGACCTAGAATCTAGGTACCACCTTCTCCGAGAAATTCGACGAAGGTATAGGGCGTTCATAATCGACGAGGCCCAAGACAACTCCCCCCTCCAGTGGCGGCTACTTTCTCGACTATGGGGGCCTAGGGAGTTCCGTGAAGGAGAGAAAACGGAACCAGACACGCCCTGGCAACCTACCGTATGCTATGTTGGCGACGTCAAACAGAGCATTTACGCATTCAGACAGGCCGAAGTCACCGGATTCGTCAACTATGCGCAGACTCTACGCAGAATCAACACCCACGAGTTCAATTGTGTCCCAGAGCTTACCAGACACCCTGCCCTGCGGAGAGAGTCGCATAGTAGAGATCCCAGGAACGACCACTTGTCCACTATAGCAAAGGCATCGGAACACATGGAAAAGGGAGGCAGAGATCTAGTTTCTTGGATTCCCTTCGACTCCACCGATAGGGATCTCCCTGCTCCCGATTCCTCTGAGGTCAAGAAGCGCAAAGAAGGAATGATTTCACTACAGGTAAATTACAGGACGGAGGGGGGCCTTCTCCGGGTTATGAACGAATGGTGGGAAGACGTATTCTCAGAGAGGCACCATATGCTGAAACAGGGAGATTTCTACGCATCCCCCCAGACACTGTACCCCTCTCCGGAGAAACGGAGAAATTCGGGTTCAGTGGAGTGGATATGCCCCATAGACACCTCAGAAGACGCTAATCCCATATCTGACTTGGAATCCTACCTGGATCCATTCGGGCCGGGAGAAAAGAACCGTTTGGAGAGGCTGGCGATGCTAATCGCCCTGAGGGTGAAGAGCCTAATCGAGGCATCTCCCGTCCGGGCACTTTCATCATCGGGGGATTGGACCAATTCTTCAGAGGAGGAACCAATCAAACCCAGTGACATAATGATCCTACTGCCGACAAGGACGAATATACGAGACATAATTGTGAGGCATCTACACGACCTCGGGATTCCCACCGAGGTCGACTCAGAGGGCGACCTACTAGAGAGGCCAACACCCAGAGCACTCGAGGGATTATTGCAATTCATTGCAAGACCGGAATCAAGACACAATGCACTTTGGGTTGCCAGGTCCTGCCTTTTCGGCATGGATGATGGGCAGCTTCAGCGATTTCTGAAGTCCTCCAAGCAGGGCTGCAACCTACTGGTAGAGATGGCGAAAAACAGTACTTCGGAACGTCAAAGAGAGCTCGCAAACAGGTGGCATCGACTATCCTCCAAATCGAACCTAATCGAATTACTCGAGGAGACAATAGACCGCTCGGACTTGCTCGTCACACACCCCGATCCCGTTTCCAGGCAAGACGCAGAGCAATTCGTCGATATTGTTCGGAGGATTTCCAATGAAGTCGGAGGAGATCCGATAGTGCTGGCAGATCGATTAAGAGACCTCAGGGAGAGGAGCGGGACTCCACTAGAGGCAGAGTCTGTCCCCCCGAGCGAGGCCGTCCGCGTAATGACGATTCACAACTCGAAAGGGTTGGAAGCCCGCGTGGTAATAGTTGCCGATATTTTTTCAAATAGACAGACAAGCATGCATAATGAGCAGAGAAGCCGCCTAATCGTCAGTCCGGAGCTATTCTCGGGTCACCCCAATCCATGGCCATCAGACAAGGTAGACTCCTATTCGGCAGTCTGGGAACACGTCTCGATACTTCACCAGGCTAGGAAGGGCGCGGAGGCTAGGAGGTTGCTTTACGTCGCCTCCACTAGGGCGGAAGAGAAGCTGATTGTCGCAGGTTCACCAAATGGTACCGAGTGGTCGGAAGGTGAGGGAATAAATCTCCCCTGGTCCTATGACAAATCCCTTCCTCAGCTAGGCCAGATGTGGCTTGAATCCCTAAGACAGGGATCGATCAGGAGAGAAGAGCCAGATTCTCCATGGGCGACTTGCTCTTCTCCGGAGACTCCAACCACCGGCTCACTGATTATTGACCCCGGCTCGATGCTAATGGGGCTCTCACAAGGGAACTCAGACTCCCAAGAGGGAATGCTGGTGATGCATACCCCCGGTTGCTTTTGGCAGGACGGCAAGGATAACGAAAGAATAAGGACACCATTGCAAAGAATTGAGCAGATCGACAAATTCTCCAGAACCAAACCCCAATCAAGTGAATCAGAAGCCCCTTCTCCAAGGAAGGAGAAAATCACCAGCGTCCGCCTCAAGCCAAGCCAACTCCCTGTCTTTCAGGATTGTCCGAGGAGACACTGGCTGGAGACCCGTGGTGGGATAGATCCAGAGCCGGTGATACCCAGGGGTTCGGCCCGGTCTGGTGACCAAAACTCGATGAATCTAGATCCAGCAACCTTTGGGACGGTCTTCCATAGGATTCTGGAGATAGGAATCGGAAATCCGGGTCCCAGAGACTCGCAGATTACACACCCGCTCCCATCTTCCTGGACCAGAGAGAGCGAGGATAGAATTTCGGACAAGAGCCTTCACGAGACGGTTTTCGAGGAAATGCTCCCTCCAACTGCAAACTCCTCCGAGGTTGCAAGAGTGACAGGTGAAATGGCTAAAAGGATCAAAGGAGGGATGGTTGGTAACCTAGTCTCAGGGGAAGAAGTGGACGGACATTCCCTCGAAGGCCTCAGGACTGAGATGCCATTCCACATCACAATACCCGTGACCTTTGACACAGTAGAAAGGAGCAGATGGAGCCCCGACGGTCCCGAGAAAATTGCCACTATGGAGACGACTAGAATAGAAATGAGCGGAGTAATCGACCTTGTTCTGTGCACTAGGGACATAGATGGAGAATCCACGATCAGACCTGTCGACCTGAAAACAGAAGGAGCCGAGAATATTTCCGAAGACGAAAAAACCGGTCTCCTAGAGTCTATGGAAGGGGGAGGCTCCAGCCCCCTGAGCGAGGCCGAGGAAAGGCTATTGAGGAGCCATAGGCTTCAACTCGCCCTATACTACCTAGCACTGGCACGCTCAGAGGAGGACAAGTTCGATGCGGGATTCCCATCCAGGAAGGTGCTACCTCCTGCCATTCTCGTTGGGGTCTCAGGGAGATTGGTCGAGTACCCAGAGGAGATGCTCGAGGAGGCAATCGAGGACCTTTACGCTCTGTTCGCTCGCTCTGCTAGAATCTCCCTATCATCCCAACTTCCGATTACCGAATTCCCCCCTCTTTCTGGAGAGTCAGCATCGGCATGCGAGATGTGCCCATTCCACCGGGGACTGAAGCCAATCTGCGGCCCCCTGAATGACAGCCCGCAGTCGAAGGGTCCATGAGTCTCAACTCAGGCAACGCATCATGAGACTGGACCTGGAATCGATGATGAGCCGGAGCGACGAGATTTGGGAGGGCTCCATCATACCTAGCCTTTCGGAGTTTATCGGGATAAAGGCCCTCTCGCCCCTATTTGAGCCCGAATGGGCGGAACTCGGCGAGCTAGACGAGACCATCGAACTGTTTTGCCGGTGGCTGGACGAACAGGGAATATCTGGAATGAGATATGAGACACACAGGATCGAAGGAAAATCACCAGTCCTTTTGGTAACTGTAGAGGGAACCGGTCCGGGGGAGGTGATATTCTACTCGCACCTGGACAAGCAGCCCTCCAAGCCCGAGCTCTGGTCAGAGGGCTTGAATCCGCTGAAGGCTGTTCGAAGGGATCCATGGCTATATGGGCGTGGCTCAGTAGACGACGGATATGGGGGATACCTCTGCGCAACAGCAGTAAGACTCCTCCAAGAGCAGGGTGTGCCGCACCCCAGGTGCACCTTCTTGATAGAGACCTGCGAGGAGTCGGGCTCGTTCGACCTACCTCCGTACTTGGATGCGCTTTCCGAGGAGATGGGGAACCCCGACATGGTAGTAGTCTTGGACAGCGGTGGGCCCGATTACGAACACGTCTGGATGACCGAGGCACTCAGGGGACTAGTCTCAGGGACCCTATCAGTCAAGGTTTCACACGAGGGTATCCATTCGGGAAATTCAGGTGGCTCCATCCCTTCTTCCTTCAGGATAATCAGGATACTCTTGGATAGAGTCGAGGACTCTTCCACGGGCAAGGTCCTAATCCCGGAGATGCATGTAGAGATAGACAAGCAGGTAGAGGAAAAGGCCACAGCCCTAGCCGAGGTTGTCGGGAATAGCATCTGGGAGCAGTTCCCCACCGTGGACTCGCTCCAGAGAGTCGCAGGCTCTACCGAGGAAATGATAGTCTCAATGAATTGGGAACCGACCCTCTCCATAATTGGAGCAGACGGAATTCCCCCTGTGCAGGTCGCAGGAAACGTTCTGAGGACAAATACCGATCTTAAGCTGAGCTTCCGAATCCCCCCAGGCGTCGATTCAGAGAAGGTAATTGAAATTGCCAAGAGCATTCTGGAAGAAGCCCCGCCGTTCGGCGCAGAGGTGTCTTTCACGCCCGACTCATGTGCAGACGGATTCCATGCCCCTCCTATGGAGGGAAAGGTTAGGGAAGCGATTCACGAAGCCTCAGTTTCACTCACAGGGCTACCTCCTTTGGCTACTTGGACCGGAGGCACGATTCCATTCATGGCAATGATGCAGCAAAAGTACCCGGATGCGATGTTCCTCTGCACGGGAACATCCGGTCCTGGGAATAACGCTCACGGACCCGATGAGAAACTCCACATTCCTTCGTCGAAGAGGCTTACTGTCGTCCTCTCTTCCACAATAGCTGCAGTCTCTGGAAACTCCTGATTTCTCATCGTAGCATGACTCAGATGCCGCCGGGGTTATATCGGGGTCACCTGTGGACCGAAAGCGATGATGGGGCAAGACGACCCGACAGGCGGAAATCCTCAGGACCGCATTAACCAGCTTGAGCAGCAGGCTGCCAAGGACAAGGACGCATTGGATAAGCTACTACTTGCCTACCAGGGCCAGGAAACCGAGATATCTGATTTGAAGGTGCAGATAGAGGCACTGAATCGAGAGATCAGGGACGGTATTGTTGATGTCGAGAGTAAGGAGACGCTTCTCTCCAACCTCCGAAGGGAGAAGGACGACATGGAGGTCCAGCTTGCCAAGGCCAATACAAAGATCCCCTACTTGGAGGACGAGCTTGACAAGACAAAGGAACTACTCTCCAGGGAGACTGCAAGACTCGGCTCAGTCATTACCGTGGCAGAGGAGATCGACGAGGAGAACAAGGCTGCAGTAGCCGAGTTATCCGCTCGGGACGATTGGTACGTGCAGCACATGCAACTGTTCGAGGATCTAAGCGAGGCCATCAAGGTAAGGCATGACATGATAGATAGGGCCATCGCTGCAAGCAAGGAGATTCAGTCAAAGCATGAGACCTTCCGCGAGCAGAAGCAGGCTGTTATTGAAGAGATGAAGAATCTGGAAACAGACGACGACTCGGGCAGCGACGACGGCTCAGAAGAGGAAAATGAGAACGAATAGTCACCGCTATTCGACTTTCTTGATGAACTTCGCAGGGATCCCTCCCCAGGCCTCTCCCGCGGGAATATCGGTCCATTTCGGGACTACCGCTCTCGATGCAACAACCGCTCCTTCTCCTATTGTACAACCCGGTTGTACAGTGCTTCCCCCGCCAATTACTGCATTTTTTCCTACCCTTACTGGGGCAAGGACGATCTCCCCCCTCTCCACCAGGTGGCCATTAATCGTAGCATTGCCCCCTACTACGACGCCATCGCCTAGGGTCACCATATGGGCGTCGTTCAATGAGTCGGTGAGAATCTGCACGCCCTGTCCGATATTGGCACCCATCAGTTTGTAGTAGATATTTACCTGAAGTGATGGTACTATGTTTTTGATGAACATCTGGGCAACCTTGTGAAACAGCAATGACCAGGCCCAACCGATAGTGACCCAGCTTTTCAGAGGGTATCTACCTTCTCTGAGCGGTGGTCGGAGAAGACCCCCTAGAATGCCGCAGACTAGTAGAAGAACTAGCCCCCACAAAAGGTATCCAAGTCCCAATCCAATGCAAATGGCCAAGGCCTCGGTCCAGAGGACATGCCCCTCGGACCAGTTTTTAATTTCCAAGAACATCAGATAAGATGGAACAGCACAAACCCCCCAGATTACGGCAGCAAAGATTGCTGCGGGCACGGTTAACAGGTGTTGGACCAGTGCAAACCTCATCCCACTCACTCCTATTCTGAAATTAGTCCTGCTTCGATGTCCTCTTGCCTGGCTACTCTCATGCCCTCCTCGACGTCAATGAAGATGAAGAACGACCATCCGATTAGGATTACAATTACTATGCTGAATACTGCCATCCTACTGCCCATAGTCGCGGCAGCAATTGCATACACAATGGGCCCGATGACAGCCGCTGCTTTCCCTATGAATCCGAAAAATCCGAAGAACTCGGTCGTCCTTGATGCGGGAGTGAGCATCGTGAACAGGCTCCTGGCCTGAGCTCCTGCAGTGCCCATCACTGCTCCGACCATCATCCCGAGCATTATCCACTGAAGACTTACCCCAAAGTTCAGGGGACCCCACACGTTGTCTCTCAGTAGGTTAGGCCACCAGTCTGCCATTCCTCCTTCAATTATTGTAGGATGCTCGTCTCCAACGGATCTGCTCCCATCTTGGATCCCTCCCTTGAATGAGAAAGAGAACCTGTGCTCGCTCATCACATTCATCTCTGCCACGATACCTGCTGCCTGTTCTTCAGTGATTGATTGAATAACGACATCTCCGTCGTTCCATCTACTGTTGTTGACTCCGTCTGGTTTCGCTTCAAACATGTATTCAAAGAACGACTCCCGAAATGCAAGGTCCCCTTCGCCGGCCTTGCTAACCCAGCCCTTGACTCCCCTTTCATACAGGGTAGCCAACTCGTACTCCCCTGCTTCTTCGTTGAAGTCGTACTGGAAGTCGTACCTTTCGTGGTCATCCTCTAGCTCCAGAGGAGCGAACCCCACTGCCAGTATGGCAACTATTGCATAAACACCCAGAGACCATCCAAGAACCCTCTTTGTTCCGAATCTGTTTGCAAGTTTGCCCCCGACAACGCTCATCGGCACTGCAGTAATATTCACCATTAGCAGAAGGACGTAAGTCATTGTTGGATTCAGTCTCAGAACGGTTTCACCGAACGCCGCAGCCATACCACCGATAGTGTTTATACCATCGAAAAACAACAGATATGATACCAAGTAAATGGCTAGAACTTTGAATTTCTTTATTTCACCGAAGGTCTTCCTAACTTCTTTCACTCCATCCCTGACAGCTTCCATTACCGAGCCGTACTCTTTGGGATTGGGAATTCCAGGTTCAGGTGTATGCCTGAACAACTGCATCCCGAATCCAAACCACCACATTGCGCTGGTCGCGAAAATGAAACTCAGTACCCAAGGACTCCAGGGTTCCGCAATACCGAAGAATCCAGTCATGCCAACAATTAGATGGACAATCAGGATTGAAGATCCGCCAGCGAATCCATACGCATACCCCCAACTAGAAACGTGATCCATAGACCCTCTGTCTGCGAGATATGGCATGAATGCGTAGTAGATCACATTCCCTCCTGCGAAGCCGATGTTCCCAATTACTAGGCAGAACGCGAGGAACTTGTATGCCGAACCAGCCTCTAGGTGTGGAGCTATACCCATCATTGCTGTGAACAATACCCCAACTACAGTGTACACCCAGAGGATCTTCTTCTTGATAGGCATCCTGTCAGCAATTGCTCCCAGGACCGGGCTGACAATTGCCACCAAAAGGCTTGCAGAACCCAGTACTATGGCGTAGAATGTGTCTCCAGTGATCTTCAAATTACCTACTTCTGAACCACCTCCCGTCGATAACTCGAACATCCTAGAAAGTATTATCGGAGCCACTACTGTGAGTACAGTGAGAGCAAAGGCTTGGTTCGCCCAATCATACAAGTACCAACTTTTGAGTGCCTTGTTTGACTCATCACTCATCCCATCTATCGTTCCGAAGGCCATGCTATCACTCCCATCGAAAGCGTACTTTGAGTTTAGTGTATTCTACAACATTTAGTGTTCAATGCTACCAACCTCCTCGCGGCAGTATCAATAGTGGGAGGCCGAGCGCAAATCATGGCCAACTCAAGGGGAATTCTTGGCGACGGCTCCAAGGCGGTGAAGATACATCACCTAATCAAGGCGCCAGAAAATACTCCTGAGTCTGTCTCCTTNAGGGAGTCGTGGGATGCTAGCAAGCCGGTAACGGTCTACCAAACACCCGAGAACCTCCCAGATGGGACTCCCTGCAATGCAGCAACCGTAATCCTACGAACCAAAGGTTGTGCATGGTGGTGGAAGTCAGGCTGCACCTTCTGCGGCTACTTCAATGACGTAAGAGATGACGTCTCGGTGGGTGACATGTTTTCCCAGTGGGAGTTCGCGAAAGAGCAAACTAATGATTTCGAAGGTTGCGGTATGGTCAAGGTGTACACATCGGGGACATTTTTCGAAGACCGGGAGAATCCTCCAGAGTGGCAGGAAGCTGTTCTTCGGGAGACCTTCGAAATGGGGCTGCACCTTGTTATTGAGGCACAGGCACAGATGTGCACACCTGAAAAAATCTCATGGGTCGCCAGCCACCATCCCGGATGCACCGTCGCCATTGGCCTTGAAGCGTACGACGACAAGGTCCTCCGGTTTCATGTGAACAAGGGATTCTCGACGAGGCAGTGGCATAGAGCAGTAGAAATGCTGAAGGAAAACAATCTTCGAGTGAAGACATACCTAATTTTCAAGCCGCCATTCATGTCAGAATCAGATGCTCTTGAGAGCACGACTTCTTGGCTGATCGACGTTGCTCCCTATTCTGACGAAGTATCAATCAACCCGATGAATATCCAGAGGGGTACGGTGGTCGATCGCCTATTCAGAAATAATGAGTATAGGCCCCCCTGGCTCTGGTCGTTGGTGGAGATGATTATCCGGGCGCATCCCGAGGTTTCCAAGTTAGAATCACGGGTAATAGTTCACCCAACGGCCGGAGGAAAGCTACGCGGTTCTCACAATTGTGGAGAATGCGATAGAGAAGTAGTCGCGGCAATCGAGAGATATTCTGTCTCAGGGTCTGTAGACGAATTTTCCAATATTCACTGCAAGTGCAAAGAGACTTGGAGGGCAGAGATAATGTCCGACTCAAATCTGCCAACCCCGCTAGGAACGGGCACCTTTAGGCGAGGCAATCCGTTAGAATTGGCACGCGCCCCTTGAAGCACCTTGAGACCTCATGCCGCCCAATGCTTAAGGGCGAATCTCCGGTGGTAGGAGCATATATCGTCAGAGACAGAGGTGACTAGGTGGCGGACGGAGAAGGAGCATTGATTGGTGAATTCCTCCAAGGTGAGAGTGAGCCCGAATCGTCATGGATACTATTGGTGCTGGGTTTCGTCTCGACGCTGATATTCTTGATTCTATTCAGCATACTCTACCCCAACAACGATCTCCCCGTAATTTCATCTGTTCTACCAGTTTTTGAGGGAGTATTCGACTCCGGGATTTGGTTCTTTATCCTGGGGATAATGATTGGAGTTTTTGCTATACTAGGAACTATCCTAACAGAGGCGACTAGCGAGTGAGGTGGTTTGTTGGGGCTATTTTCTACAATGATTGCCTTCTGGGTCTCTATGTTTGTCGTCTTCGCAATGATTAACCGAGGAATCTGGGTTTTCACTGACGTAAGCAAGAGCATGAGNATGTTCATGCTNGAGAAGGCACTTGGCCCTGCAGTTGACTTTGCAGAGGGAAGAAAGGGCTCGGGTGCTAAGACATGGATATTGCAGGGAGCACTATGGCTAATCCCAGCATCAACGCTTACTTTCTGTGGATTATGGCTAAGGCACGATCCTTCAGCTCTTCACAGCCTGTCTTCATGGGGCCTNAATCCGACGTCCTCCTCACTAATCCTTGCTGGGAACCTCACAACATTCTATGGCTCAGTGGGGATGCTAATGATAGGGGCTGCACTGCACATAGTGCCTAGCCTTGGGGCGACCTCACTAGCAAGCGAGAAGAACGCATCATTGATGTCATTCCTTTGGACTCTATCGGTTATTGTCCTAATCATTGGCTCAAATAAACCCGAAGTATTCGGGTTCAAGATTCTGATCATTGCTACTGCGCTGCACACTCTCTCTCTGTTGGCCGTAATTGTCAACATGCTTCTAACGGCTGCATCAAGGACTAGGAAGATGGCCCTCCCTGCTTGGCTAATCATTATCGGTTTGATTTCCGATCCCCTATCCGTTGCGGTCCTAGGAATTTCCGGAGTACTGGATACTGGAACAGGACAATGGCTAGCCGTTAGGATGGCCGCTGGAGGATTCTTCTTCATGCAAGTGGCAGGAATCAGCCTCTACGCAGCATCTAGGGGGACAGGCAACCCCCTCTGGTCACGTTCTCTTGCCGCTGTGGCAATGTTGGGGGCAATCTTGACCATTAATCCGTTGGGTTACGCAGACGGCACCATTGCAGCCGATTTATTGGGAATGGAACATGCATCTCTCGATCCTACTAGAAATGACATTATAGCCGGATCTTTCCTGATATCACTGGCTGCAATCCCTATTATCGCCCTTTCTGCAAATATTCTCGCAACCATGAGGGGGGANGATGTGTTCATGGAGAATCCAGACCACCCTGGGATGCCAGAGATAAATCTTGGAGCATTCATGCTTCTCCCATTGGGTATTGGCGCCTTGTTCGTTCAGACGGATCACTTGACGGGAACCAACGAATTGGGCGGAATATCTTCAATCATGGTCATCATGGTGGCTTGGCTGGTATTGGTCCCACTGGCTCTAGGATCCTCATTGTCCGTATTTCCCGAGGTCTCTGGCAGGAACGTCCTTTCNGTTAGTAGGTCCAGATGGGCGTACTGGGCAATGGCAGGAGGGGCCTTTTCTGGCTTGGTAATCACAATGATGTCGGACTTTGCAGACATGTCTCTGGCCGAGGCCGCCGTCGAATCCGAGACCTCAATAGGGAATCGACTGCGTGTACTTGGTTCGGTACTGTTCTATGGGACTCTGATTGGGTCTGTATTGCATTGTTTGAACTTGATCAGCGGATCCTTCAGAGGCACTATTGTCGGTGAATCACCCACTCCTTCCTCTACTTCACTATCCAGCCCTTTCAAACTTACAGGGGAGACTACGGTGAGGAAAATCCTAGCTCAGAGGGAGGGCAAGTTAGACACGGTAGTAGTCCCAGAATCCAACACGGATTCTCCAGGAAGCCCTACCGAACTGTGAAAGCCGACCTCACCCTCCCTCGGAGTGCCCCTTCCATTGTGTGATAATATGCGAATTGGTCTTGTTGGGAAGCCTAATGTAGGAAAATCNACANCTTTCTCGGCTTTGACTGAGATGCCTGTTGATATCGCAAACTACCCATTTACGACAATAGATCCCAATGTAGGAGTTACATGGATTCCTCTTCCAAACCCATGTGCTTGTTCAGATTTGCGTGAAAGGAAGGAATCTTCGGGGAGGCTTGATCCCCCTAGTCCAGATGATCCTAGGGGAGGCAGCATCTGCTCACCCAACACTGGGTCGTGTTCGGGATTCAAGAGATTAGTTCCAGTAACACTAGTAGACGTAGCTGGTTTGGTTCCGGGTGCTCACGAGGGTAGGGGAAGGGGAAACCAATTCCTCTCAGACCTCTCTAGGTGCGATGCCTTAATCCNGGTCGTCGATGTTTCTGGATCAACCGACTTAGAGGGAAATCCGATAGGTTCGGGTGGCTCCGAGCCGATTGAAGAGCATCGCTTTCTTCTCTCCGAGTTGGACTCGTGGATTTTGGGCATAATCGGGAATGGATGGGACAGAGTCTCAAGAAGAGCACAAGCAGAAGGAAATCGAGCCGTACAAGACCACCTGTTGGACAGATTGACTGGAATCGGCGCCAAGGACAGCCATATTTCAGCAGGCATGTCATCTGCCCAGAGAGAACACCCCGGTTCACAAGACATCTCATCATGGGGCGATGACGAACTGCGAACAATCGCTTCAGCAATCCGAAAGAGCATATTCCCAATCTCGATAGCAGCAAACAAGGCAGACAAACAAGTCCACTGCTGCACCGAGTTGGAATCAGAAATAGAATCCTCTGGGGGTAGGGTGATTTTCACCAGTGCCGAGGCCGAACTCGCTCTTCGACGGGCCTCCTCCTCTGGACTGATAAGCTACCAGCCCGGGGACTCCGAATTCGATCTCACCAAGGAGGGAGAGGACAAACTCTCTGAAAAGCAAAGAGAAGCACTTGAGTCCATCTCAGGCTCAATTTCTTCATGGGACGGTGGAGGGCTAGTTGGCCTCGTATCAGATTTGGTCTTCAGACAACTCTCCAGAGTTGTGACTTACCCCGTTCAGGATGAGACTCATTGGGTGGATGGAGATGGAAATCCTCTTCCAGACGCCATTCTGGTTCGGACCGGAACCTCTGCCAAGGGACTAGCATACTCGGTCCATTCTGATTTAGGGGATGGATTTGTTAGGGCTATCGATGCAAGGACTGGGAGAGTAATTGGAGCGGACCACGAACTAAGTGATGGGGACGTGGTCAGTATCCAGTCCAAAACCTAGTTATTCAGCAGACTCAACAATTACAGTGAATGTGACTGCAGTCCAAGTAATGTCGAAATCTTCGTCATTGTCAATTATTCCTCCTGCAATCGGTGCAGCTTCAATTGTTGCTGTTATTGTGGCCAACCAAACTCCTCGTCCTTTGCCTCCATCGTGCCACCTATCCCTGATCTCACCTTCGTTCTCTTCTTCTTCGGTGTATTCCGTTCCGGTGTAGTTTTCGGTTACGTCCCATCTCATAGAAAATCCTCCGTTCCCACCCCCAGAGCAAGCCCCTTCAGCCGTTTGGTCTTCAATTCCGTCCAAGTCGCTCAAGTCACTAGCTCCTTCAGCGCTATCTGTGAATCCGGGCCCCGGGTCGTCGTTGTCGAAGCATGAGACCTCCAACTCTACGTATCCTATGTTCTCGCCTTCTCCGGCCAACATGTCGAAGAACGAGTCATGTGACTCGCCGTCTCCCAAAACTACTGACTCCTCAAGTGAAATTTCACTCTCTTCGAATGAGACAACCAGTGATCCACTAAGGCCGGAAGAACCACCACCTGCGATTTCGTCATCGAGCAGGGAAGGCATAGCGGCAAAGTAGACTGGGAACNCCACGAGAAAGGCAACTGCCCCCGCAAGCGTCTTTACCTTCTGAGGCGTATCTACGAGGTCTTGGAAGTCCATGCTTGATTGCTCGGTCTCTAGCCTGCCTATCAAATCCACTACATTGTGCTAGNTTGGGGACTCATTCCGACTCGTCTAATGCCCTATTCCAGGATTTCGTGTCAAAGCCCTCCTTCGAGAAAGCCTTTCTCGAATTTCTAAATTCTGGAAGCAGGGCCCCAATCATAGATCTCTCCATGAAGCTCCATTTCCAGGGGCACCTTGGTAGAAGACTTGACCATTCCATTAGGAAATCCTGCCATTCTTGTCCGTCAAACCATTCTGGAATTCTGAATGAGACAAACGAAATCCTACCAGCAGAGCCAGGAACGTAACTCCATGTGCTTAGTGAAAGACCTTCAGCCCCTCCATCCTCTACAACTAATCCTAGTACTCTGGCCCTCTTTGCAAGTGGGACTATTATCGCCCACCTATGTACTAGAGTGGCGTCTTCGAAGCGACGCATCATCCATCCGCGCCTCTCTCCAATCAACCTCATTGCCCTGATGGCTTCGGTTGGGACTATGCTAACAGGAATCTCGAGCGTCCGCTCCAATCTTATCGACCCATCCTCTAGGCCCTCGCCCATAGCGGCTTCGCATCATTTGTTTCAATCGTCGATTCAGCCGAACAGGGAGCCTAGGCCCTCGAAGCCGCCCGCCTCTTCCTCAGGCTCCTCAGCAGCCTCTTCCTCAGCGGGAGCAGCCTCAGCGGNCGCTCCTCCGGAAGAAGCAGACGGAGCAGCCGAGGCCACCGGGGCGGCGACCGCGGTCGCCATGGCCTCATCGATGTCAACCTCATTGAGTGAGGCAACTAGGGCCGTTACTCTGGCCCCGTCCGCCTCGACTCCGGCAGCCTTCAGCACTGAGCTTACGGCCTTGTCATCGATGCCCTTTCCTGCAGAATGCAACAACATTGCAGCATATACATATTCCATTTCATTCACCTTTTTTTCATCCGAATAGGTCACCGAGTCCTCCGAACCCGGCATCCTCTTCTACCTCTTCTTCTTCCTCAGCAGCAGCATCTTCTGCCTCTTCTGCCGTTGCCGTCTCAGAGGGGACGGCATCAGTACTCGTTGACGCGGCGCCCACCAAACTAGCGCGCAACTCGTCATCAAGAGCATTGGAATCTAATTGTCCTGCTAGGGACAGTGCACGAGACTGAGCCCGTGATAGGATGAAGGCTGCGGTGGCATCGTTAACGATGTCAGCCTCTAGGGCAACTGACAAAGCCTCGCTTGCAGCCTTGGAAATCAGTGTCGGAGTAGTGATTGCAGAGAACCAACCAATATTACAAGCCAGATTGAATGAGCCAGAAGTAGCTCTGACGATGTCATTTCGCAGGCCGTCTGTATCTAAGTCAAGATCTGAAGATGAAAATATGTGTCCGCCTTCTACGGCTCCCGTTAGAATCAGACCAATTTCTATTGGGTTCACTCCAAGCTTTGCAAGCATGATTCCTAGATCGGCTGAAATCTCATCCCCCTGCTCAAACGTCGTGTCTCTTTGTATTGCGACCTTGCCTTTGTCAATTTTAGCAGGAATACCAACTGCGTTGAATTCACCAACTATTGGACCAGGACCAAATTCCGTTGGTCCCGCAGGAATGGTGATTTGTTCTGGAAACCTTTCTCCAGCCTTTGCAGGACGTCCCTGACGCGTTTTCTCAAGCTCACTGAATATTTCGAATGCGTTCATCGAGTTGCTGTGCACAACGCATGGCTGTTCTGCCCCTTCAAGAAGGACCTCTAACTCCTCAGGAGTTCTCCCAGCCTCTGTCCAGGCAATCCTCATGAGAGACTTCTTGGCCATAGTAATGGACATCCTATCACGAAGGGTATTTCGCATATCTATCATATTGCTCGCAGGAACCCCAGAAACATCCACAACAGCAACTACGCCATCGCTACTGAATATCTCTGCAAGCATCGAAACTCGATCCTTTTTCCACTCAGCAACCTTGGGAATCAAAGAATCACCTCTACCCTAATTGAGGGACCCATTGAAGTCTTGACGTAGCAAGAGCGAATATTTCCCGCGCCCCTCTCGAGCTTTCCAGTGACCCTATCCCAGATAGCTACGGCATTAGAAGTCAGGTCGTCAATACCCTGTTCTCTAGAACCCAGTGCAGTGTGGAACGTGACTTTGTCTCTAGAACGAACAATCGCTGTGTCCTTCAGACCAGAGGCCAAAGCCGATGGATCCAGAGTTGGCGGAACTGGTCGGGGCATCTTACCTCTGGGACCGAGAACGCCTCCGAGGAACCTACCAACAGTACCCATGTGGGGAATTTCAGAGAGGAAGAAGTCGAATTGCTTAGCCACCTTTCTGGCTCTCTGCCTATTGCCCCCCAGGTCTTCTATTGTAGAAGGATCGATGACGTCTATCCCAGCAGCCTTTGCCTTGGCAGCCATTTCCCCACCTGCAAACATAGCTATTTTGACTGGCTTACCTCTTCCTGATGGAAGACGAACCTCTTCCTGAATCCTATTTGTTGGAATTTTCAGGTCAACGTCCTTGATTGTGAAGGAAATCTCAATTGATTCTACGAACCCCCTCTCGGGTGCGCCGTCAATCGCCTCTTGAATCGCTGCCTGCAGATTTTCTCTCATTTTTCTCACCTCTGCGGTAAGCGAGGTTCACCTCTCCCGCAATTCGTGAACTTTAACTGAAATGCTCGTTAAATGCCCCCTCGCTCATTGCATTCAGAGCATCTTTCGGCTCCATCCCTTCTACCCTAACACGCATAGAGACACAAGTTCCCATCACCTCTCTGCATCTCGCATAAAGCGACTTACCGGTCAAGCGATCCTTTTGTGATTCTGCTACGCTCTTGACCTGGTCCATAGTCAAATTCTCAGTTGAAGCATCCCACGAACCATTGCACGTCTTTTGCCCTAGAGTCTGCAAGACTTTGTGTGGGGTCTCGTTACGTGCTGACATGGAATCACCTCTTTCCGCGGAACCCGCCGACCTGCTCTCCCTATTTGATGATGATGCATGGACAAAATATTGACCATTTTCCTTACTCTACCCTCTGGGTAACCCTGACTTGATCGGCTCTAACTGTGAGGGCGACTGGAACCGCCGCCTCGAACAATTCGACGGTTACTTCCTCCTTAGATTCCGCCACTCTTGTCACTCTAGCTGCCTGACCACGGAATGCTCCGCCAGATATTTCGACAATGCAACCCTCCTCTATTCCCGAGGTTGCCGCCTTGGGCTCTAAGTAGGGCAGAACATCCTCCAAGGGGCTTTCTCCGTCTAGTACCTTGCTACAATTCTTGAGGGGCGTCACTCCGACGCCTACCCTGCCAATAAGCTTCTGAACATGGTGCATTGCAGTTGCTTCAACGAAGATGTATCCTTTCATGAAGTGTGGACTCAAGACTCCGAAAATCTTGTCTTGTATGTCCTTCAATGATCCGGTCCCCGAGAGTCTGGCTCTGATCTCAGTTGCTACGTTCTGCTCTTGGCCTATTGAAGTCTTCAGGATGTAGAGGTATGATGCAACGTCACCGTACATCTCCTTTAGTTGAGGGGTTGCGTACTCCTTCTCATGTATCCTCCCAGGGTCTACCCACTCGAATCCCTTGTACAGAGTACCAGGATTCACATCAACCTCTTCTGTGACAAACAATATCGGAGTAACGTCATTCAAACGGTTTCCATAAGCCAAACCTCTTGCCATTCCCGTTCTAACTATCTCCAGTTTGTCAGCCTCTATTCCTGTGCATTCTGTAATCCTAGCAACTATTGAATCTAGGTCGCCATGATCACCTATTCCATATATCCCATCCCATGCTCCTGGGAAGTCACCCACCTCGTCGGCCCTCTGCATTAGAAGGACCTTCTCTCCGCTTCGTAGGTATACCGTGAAAGCCTCTGACATTACCCCACCTATCCTGTCAACCATCCAAAGAATGATGGGAAGACGTTTACCATGAGGGCAAGAATAAGGAAACCTATCGCTCCAAGAACGAACATCCCAATTCCACAGACGATTACAGTTTGCCTGAACTCTTGCTTAGACGGCTTTTTTGCCATCTTCAGAATCCTTGCATAAGAACCGGTTTGAAGGCCCTTGACGCGCCCTTCTATTTCGTCTTGCCACGACTGTGCGAGCTCCTCGACGCGTCCCACATTGGAATTTTCAACAGCCATGCTACCACCAAGAAGCATCTCGGCGACCTACAGACCCCATTTAAGGACGACGGGGATATAGAATGTGGAAACATGTCAGGCCCGACTAACTGACAAATTCGACCGTGCGATTCCTTAGGTTCTTCATTTGAGTGTGGAGAGTAGCGCCGTGTATCTGCTCGCTTTTCACCCCTGTAAGAACTAGTAGGACTCTGATATCATTGCCCATTGACTCGTCAGTGGTGACTCCCCATATCATCCTTGCATAGGGATTGATGCTTTCTCTAATTGTCTTGGCGCATTGTTCGGCCTCTCCCAGAGTTAACCCCGGACCTCCGACAACATTCACCAGAGCACCTCTGGCATCTGAGATGTCAATGTCAAGAAGTGGAGATTGCAAGGCCTCCATGGTTGCCTTCTCTGCACCCTCTTCAGCTGTAGCCTCGCCAAGTCCGATCATTGCAACTCCACCTCCGTTTTCCATTACCGACCTGAGATCTTGGAAGTCAAGGTTCACCACTCCTTCCTTCGCAATCATTTCCGAAACCCCGGAGATACTCCTCATCAGCAACTCGTCTGCGACCCTGAAGGCTGCGTCAAGTGGAAGATCCCTGACACCATCACCCTCCAGAAGCCTCTCGTTGGGCAGAACAATCACCGTGTCACAGACCTCTCTGAGTCTCTCAAGGCCCCATTCTGCATTCTGTCTTCGAACCGCTCCCTCGGATACGAAGGGATAGCTCACGACTGCAATAGTCAGCGCCTCCGATGCCTTTGCGAGCCTGGCGACGACGTGGGCACTACCAGTGCCGGTACCGCCGCCGAGGCCCGCGGTGATGAATGCCAAATCGCATTCCTCCACCTCTGTTTTTAGCACACGCTCTGACTCGTATGCCGCCTGCTCTCCCTTCTCTGGGTCGCCACCTGCCCCCCTGCCTCGGGCGGAGCGACCAATGAGGACCTTGTTCTCCACGTTGACCCTCAGAAGGTGCTGAGCATCGGTGTTGACTGCCATCCCCTTGACGTATTCTCCGTCGAACAACCCTTCATGCTCTAGCCTAGCTACAGTGTTTGATCCACACCCTCCACAACCAAAGACTCTGATTTTTGGCTGTAGTGACTTCAGAAGGTTCTCGAGGTCCGGCGCATCTTCGACTTCCGTCATCACAGGTGCCTGTGATTCATCGCCTTGAAGTTCCAGGACTCTATCGATCAGGTGCTTCACATCTTTCAGGCGAGTTGAATAGAGGATAACTATTGCCCCCGAACAATACCACACAAGACGGGTTTTTGCAGACGGAAGAGGAAGCGGTTAGTTCAGTAGGCCGCTCCTTGTTTTTGCGAATCTAACAAGGAATGTGTACATCCCTCCCCATGCCGAGATGGCTAGAGCGAAAGACATCCCATTCAACTCGTTGTTCCCCAGCATTGCCAACTCTACAAATCTGTTCATTTCGCTCAAATCGAGTCCAGACACTCCTGCCTGGGCTTGCCAAGCAGCCACCAATAATGAGACAAGAGTGATCACCATCCTATCGGCTCGAGAAAATCCGCCATAGATCCTTCCCAATCCGACTGATTGGGCCTGAGTTCCCATGTATGATCCGAATAGAGTCAGTAGTGCAGCCAAATATCCGCTGCTAGGATCATCAATGAATGCGGTATTCATCCCTATTGCAACTAGTAGCCCTACATCCACAATCCTATCAATGGTGTGATCTAGGAAGTCGCCATAATCCCCATCCACTCCTTGATGTCTGGCCAACGCTCCATCCAAGCCATCAAGGATGGCAGCAATGAGGATGATGACGACTGCCCCTGCAATCGCCAAAGAACCAGACGAATCCTCTTCTGCGCCCATTAACAAGTAGAACGCAATCAATGCGAGTGCCAGGCTGCTCCATGTCAGCACACTAGGGTCCAAGCCACCAAGTCTGAGTACAAGTGGGTGAATGGCCTTTGTCCACCTTTCTCTCATTTTTTCGAACACTCAATCACACTCTCCTTCTACCCAGTCAATTACGTTGTCCGGGCATTCAGGCTTGAAGCCATCTGAAATCCACTCAACAATTCGCCCAACTATCGTGTCAGCGGAATATTGCGAGGTATCGAACTCAATTATTGGCAAGTCCCGATCAATTTCATTCCACGCACTACCCAATAACTCCCATTCAACATTTGCAACAGTCTTCTGTTCAGAGTAACCTCTCTCAGAAAGCCTATTTCTTAACACATCAGGAGGGCATCTCAAGAGGACAATCCCATCTACGGGGAGATGGTGGGAAAGGTGGCCTTCTATCACAGTCGGAGCATCCGACATCGCAAACCACTCCTTAGAAAGTTTAGAGCAAAGAGAATCCAAATCTACCGGTCTTGAATTATCCTCAGAATCTAATTCACCCAAGCAACCGTGCATTTCGGCCAGCTTCACAACAGAATCAACCACGAGTCCTGTACCACCAAACTTCTCAGCCACCGTTGTCTTTCCAGTGCCAGGAGAACCAGTCAATGCTAATCTGAAGTCTTGCCCCATTGAATCCAGCGAGTACACTGGATGCCATGAACACTACGTGACAAAGCGCAACATTGACCTTTATCCGCACTACCGCAACTACAATGTCAGAGAGTGTAAGTTGGATTAGAGCCATGGACCCAAGGGAGAATTACCTCAACGTGCTTCTGCTGGCAATCCCCGTTACTGTATACTACAACTACTTTGAGCACGACTCATCTATGGCATTCTTCTCTTCACTGGTAGCAATAATGCCCCTCGCTTTCCTGATGGGCAGGGCAACAGAAGAGATTGCCCTAAGAACATCCGAGTCATTGGGCGGTCTGTTAAATGCAACATTCGGTAATGCAGCAGAAATGATAATTGCTCTTTTAGCCATATATTCGGCCTTCCAAGCCGGTGCAGGTACTGAGACCGAGTCAACTATGATTCATCTTGTACAAGCCAGCCTGATTGGAAGCATCCTAGGAAACCTGCTTCTCGTAATGGGACTAGCCTTTGTTTGGGGAGGAATGCACCATGACGAGCAGACATACTCCGAGACTCAGGTTAGCTCAAACGGATCCCTGCTACTTCTTTCCATGATTGTATTGGTGATACCTTCAGTATTCCATTCCACGGTTGGAGGTGAGGTTGGCGATAGTGGGGTAGAAAATCTTAGCCGCATAGCAGCCATTATTCTATTGCTAATTTATGCCCTCTTCCTATACTTCCAGTTCCGCACACACGTGCATCTTTTTGCTACGGATGGAACACATCACGAGGAACCAGAGATGTCACAGAGGGACTCGATCATTCTCCTAATTGCTGCAACTGTGATGGTCTCATGGATGGCCGAGATATTGGTCCATTCTGTAGAAGAAGCAGCCGACGAAATGGGCCTACCCCATCTATTCATTGGGGTAATACTTCTACCTCTGTTTGGAAATGCTGCTGAGCATTTCACTGCCGTAACTGTTGCGGGTAAGGACAAGATGGACCTTTCATTTGCAATTTCGATGGGCTCCTCGACTCAGATTGCAGTCTTTGTAGCCCCTCTGATGGTGGTTTTCGCATGGGCGCTGGGCGTATCTCTAACATTCGAGTTTGGAATGCTGGAGACAGTTTCCGCTTTCATGGCGGTACTAATTGTAAACTCGATTGCATCAGATGGCAAGTCTAATTGGCTAGAGGGTGCGATGTTATTGGCATCTTATGCCGTTTTGGGGGCAGCATTCCTATTCCACCCTTGAAACTACAAGTCACGATAGTACTCTTCTACGGCTGATTCAAGCTCATCACATGCTTCGGCCTCGTCAATAGTCAGAGTTTTTCCGTTTCTGCGAATAGCGACACCATCTACAAACACATCCATAACTTGGGCTCCAGAGTATATCAGGTTGGGCAGCATACGTCTACCCTCTCTTCCCCATGGCCTCATCCTGATGTCACCGAGGTCCCAGGTTATCCAGTCCTGAGAACCTTTGGTCGCCAGAGACCAGGTCTCCTCTGGACCGAGAATCCTAGCATCCCAGTGATCATGCCTCTGCACTAAACTTGCTGCCTTCGACTCAGCCCTCATATCCAGGGAATTGTTGCTTGCCGCCCCATCAGTCCCTAGTCTCACGTCCACTCCAGATTCTTTCATTGCAGGGTATGACATCGTTCCCCCGCAGGCCAGTTTTTGATTGCTTGTTGGACAGTGGACTGCATGGGCGCCATGACCGGCAAGAATCCGCATCTCCTTCTTAGTAACCCAACCGCAATGGGCACAAACCGTCCCCCCATCCTCCGAGCTTTGGAAGTAACCTATTGAATCCAGATATTCGATCGGGTACATCCCATGCTCAGAGTAACAATCGGCAACCTCATTGCGCGTTTCACTGGTGTGTATGTGAAGGATGCAATTGTGTTTTGATGCCATCTCAGAGGCCTTCAACAGAGTTTCCTCGCTGCATGTGAATACGGAGTGAGTCCCGATTCCATACTCTACTCTATTCGATGGAGCACCAGTCTGCAGCAAGCCATCCATCTTTTTCAGTGCCTCAGTACCCCCTGCAGGATACGAAGGCGTAGGAAAGTCGGTAATTGGGCCACAAGCAACTCCTCTCACACCCGACTCAGACAGAACTCCAGCCACTATATCGGGATTGTAGTACATGTCGCATGCAAATGTCGTACCCGTCGCAATCATCTCGGATACAGCAGCTCTAGTGCCCACTTCCACGAATTCAGCATTCAACCCCTTCTCTACCGGGAAAATGGATGATTCAAGCCACTCCATGAGGGGAAGCCCCTCTCCCATAGATCTGTTCAGAACCATGGCCAAGTGAGTGTGCCAATTCTGAAACGATCTAGTTACCAATCGAGAAGAACCATCGATTTCCTCGACCACATCTTCGTCTCCTTTGCTAAGACTGAATGATCCATCTTCGTGTAGCAGAAAGTCCCCTCTTCTGATTGCCCCGCCGTCTTCGACAAGCCACGTTGAGGTAATTCTCCTAGTCCCAGAGGTCATGTTTGAATGCTCCTTTCTATTTGCAGATAGCACTCAGAACACTAGTCTTCTTCCCATCCAAGTTCTTCATCCAAGCCTCTATTTTGTCTCCTGGATTCATTGGCCCAACACCTTTCGGGGTCCCTGTCCAAACTAGGTCTCCTGGTTCTAGGTCGTACCACTGCAGAAGGTGATCCATCAGGGACTCTACTGAATGTACCATTAGTTCCGTAGAAGCCAACTGTTTTGTCTCTCCATTCACAGATAGTCCAATCTCGACTGGCCTTTCGTCCCAGTCAGTCCAAGTTCCCAGAACACCCGAACCTCTGAACCCCTTTCCCTCCAACCAGGGCCATCCTTTCTTCTTTGCTAGGGTCTGCCGAGTTCTGTTAGTGGTGTCAATTCCCACGCACATTTGTTCTGGCGTCATATCTTCTCCGATCTTGAAAACCATCTCTACTTCGTGATCTATCTGATCGCTGGGATCGAGTAGGGTCACGATATTCAGACCATCTCCATCAGCATCAATCATGGCACTTGGAGGCATTAGGAAGAAACGAGGGTAGTCGGTAACGTCCCCCAGTATCTCCTTCGCATGACCTCTATAGTTTCTGAACACAGCCCAGCCAACTCCCATGCCCCCACCGAGACGAAACCAGTCATTAGCGCACCGGTCGAAGGCTCTCATTCATCAGGTTGAAGGGACGCCTCATGCAGAACGTAACTATGGCGGAGGACCCATATCGCGTTCTAGGTGTTTCAAGGGATGCCTCAGATGCCGAGATAAAACGCGCGTATCGCAAGTTAGCTAGGCAGTATCACCCTGACAGGAATCCCGGAGACGATGCTGCAGAGGAGCGATTCAAGTCAATACAATCCGCGTACGAATCTATTGGTTCAGCTGACGCGAGAAGTGATTACGATCAAAGAAAGAGGATGGAAGAAATGTTCCAGGGTGGAGGAGGCCAAACATCATTTGGCGGCGGATTCGGTGGTGTTGACCTCGGCGATATTTTCTCGCAGTTCATGGGTGGAAGGACAAATCCTTTCTCCGGCTCTGATATTAGATTCGATCAGCAGAGGACTGGAAGAAACCCACGAGACAAGGAGAAAGCAAGAGGAGCCGACATTGAAGCAGGATTGGATATATCACTAGAGCAGGCAATCTCGGGAACTGAGGCGAAATTCAACCATCGAAGAATGAGACGTTGCTCAAGATGTAACGGATCCAGTTTTGGCTCTTCTCGTACGTGTTCATCTTGCAACGGAACCGGTGTTCAGACCAAAGGTAGCACACTAACCGTGAAAGTTCCCGCAGGTGCCGAGCATGGACACTTGCTAAGGCTAAAGGGAATGGGGCATGAACATCCGGAGGGTGAATCTGGCGACTTATTAGTCACTGTGAGGCTCGATGCGAAGGAGGGGCGTCGCTGGGAGGACGGAAGATTGGTACAAGAGGTTAGACTGCAATATTCTACGCTGATTCTTGGAGGAAAGATCAGGATTGTCACTCCAGCAGGAAAGAGAGTAGAGGTAGAGGTCCCTGAAGGAACCAGAATCGGTGACCGTAGGAGACTGAAAGGCCATGGCCATTCAGGAGGTCCTCTAGACATTGAATTCAGTCTGCTTGAGCCAGAAAAACTGACTAAAACTCAGCGTGAATCTTTGGAAAAACTGAAGGAAAGCGGACTTTGAAGCAGGCAACCAGTCAAATATGCCCAATGTTGTGATCGACTCATGAGGGATTTCTCCAGAGTTGCGGATTATCTCATTCCAAGGAGAAAGAAAGTTCACGCTCTAGTGGTTTTGGTTACTCTGCTTATGCTCCCGGGCATCTTGGCCACTTTCGAACCCATTGACATTGAATCATACGATATGGAATCTCCAGAATTAGACGCAAACTATGTTCTGAGGGAAGAATTTACTGCCGCAGGAAATATCTGGGGTTTCGGAGTCTTCGTCAGAGAACCAGGCTTCTTTGGAGAAAATGACTCGGACGTTTCGATGATCGCTCAATATCCCGGAAAAAACTCGGGCCTCGAAGTCCCAATAGGTGGGATACTGAACCTTTCCATACTTCGAGAGATAGACACAAATGCCGAAATACTCAGAAATCACGAGATTTCAGAGTTCTCCCTGCCACTGGCTTCAGAGATTTCTGGAGATCCAGTAATTGGCCTTCTAGATCTGGCAAGCGAATTCCGGTCATTTATGTCAGGGAACTCTTCGCTAACACAACCGAGAATAAACCCATACAAACTTGCAGCGACTTTGGACATCGAGGCCTCAACCGACCCCGCCCCTACAAATTGGACAGATTGCGGCGAATTGGCTTGTCTACAATTCGATGATCCAAGAGTCACCCAGTCACACATAGATCTTGCAGCTCACAGGATGGCGAACAACAGCAATGGGGCGTTTCTTCGTTTCCTATCCAATGATCGCGCATTCATTCCAGACCCAGAGAGCGACATAATTGGGCCGATAAATCATAGTGTTTCTGATAATGGCTCACTTTCTTCTGATGAGTGGGTGAATGGTAGGTGGTCCGCATCTGCGGCCTGGCTAATTGTGAATTTCAACAGGGACGAAATGCAATCGAATGGTTGGACATTCTCTTGGAAGAATGCAAGTGCCGATTTCGGCTACAAAGTGGATGGCCTTACTCTGATTACTGATCCAGTAAGAAACTCAGTTTCTGAATGCAGGGCTAGAGAATCCGCCGGAGAGAAATTATGCTCCGTGGAATGGCTGTATCTGGTGCTCGAAGAAGACCTCAGAGAAACCGATCAGGAAATCGTGACACTGATGTTTGCAGAGAGCATCAACGTTGAGATAAACCGCGAATTACTCTCCAGTGCATACCTAATTTTGCTGATGTCAGTAATGATCTTGATCCTCCTCTGGGTCAATCTAAGGCGCGCATCCGACGTTGCAATCGTAGCCACTAGCCTAGTCGTCTCTATGTTCTGGATGTACGGTCTCATTGGCTGGGCAATAATATTGGGAAACAAGACCGGATTCGAGGTAATTTTCAGGTCCCAGTTCTCCAACCTCCTGCCGATACTAATTCTAGCACTCGAGATAGACGATAGCCTGCATAGTCTGCACAGGTACAAGGAAGAACGTCGAAATGGAAATGATACGGTTCAAGCTGCACACACTTCCATCAGCAAGGTCGGTCTTGCGATCATGCTCACATCCGTAACCACAATTGTGGCTTTCATGGCCAACATGACATCCAGTATCGCCGCAATTCGTTCGTTTGGAATTGAGGCGGGCCTTGGTGTCCTTTGTGCATTCTTCCTGACAGGACTCTGGGTTCCCCTACTAAGGTTGGATATGGATCAATGGCTTGACTCCAGGGGGAGGCTCCATGGGGATCGAGACGATGTTGTTCACATGGTACCGAAAACATGGCTTTCCAAAGTGACAGTAACCTCTGCGCGCCTTTCCCCCTTCGTTCTCGTTTTCGCTCTTCTAATTACAGCATTAGCAACACCAATCATGCTCTCCTTGGATGGCGACTTCCAGGTTGAGGACTTCATAGAGGAGGAATCTGATCTTGCTGTTGGGGTCGGGCTGATAAATGAGAGATTCAGTGACGAGGGAGAGCCAGCTTTCATTCTGATAGAGGGGAATATTTCCAATCCCCGAGTCCTAGACGCAATCGGTGAACTTCGAGAAAATATGAACACTCACGGACCGGGTGAGCCGGATCAGATATCCCGGACTCCTGGAGGCGATGTCGAACTTCTTGCGATAGATCAGATGCTTTGGTACACAAGGGCTGCCATGGCATGGAACCAGTCCCCCTTTGAGGAGGCAGGATGGGATTTTGAAAATCGGGACGGCGGCATAGGGTGCGAGACGATTTTGATTCCGAACAGAGAGGGCGACTACATCTTCATCCCCTCGACCGAAGACAGCAAGTGCCTGAACTTCCTATACGGGTTCATTCTTACTAGGGGCGTTCCTGCTAGTGGCGGATATCCAGCCCTATCCACCAGCATCGTTGGGGAATTCATCCAGGTAGAGGGAAATCTGGACTACCAAAGGCCATGGCTTACAGAGTCGGGAAATGAGCCAATATTCCCCAGGGCATCCCTTCGCTATGGAATATCCAGTCCGGAGCAATTCGCACTCGTTGAACCCGCATTGGAGAAACTCGTTGAAGACATGGCACCGCTCCAGAATATCTCAACCACATCTCTCAGGCATCGAGCTGAAATATCATCTGGATTTCAGGACGAGAATTTTCCAATTACTTGGGCAATTACGACAGGAGAACCAGTGGTGAGATTCGTCGCTGCAGACTCGATGCAGGATGATCTCCAGTCCACTATAATACTGGGAGTCGTACTTTGCTTCACTACTCTTTGGTGGGGGTTCAGGGAAGATGCCCCAATCGCAGAAAGGATTTCGCAACTCAAGCAGAACCCGAAAAGTGTCGTTTCTAGGGCCGTCTTCAACTCCGCCCTACTCTCCTCTGTAGTTTACCTACTATTGGGTACAAAGACGGCAATTCTCGTGGCTCCAATCTCGATGATACTAACCATAATTTGGGGGTCTTCAGCATTCACTCTTGCCGCGGTTGCAACCATTCCCATATTCATGGTAATAATGTGGCTATATGCGATGGTCGGAATCGCAGGTTTCGGACTCAATATGGTTACTGTTTCAATTGCCGCAATTTCTCTCGGGGTAGGAATTGACTATGTCATCCACCTAGTTGAGAGATTCCGAGAGGAGATGGATGGGGGCTCATCACCAATTGAATCAATAGGAGCAGTTGGCGGGGCCTCCGGACTAGCCTTGTTCGGCTCTTCAGTATCAGATTTTGCCGGTTTTTGGGTAATCAAGCAATCGAAAATGGGCTTCTTCTCTACCTTCGGACTATTCTGTGCAGTGATGATTGGGCTATCTCTAATTGCGAGCATGATCCTTGCTCCTGCGATTCTTGGTCTAATTCATAGAGAAAATAAAAATCCGTTCTCTACGTAGAATATTCAAATCTTCTTGGAAAAGTCAGAGGATTTCCAAGTGTTACCGACATAGGTATTTTATCTGATTAATGACCCAGAAAATCATGGCTTTTGAGTGCAACATCGACTCTAGAGGAAAGGCCTTTCGTCTTAGGATAGGGATCATTGCACTTGCGATAGGAATAGTTTTGTTGGGCATAGTAATTTCTGGAATCATCGATATCAAATACGCTTGGTTGGTTCCAATTGGAATAATCAGCGGCGGCTTGTTTTCTATTTTCGAAGCCAGAATGGGCTGGTGCGTAGTCCGTGCCTTGGGATTCAGGACTTCGTTGTGATTCGCTATTTCCAGATTCCCAGTGAGTCCCTAAGAGCAGGCTCCAGGTCCCTGTGAAGAAATTCGTATCCCTCATCGACCAGTCGGGAGGGGAGTACTCTCTGACTATCTAGAGTCAACTTCTCCCCCATCTCACCAAAGATAATCTTGATTACAAATCCTGGTAATGGTGCAAAGGCGGGTCTCCTCAATACTCTTCCGAGGGTTCTAGCAAAGAGCTTCTGCCTGACCGGCCGTGGGGCAGACAGGTTGTATTTGCCTTTCGAGTTTTGACTCATCAAGAGATGATGGATGGCGTAAATCTCATCGTCCAGAGATATCCAAGACATCCACTGCTTCCCGCCACCCATCGGTCCCCCTGCACCAAACTTGAATGGTAGTAGCATCTTTCCTAGAGCCCCACCAGTTGCAGCTAGAACAATCCCGCTCCTCAAATATACAGTCCTAACTCCCGACTCTTCTACTTTAGACGCGGCACCCTCCCATTCTTTGCAAACTTCAGGGAGAAAACCCTCGCCAATTTGACTCTCCTCGTCAAGCTCCTCATCCCCTCTGTCTCCATACCATCCTATTGCACTAGCAAGGATGAAACATTCCGGCTTGGTGTCCATTGAGCAAATTGCCTCTGAAAGAAGCTTGGTGCTTTCAACCCTGGAATCTTTGATATTCCTCTTCCTTTTTTTATTCCAGCGCCTGTCTCCAATGCCTTCCCCTCCGAGGTGTATTATTGCATCGAAACCCTCTATACTTCCTCGATCAAGCTCACCATTCTCCGGATCCCAGAAAATCTCGTTTCTACCTTCTGCGGGGACTCTCCTTACCAACCTCCAGACTTCGTGTCCACCCGTGTCCAAGAAGGCCACTAGTTGAGTACCAATCATGCCAGAAGATCCTGCAACAAGAATCCTCTTCCTCTCTTGTTCAGAGAAATCTGAATGCCTCTTCAAATCTCTCTTTAGTCGTAACTCTCTTGCAGTAAACATCCTTGAAATTCTGCCTCTAACTAGCATTCCACCGAGAATCTTGTCTACGAGGTTTCCAAGAGGCCCAAAAGGGACTTGGTAGGAAACATCGTCAACGACCTTAGTTACTCCTCCAGACTGGGAGAGGTTATGCTCATGATTCCACGACCAAAACGGTCCCTTAACCATCTTGTCAGCGAAAAAATTTGGGGGATCGTAAGCAGTATGCTCTGCCACCCAAGTCATTTTTACGGGACCCATCGGAAATCTAAACACTCTCTGAGAACCAACCTCAAGAGAGTCATCTGCCCTTACTTCTTCGGCGACTTCCCAAGGCGGCATTAGTCTTCTGAAAGAACCCTCATGCTCGAACCAAGCGAAAGTAGATTCCACATCTGCTTCAACTTCTGTTTCGTGCTTGTATTTGTACATACGAGACCCCTGAATTCTATGTGCCGGGCAAAAATTACCCTATTTGAGTATTCATAATCAGCAGTATCAATCAACCAATAACATGCTTCTTCCATCTTTCAATTGAACCGGCTTCAAAATCTTCGATAGTTAGCCTATATGCCCAATGGTGAAGAGACTGCCTGATAACTGGACTTATCTCTTCGTCATCGTGCTGCGAATCCTTTGAGATGACCTTATTGATCAATTGGTTCCTGAATCTCCCCTTAGGGCCCGCGAATGCTAGCCATCTCTTGATTTGCCTATCGTCATCTGGGCTCCTCCTACCAGAGAAGAATCTGCAGTACCACTGAACCCAGCCATATGGATCCTGTTCTCTGATCCATCCCTTCGACTCCCACATTGCCAAATCTGTACCACTCCGAACCCCATAGCGGTTCCTCTTTTTGGCATATTTTTCGCTTACTAGGTTCTCATCAGGGATTCCTCCCCACCATTCTGCGAACTCTAGGTGCTGACATGCAAGATTCTCCCCTGTTACCGAAGAGAAAATTGGTTTCCAGTAAGTTCCTCCAAAACTTCCCTCAAGGAACATCTCCCTCGGGCTCAAATTGGGTCTGAATTCAGGCCTGTCAAAGAAGAAAAACTCCCCAAAAAACCCCCTATCCATGCTCATCCCGAAAGTCAGGTGGTTCAATTTCTTTCTTGCTCTCTTTCGTAATAATCAAGCGCGGGGAACATAGCGAATGAAGTGAGAAGGGCCGCATGTCAAGAGAAACTCTAACTGATTTTGAGAGGGATTACGAGGAGGCCATTCTCAGATTTGCCGACGGGGCCTCTTTCAGACTGTCCTATTTGACAATACGATCTCACTGCCAGTGTGCAAATTGCAAACCTCGTCAGGAGAACGAGCAACGCAGAATTGAGTTAGAGGAGGAAATTGCTAGATTGAGATTGGAGAAGCCCCGGGTAAACCCCGTTGGAAGATATGGGATCCAACTGGAGTGGCCTACTGGGTGTTCGAGTGGAATCCACTCATTTGCCCATCTTAGAGAAGTCTGCGAAGGATTTGGGACTCCAATTTGAAACAATTCTATATTGCGAAGGAGTCAAATCCCCCTCCTTCCTCCCAATCTTGTCGTAGCAATCGGATTCCTCCGATGCTACGTCGGGGATATACATGGCGTTGGACGAACCGGAGGCTGGGCCCGTTGAGATTGACGAAGAAGATGAGTGGCAACTATATGCTTCGGCAGGTTATGCGACCATCGAGCCATCTTTCGAAGACGAATCGGATGAAGAAGAAAACACGGAGGAAGCTTGGTTCGATGGTGACGATTTTGACGTTGAGGCCAATTCTCTGAACTGGGATGCCCCTCCCTGCCCCGCTCCTCTGGGAATTGCGCACGTAATAAAACTCGGAGTTTGCGATCACTGCCTTAGCAGGATTGCGGGGACCAGAATCTCAGAAACAACTTCCGGTTCAGAAATCAGGTCTCAGGCATACGAGAGAGATCCCGAACTATCTTCCAAGGCTCTTCAGGATCTATGCCCCCTTTGCGAGAACCTATTCGAGGATGTAGGAAACATAACAGATCGAGTATTCGAGTCCCTACATGGGACGCAATTCTCCACCATGCAATTCGGAATTCACCTTCCAAAGGATCTGATGCAAGAGGAAGACAGAATCAGGACAAAGTTTGGAGCTCCTGGCTCGAATCCTCTCAAAGGCTCAATCGTAGAGGCCATTCATGACAATATCAGGGAACAGGGGAGGAACGTCGATTTCGTAAAAGAGAGGCCAGATGTGATGGTGCTCGTAGACGGGCTAACTCTCAGAGTAGATGTTGATGTAAGGCCAGTTTTCCTATATGGCAGATATAGAAAACTATCCCGGGAAATTCCACAAACCCGATGGCCATGCAGAGCCTGCCGCGGAAGGGCAGAGGGTTGTGAGGCGTGCGAAGGCTCCGGATTGCAATATATCGACTCAGTCCAGGATCTAATCGGTGAGCCAGTAAAGGAAGCCCTCCAGGCAGATGATACTTCTTTCCATGGGATGGGGAGAGAGGATATCGATGTGAGGTGCCTAGGCTCGGGGAGGCCCTTTGTTCTTGAAGTTAAGAAGCCTCGAAAGAGAATCCACTCAGTTCCTGAACTCGTGAAGTTGGTAAACAACAATGCCGAGACAAAGGTGGAGGTCGACTCTTTGGAATGGTGTGCCAAGTCTAGAGTAAACGAAGTCAAGCAGTCGAGGTCCGAGAAGTCATACACAATCAGGTTCAGAGTCGAACAATTGGGTGCTGAAGAAGAAGTCATTGAAGCAATTCAGGGTTTGTCTGGTCAGATAATTGAGCAGGAAACACCGAAGAGAGTTTCCCACAGAAGGGCTGCCAAGGTCAGGAAGAGGAAGCTAGTTTCCATCGATGATGTTAGGGTAGAGGGGGACGAGGTACAGGTTACGATGAGATGCGAGGCTGGCACTTATGTCAAGGAACTAGTCCACTCAGATGAAGGGAGAACCAACCCTTCGATTCAGGAAGCAATAGGTTCTGATTGTGAAGTGATATGGCTGGACGTCGAGGAGATACATGCGGAATGAGGCTCCAAATCAAATCCGAGTCCTTAAGAACGCCCCACAGGTCGCCCGCTTTCGCTATAATGGAGTATTGGTAGCATGGTCACTCGAACAAAAGGGTCCAGAAGGGGCACTAGAAGCATCCTGAGAAAGGGCAAGAGAGACAGGCGGAGGCTATTCATTGGGAGAGTAATGCACTCATATGAAGAAGGCGACAAGGTGGCCATTGTATTGGATGGGGCCCAGCAGAGGGGCATGCCGCATCGACGTTTCCAGGGAAAAACAGGAGTCATTTCAGGCTCACAGGGAAGGGCATATATCGTCCGTGTCGCTGATGGAAACATGATGAAGACGGTCGTCGCAAGACCAGAGCATCTGAAGCCCATAGAGTAGGTGAGAATTTGGCGGAAAGAGAATTTGTAGACTACGCTACTGTCCGAGACAAGTTACTGGAGGCCATCGAAAGAAGAGGGGAGATATCCTATGAACAGACGATGGCTCTTCAGCATGCGCAGTGGAAGGCCAGTGCAAGTGGTCATCCCAGTGGCGACATCAAGACCGATCCTGCAGTTTACGCAGGCCTATTTGGGGCCCTTATGCAGAATGAAAAGCTACAACAGCACCCGGAAGTATGCTCGAAGATAGCCGAACTCGCACCTCTCACTGTTGCCGATGTTAGGGTAGTAATTGCTAGCAAGAGAGTGGCCATGGATACCTCAGAAGTTGAGGAAATAATCACCATAATCCGTCAACACGTCCTTTAGGGGGACGCTTGGAAAACTTTCGAACAACTCACTTCATGAGGGAGAACCTTTCTGGGAGGACCGAGGACACGATGCCAGGAGATGTTAACGACTCGGACGGGGACGCAGGAAGTCCTTACGATAGAGAGGTACGAATCCGGATTCTCGACATTCAAGACAGGAGACCTATTGGACACGAAATCCAGTGCATCACCGAACCCTCGCTGCATATTGTGAGATCGAGAATAATAGATTCGGACGCCATTTCAACAGGTGACTGCATTGACCTACCATCGGAAGTGGTCGGCCCAATGTCGGAGGTCAGACTCAAGGATCTTAGCGGAACCGCTCAACAGGAATTGGTTAGTGCGTTAAGCGCCTCGATTTCTGCAGACAAAGAAAGGCACCTGTCATTCTACAATAGCGCAGGACCTATGTCTCTCAAGTTCCACTCTTTCCAGCTCCTTCCAGGAATTGGGAACTCCAAGGCAATGCAGATGGTCAGTCTTCGAGGCTCTTCAGGGTGGCACGAGTTCGAGGAAATCGACGAATCTTGTGGGATAGAGTCAGTCCGACTCCTTGCAGAGAGATATGTCAAGGAGATGGAAGATGTGGCCCAGACTCCCCGCTTACTTGATTTGCTGGTTCGCTCAGAGAACTGACATGAAGACGCTGGAAGGCCTCGATGCCCGGCTGCTCGTCGATATTCTTCGAGACAGATCTAGGCCTAAGAAATCACTAGGTCAGCACTTTTTGATAGAAGAAATGGCGATAGGCAGACCAGTCTCACTGGCTTCAGAAATACAAACCCCATTAGGGGAAAGATCACACGTCTTTGAGATCGGCCCTGGACCGGGTTCTCTCACCCTCTCTCTGTTGGGTACTAAGGCAAGAGTCACAACAATGGAAGTTGATCAGGAGTCTGTTGAACACCTCAAGAGGGTGTTTGGGGATAGAGACTGCAATTTTGAAGTGACTCTTCAAGATGCAGTCTCGTCGAAGTGGCCCCCGGGGATTACTCACGTCATATCCAACCTACCCTACCAAATATCGAGCCCAATTATCGAACGAATAAGGGATTACAACTCGAAAAGCCCAATCCAGGCAGCAATCCTACTAGTGCAGGAAGAATTCGCAGACAGAATGGCGATGTCTTCAATGCCATATGACATTGGCCCTTTGGGCCTAAATTTGTGGCTCGACTTCGAAATTAATTTGGACATGAAGGTCCCACCCAGTTCTTTCAGTCCCTCCCCAAAGGTAAATTCCAGAATAGTATCGCTGCTTCCCACCTATAGGCCTGAGTTAGAGGGGCTGGATAAGCCAATGTTTAGGTTGGTAACTAAGCATTGCTTCTCAAATCGAAGGAGGAAATTGAGGAACTTGCTATCCCAGAACCCCGCTCGGATTTCACGAATTTCTGGCTGGCATAAGGAGAGATGGCAAACCACGATAAATCGAGTTATTGAAACTGAGCTGGACGGGTTGGAAGAAGGCTGGCCAGATCTAAGGCCCGAGATGCTGGATCCACCTCAATGGGTTTCTCTAGTCAGAGCAATCTCTGCAGATTAGATGGAAATCAGCTCAATTTGACATCGACTTGATAGAGGCCCCCCCTCTCCCACAGCATGAGGCCGGGCCGATAGGAGACCCTGGCTGAAGGAAGGGATGCTATGGCGAAGAAGGACACCTATCTCGCTCTTCTACGAAGAGGGATAGATGAGACAACCGCTCAGATACTGTCTGACGGCGGAATAAAGATCGGCGATCTGAAGAAACTTGACTCAGAGACGCTAGTAAACAACTACGGAATAAAACAAGAAGTTGCAAACTCCGTCCTTGATGCAGTAAAGTCAGGACCAAGGTCATCCAGCAGACAGAGATTCCTTGCAGACGTCCTATCCGATGATAAGAAGAAAGTAGACAAGATTGAAGAGACCAGGTTCAAGAGGGAGCAGAAGGATATCTACGCAGAACTCCAGGAAAAGAAGGAGCAACTTAGACTTGCGAGAGTAGAAGCGTTCAGGAACCAGAAACTAGTAATGAACCGATTAGGGAAGACGATTGAACTGATTGTCAAGCTCGAAAATAATCTCGATGACGAGTCAAAGGACGAGCAGAGGTCGAAACTGAGGGACCAATTGGAAACAAGAGGACTGGAAGCGGCTAGAGATCATGAGATGCTCGAACTTGCAGGGACTCCCCAGGACATTGTAGACTTCAGACGAAAGATAGCCCCGGTTCTTTGCCTACATGCCTGCCCTAGCTGTGGGGAAGAAATGGATCCCAGAGGAAGCAATATCATGGAAGATTCAAGGGACTTCTCATTCATTTGCTGGGATTGCGAAGAGGAGTTCCATGCACCAATGGCCCAGGCTGTCGAGGGTAGGCTGAATAACGGCTCCCGAATCAAGATAGACCCGAAAATAAAGCCCCGATTGAAGGTTGTCCGGCCTCCCAGAAAGGACAGATCAAAGTCCATAGCAGACCTGATGAAGAGAGACCTCGAATCAGCCGGGGCATCTGCCGATGAGTTAGAGGCTGCACTTGAGTCTAGTACCTTGTCGGGAGTGTTGATGAGTATTGACGAATGGATAGATCAGACTATTGCTGCTAAGGGGTACATACAAGCCCAAGAGGATAGGGAGGAGTTCATCATAGCAACCGGGGCCGGTGCTACAAAGTTCAACAAGTGGATGAAGAAGGCAGGACTGAGATTCAACAAGCAGACTGGCCGATGGACTCGCTGGGAGGACCGGTGAATTCCGGATGCCGAACGGTCTGCCCATAGTCAGATTCTTCCGCGGCACTGAGATAATCGGTTCAGTCACGGCCAATCCCGGTGATCCACTGGTCGACGTCGCGGAAATGGCAGGAGTCGATATCCCCACGAACTGCACTTCGGGAAACTGCGGCACTTGCCTAGTCAGGCTAATCAGCGGAGAGGTAGAGATGCCATCAGTTCTACCTCCCGGTCTAGACGAAGACCTAGTATCGGAGGGTGGGATTTTGACCTGCTGCATTACTCCTAATGGGGATTGTGACATTGATGTAATTCCACCTTTGTAGGCGATCAATTGACGTATTTCACCGAACCCGATTTTCTCGCCTCTCTCGCAATTTCCACATTCGGAATCTCGGTAATGTCATGGTGGCTATACACAAGGATATCAATCAAGTTGAGGGAAGTAGAGGAACGTAACAATTGGTCCATGAGCAAGCTCTCGGAAGAAAATGAATGAGCGTTTTCAATCCTCGTTTATGGCGGCAGTCCATCTTTCTGGCTGCGGAACTCCAACAATCTCCAAGTGACATGCTAGAACGCCCTTCTGATTCAATATCTCACCTCTGAGATCAATCAGGTCGCCCAAGCAGCACGGACAGTGTGGATGAGGAGGTCTGATCCATATCTCAACAATGCCAGATTCGTCAACCTCGACCCCCTTCAGAATTGAGGGATCAGTAATTGGGGTTCCATGGGGTTCGACCCTTTTCCTCAGAATCCTTGCCAGTCTTCTCTGTGCCTCTGATCTATTCCCCTTGGCCTTTCTTGACATCTCACCACTCCGATATCATGGGGAAATCATCTCCTGCAGTGAGGCATACCATCCCGTCATCGAGTCTGACCCAGGTGTCCTCGATACCAATTGCGCCCTCAGGATGGATGACCTTAGGCTCAATTGCCATTGTACCGCCTCTGGGAAGAGGACGATCAAAGCCACTCGCGACAACAGGGGTCTCGTCCAACTCAAGGCCAACCGAGTGCCCCAGGAAACTTGCCTGATGTGGCATTATTCCCATCAGGTTCTCCGAGTGTCCCATTTCAGAAGCAATATTTACGCCATTTTCCCATGCTTGCGAACAATCTTCCCCCCTTCCAAGGGATCTGACTATCTCGGAACTAATCTCACCCATGTCCTCCAACCTAGAACCCCACTCGGATGGTAGTTTACCTGCTGAGAACATCCTAGTACAATCCGAAACGTACCCCCTGTGAACATGTACAATGTCTACTAATACCGGCTGACCTTCTTTTACTACGCTGAAGCCAGCACCAAGTGAGGATATTGGGCTCCCTCCCGTACCTCCCACCGCTGAATCAAAGTATGTTGGAACTGCACCGGACCTGCCAGCAGCGATTACCACTCTGTCACAATCCATAGGCCATTTCCTCATCCTTATTCTCCCCCCGAAACCTGCCCTTCGGCTAACCTCATCTGCTGCACCAGCCATCTCCAACTCGCTTTTGCCCAATCCTCCATTTTCGAGGACCGCTTCGAACATCATCCTGTTCACCTCTCCGCTTTCCCGAATCATTGCGACCTCCCATTCGGATTTCTCCTCCCTGAGTTCATACAGGACCCTAGTGCAATCCAAGGATCCTCCTGACATTACACTCATTTTTGATGATAGAAATGCCCATCTATCATGGGGAATCTTTCCTGATAATAGTGCTGGCTTTTCGGTGCATCCAGAACTCATCAGTTCTTGTCCAAGAGACGACATCCGGGGATGCAACTCTATTTCGTGAGGGCAATCATCACCGCCTGCTTCGAACCTAGCTCTTTCCAAAGATCTTCTAACCCAATGCTTTGTTTGGATACCGGAACCATCCGCTCCAATAATTAGGGAAGAGTTCTGTCTTCCTCCTGTAAGCCAGTATAGCTCTACTGGATCGTCGATTAATGCAGAGTTAATCTCCAATTCTGCCAGTCTAGATGCTAGCCTAGCTTGCCTGTCCTCCAATTCGGACACCGGTACTCGCCAGTCCTCTCCTTCGGGGCCAGTTAGTCGGGATGTGGCCCATTCCATATCACCCCTTGGCTCGTCATCCGGGAAAGGCATTTTGGCTCCCATGACTCCCAAATTGCTTCCACAACGGCCAAAGGGGGAATCTCGGTGGGCCATACCGTGGAAGGCGTACTGTCGCTGGACGACGTCGACCTTAGTGGACGTACTGTTCTCTACCGCGTGGACGTAAACTCCCCATTGGAACCTGCATCAGGTAGGATACTTGACGATGGGAGAATGAGGGCGATCTTACCGACTCTACAACGACTTTCGAAATCAAAAGTAGTAGTCCTTGCTCACCAGTCCAGACCGGGAAAATCAGATTTCACCAATACTGAAGCCCATTGTAGAATCCTGCAGGAGATCAGCGGCCGAGAAATTGAATTTGTGGAGGATATTTGTGGAGAGAAGGCGATACAGGCAATCGAATCCATGGCTAACGGAGAAGTCATTTTCCTAGACAACGTTAGAACTAATGAAGAGGAGTACGGTAAGAAATATGAGTCAAATGAGGACACTGAATCTACAGAACTTGTTTCACAACTGGCATCTGTGGCCGATGCATATGTTACTGACGCCTTTGCTGCAGCCCACAGGAGATCCCCAACACTCACCGGTTTCACCAGTTCTCTTCCATGCATAGCGGGATGTTTAATGGAGAACGAGATTGAGAGCCTGAGGACTGCAATTAGAGAACCACCCAGACCATATCTGGCCATACTAGGTGGAGCCAAGTGCGACGATTCAATGAGAGTGGCGCGAAACCTGATAGAAAGAGGAAGTGTGGACAGGATAGCATTCGTCGGAGTGGCTGGAAATCTGATGCTCTGGGTTTCGGGGAAAGACATCGGAGAAAGGAATAGGGACTTCATTAGGAAAACTATGGGAGTGGATTTCGAATCGACTTGGGAAATGGCAGAGGAACTGTTTTCCAAGAATCACGAAATCCTGTTCCTACCTCTTGATCTAGCCGTGGAGGTCGAAGGAAAAAGACAGCCTCTTTCCTTGGATGATCTACCTACTGAGAACCCAATTTACGACGTAGGAATCGAGACTCTGCGAAATCTCAGTCCGATTGTAAAGGATTCTCGTTGCGTACTTTGGAATGGACCAGCCTCGTACTTTGAGATACCAGAGTTTGCATTTGGGACTATTGAGATCCTCAACATGTGCATAGAGACCGAAGCCATGACAATAATTGGGGGCGGTCACACAAGCGCACTCGTTAACAGCAGGGGTGCCGCTGGTGAAGTCACCCACAATAGCACCGGAGGAGGGTCAACAATGAGTTTCCTTTCTGGAGAGCCCATGCCAGTAATCGGCTCACTCAAGGAATCCTGTACCATTTTCCGAGAAAAACTGTTGGAATTGGGCTTGACAGATTGATGGAGCCACTGGGGAGATTCGAACTCCCGGCCTTCTGATTACGAATCAGACGCTCTACCAGGCTAAGCTACAGTGGCAGCGACGCGGCCACTTTGGAGGCTGGCATAAGAGAATCGGTGACCACTCACTACTTTAGTTTCTCAATATCTACAATATGCCCTATTCGGGAACTAATGTCGGAAAGTATGGAATCCAACGCATCCTGGTCCCTCCCCTCTGCCCTCATCACTAGTATCGGCTCGGTGTTGCTTGGACGGCATAGGAACCAACCGTCCTTGTACCTGGCTCTAATTCCATCCACAGTCGATACTGGCATGTCAGAAAACGCGTTGGCCACCCCCTCCATCACTTCATCTCTGTCCCCTACCAATGGGATTTTTCCTTCGTCAGTAGTCGGGTATTCAGGCATGAAACCGAACCTTTCGGAAAATTTTGGACCCCCCTGTTCTGGAGAAGGATCCATTCCAACGATTCCCAATAGCCTAGCAGCACAGTAAATCGCATCGTCAAAACCATCCCATTGATCATTCATGAAGAAATGACCAGACATTTCACCTGCCAGGGAGGAAGTTGGGTGATCTCTTAGCTCTAACTTCATGAAAGTATGACCGGTCCTAACCATTCGAGGAACCCCCCCCAAATCCTCAATCGCCTCCTCCAATGCCATGCTGCATTTAACATCGAAGAAAATCGTTCGCTGTTCTTCTGAGGCGTCTTCTGGAAGGCCCGAAAGAATGTCATGAACGAAAATCCCCATTAGCCGATCAGGGTGAATGAAACTCCCATTCTCATCCACGACCCCTAGACGGTCTCCATCTCCGTCCATTCCGATTCCAAACTCAGCACCGTGCTCTAGAACGGCCCTGCTCAGATCAGACATGTTTTCCTGTCTAGTGGGGTCTGGGGGGTGATTTGGGAAAGTACTGTCCCAATCGCAATATAGTGGGATTACATCAACACCCAGCCTTTCAAGAACTCTCACGGCTAGTGGTCCCGGAACTGCATTTCCGCAATCAAGAACAACTCTGATGTCTCTTGATAGGCTTCCAATACTCTCTATGATCGACTCGGTGTATTCTTCTTCGTATTCTTCCATTGATTTGTAGCTGCCATTCCCGACTCTAAATTCTCCAGATTCGAAAGTCCTTCTGATATCTTGCAACTCTTCTCCCCCCACAGGCATTTTCCCATGACAAATCTTGAATCCATTATACTCCGGAGGATTGTGGCTTGCTGTGATTACAACTGACACATCTACGGGAAGATCAACTGTTGAACGATATAGGACACCCGTTGTAGAGATCCCCAGATCAAGAACATCTGCGCCCGCGGACAACAGACCCCTCACGAACGCTTCATGATATTCGGGACTAGATTCTCTGATGTCCCTAACCACTGAGACGCATCCTGCATCATAGTGAGTAGCCAATGCTTTTCCTAGGCGCTCGGCAAAATCCGAGTCTAACTCAGTTCCAGCAATCCCTCTGATGTCATATGCCTTGAATACGCCCATGCTTCGTCACCTCAGTAGCCAATACCTAATCTTCTTGGTTGGAGTCTTTCAGTTAGCGTACTTATCTGCGCCGAGGAAGTGCAGGGAAACATAATCCTCGTCTCCAACTACCCAGCTGTCATGCGGCTCCGGGCCAACATAGAATAGATCACCAGCACGCAATTCGTGAACATCGCCGTCCTTGAATGCACATGTAGCAACTCCGGAAATCACCATCCCGAGATGCTCAATCTCACAATAATCAGTCCCAGATATTGGAGATACATCGGAAGACCATTTCCAACCAGGGTGATATGTTGCCCGCCCAATCGTCATTCCCTCGAAATGCACCAACTCAAATTTGCCCTTTTCGAAACTCCTGACCTCATCTGGCTCTTCGAACCTCTTTAGGATGATATTGTCCCGATTATCCACTATACCAGGGCCTCCTCTAGCTCTGCGGGTAGATCAGTTCTGTATTCTCCAGAATTCCTGAAGGCCTCGCATACTATCTCCACCAGTGCCCCTCCCGGAAGCCTACAGACTTCGTATGCCGCTCTAGAAGGAGCCATCGTATCACCAAGCCATTCCGCGTATATCTCGTTAATCTTCGAATAGAATTCTATGTCAGTCATTAGCACCGTAACCTTGACCAAGTCTGCCTTGGAACTATTCGCTGCTGCAAGAAGATCGTCTATTTTTTCCAGTGTCCCCTTTGTCTGCGATTCGACGTCATCGCCTGCATCCACGTCAATTTGCCCAGAAAGCCAGATGTGATCCTTCACATTTATTCCCGGGCTGTAGGGTCCCAATTTAGTTCCACCAGTGTCAATCTTCAGTTTTTCGCTCATGGAACCGCGAGGCGATTCTCGGTATAGGGTTACTTGCGTAATTGTTCGATAATTTCCATGTGACTTCCTGCCACTTGACTTGCACTAAGTGTGGATATGGGAACCCAAGATGCTTCCTCTGCATCATCACCTCCTATGGGTATTGATTCAGGGGCTACATCTACAAGATAGAACAGAGCTATGATGTGCTTCCTAGGATCTCTGTTGGGATCCCCATGTATCGCTAGTGCTTTCGGGTTGTGACCAACCACCCCCGTCTCCTCCACAAGTTCACGTAGAACTGCTTGCTCGGGATCCTCTCCATAGTCGACGAATCCACCTGGGAACGCCCATCTATCCTTCCAGACCTCAGGCTCACCACCTCTACGAATCAGTAGGGCCTCAGTATCCCCTTCTACTTCTCTCAGGGCTACGGCATCAACCGCTACTGCGGGATTCTTGTAACCACCGCAATCACAGACACCGTACTGATCACTCTCCATAGCGCCTCCTCCTCAACTGATAGGACTCAAGCGCTTCGTAGAGATCAGCCTTGCTGAATGAAGGCCAGTGCACATCTGTGAAATATAGTTCTGAATATGCAATCTGCCAGAGGAGGAAGTTGGAGACCCTCTCCTCTCCACTGGTTCTGATAACCAGGTCGGGATCGGGGATGTGTGCATCATACAGCCTCTTGGAAATCTCTTCGGTGTCTATTTCATCTAGAGACAACCTTCCGGCCGAATGGTCCTCGGCTACTCCTTTTACTGCATCAACTATCTCTTCCCTTCCCCCATATGCAAGACATACCGTAAAGGTGAAGTCAGAGTAATCCCGAGTCCTCTCTTCTGCTCGGTCAATGGCATCCTGAACTCTCTGTGGAAGCATCTCGATCCTCCCTGCGACTCGAACTCTGACCTTCTTTTCGTGAATTCTCGGGTCCTCTGCTATTTCATCGAGCCCCGTGACATAGAGGTCGTACAGCGTCCCTAACTCACCATCCTCTCTTCCTGAAATGTTCTCAGTAGAAAGAGCGTAAACCGTGAGGTAAGGAATACCTAGGTCCAGAACCCAATCCATTACCTGCTTGAGCTTCTCCTTCCCGTGTCTGTGTCCAATTTCTGCCCCCAGCCTTCTATTCCATGCAAACCTGCGGTTCCCATCCATTATGATCGATATGTGGTTAGGTAGTTCAAATGACAGAAGCCTGTCTTTCTGCCTCCTGACCCTGACTCGATCAACTCTGGATATCATGCTCCACGCAATTCTGGAATTGGAGAACATTCTAGCCGGGATAGCGAAGACTCGGAATCGAAGAAGCCACTTAGCTAGGCTGTCGAGGAAATTTCCCAAGCCCTTCTCTCGCTCTCCCATGTTGTCTCCGGGGCACTCACACGTTATGACAACTGAGTCGACGCGATTTATTCGAAAACTATGTCGGCATCGTCTCCGACCTTTGCTAGAAGGCCCCTTTCAGGATTCACTACTATCACCTCTCCAGAATGCTTCCATACGTCTATGTCGTGCTTGCTGTTTCCTGCATATGCGAAACCTCCTTCCCCATATCTGGAAACGAGGGCCTCTGCCTTCTTGCTTCCTCTGAGGTTGTATGACATGTCGGATGCCATTACATCGGAGAACAGTCCAACGTGACCAGCTACTTGTTCAGCAACAAGTCTGTCCGAGGCAGTAGCCAGAACCAACTCTCTTCCCTTGGCATGCTCGCCAGTTAGCCAGTCGAGAAAACCAGCATGGTACTCTAGCTCAGATGGGGAAAAATTCAGCCTCTCTGCTAGGTCCCTCTTCCACTCTGCCCTCCTCCCTGAGAATTCCTTGAGTATCATCCCCGGCAGCATCCACGGCCTCCTAATTATGACCCTCCTGAAGCTAACCCAACTCATGTCGGTTAGTATCAGGGTTCCATCCATGTCCACTGCAAGCGGCAGTCCCGGTGAGCCATCTTCCACGCCCCTCGCTAGGGCATTTATGATTCAAGCCTTCGCAGACCGATTGAATGAAGCCCTGCACCTCTTCCTACCAATCGCAAGATGTCTGGATGGGAAGGTAAGTGGAGGCCTGCGGCAATGGCCGAGGTTGACAATAACGAACCGGTACCCGCCGGATTCAAGGGTGTTGCTTTCGCAGGAATCGGTTTGTCGTGTAAGATGATTGAGCCCGCATCTCTTTCTAGCCCTTCGGACTGGGAATTGATAGTATCTGAATTGACTAGTTGGGGTGACGTTCCAAACCCCGAGTCTATCGAGGTATCCTCTCTTAGCGAGGATGAAAGGGGCCCAAGAGCAGTCATAAGAGGAGATTGTGACTGGCTCGTCGAGTTCCTACCATGGGGATCCGACGGGCTGATCAGAAAGAGATCGACTTCGGCTGATTCGACGCTGATTTCTCCCAGCGGCGGCTACTCATGGAATGGTACCGATGTGGCAATCCTGTGGAAATCCATGGAAGACGCCGTGGACTCAAGGAATACGATTTCAGACTCGATGAAATCCGGAGATCTAAATTTGACAAAGCAACTCCTTTGGTCCTGTGGCGAATCCCTAGCATTGTACCATAGAGAGGTTAAGGATTCCCGCACTACCCCCCCTGATCCGAGAAGGTGGAATGCACGACTATCGGTGATGGAAGAGAGACTTAGGGCAGACCTAATTTGGCGTGCTCCCCATTCGAGGGATTCAGAGTGCATGCTCAGTCTTGGAGATGTTAGACTCAGTGATTTCCTCGAGGGCAAGGTTAGGATTCGGAGGCCTAGGAGGGCCGATGCACTAGTTCCCTCAGATTGCGAGTTTCCGGCCATTAGGGATCTGGCCTCTATTTCGCATGATCTTTCTCGCCTCCATCACGAACTTAACTCTGAATTTGACATAGTAGAACTCAGAACCTCCATGATACAGGGATGGATGAGCCGAGCACCAGAGAAATGGTGCTCTGCCAGCGTTTTCTACACGCATCGTGGAGGTCTGGCGATATGGGAATACGAACAATGCCTCCTCGATGTGTTGGAGGCGGTTTCCGATCAATCTGGGGCACCCGAGCCAGCAACCGGACTAATCCGCTATGTCAAGAAATACCAGATGAAGATGTTCAACAGTCGTATTTTCGCAACTCTATCGATGATGTTCGGTGCATTGGGAGCCATCACGATTATTCGAGACGTCCCTACTTCAATCGAAGGACTCGCAATCCCAGCCTTATTCATCTCAGGCAGCTACATTCTATTGAGGTTCTACTGGTCTCTATCTCCGCGTCCAGAGATTCCATTCAATCTGATCTCTTGATTTCCCCATCCTCAAAAATGTAGGGCATAGGGACTCCTGTAGGAATTTCCAAACTTACTATTTCCTCTGCACTAATTCCTTCAATGTGCATGACTATCGATCTCAGAGAGTTTCCATGTGCCGAGACTAGGACGTTCTTGCCAGCCTCTAGATCAGGCAGTATCTCCTCGATGAAGTACGGGATAGTCCTTCTAGCGGTCATCTCTAGGCTTTCTCCGTCTGGCGGAGCGACATCGTATGACCTCCTCCATATTTGCACTTGTTCAGCACCGTGCTTTTCGGCCGTCTCTGCTTTGTTTAGCCCTTGGAGAGAACCGTAGTTTCTCTCATTAAGCCTCCAGTCACGCCTAGTTTCGGCCCCATCTGAGCACTCGTTTAGCTCCATGATGATATCAGCAGTTCTCTGCGACCTGATCAGATCGCTTGTATGCACGACGTCAATCCTCCGTTCGCTGAGGTCCCGTCCGGCCTGCTCTGCCTCTAGGACTCCTTTCTCGGATAGGTCGACATCAGTCCACCCTGTGAAGCGGTTGGCTGCGTTCCAAATCGACTGTCCGTGACGAATAAGAATGAGATCCGCCATTCAGCCCCACCTAGAGTTGGCGCCTTTGTCGTGGCTCGTGGAAACTCAGGTTGCATTCAGCCCCCCTTGCTCTGCCCATTAGGAGAATGTCCTCCGTGAGCTCCCTCTGAATCCTCGCACTGGACTCGCAATAGAAGTTACAAGATACGGTAATCTTCGAAGGAAGGCTATCCGTTATTCTGACCCATGAATCATCTGGTTTTGTCGCTCTTGGGTCCGCTAGAACCTGTTCAAGGAGGGCCTCGCAGAACTTCTTCAGGCCCCCTTCGTCACTGTCCTCTTCGAAATCGAAGGAAGGCCTGATCCTCCTAAACCTCCTCATAGTGAAGTTCTCCACGGCTGAGTTGGTTATGTTAGAGTTCGGCATCGTGACAATAGTGTCATTTCCTGTTCTAATCATTGTGGTCCTCAGACCAATTGTGATCACCTCGCCTTCTACTCCATCGACGATTATCCAGTCTCCTACGTTGAAAGGTTGGTCAATGATGATGGAAATCGCGCCAAAGATATTGGCCACTGAATCCTTGGCTGCCAGAGCCAGTGCAAGGCCGGTAATACCTAGTCCGGCAATTAACCCATTAAGGTTCAAGCCAATCAGACCTGCAATCACGAAGGCCCCCACTACAACTACTGCAAGCCTCCCTATTGCTTCCGCGACGCTAGCAAGGGATCTTCTAGCAGCGATATTATCGCCTTCCACAACGATGAATGCATCCAGATAATCGACCAGTCTGTAGGCTGCTAGAAGCATCAGGATAACGAAACCCGCCCTACAAATTGCGCCAAAATCCCCCATCAATCCTGTATTCCAGAGGTACTCGCCCTCTCCAATCTCTATATTTGCCAATTGCCAATCAACCGCTTGCCACATCACAAGAAGCCCGATCATCCATCCCAGAGACCTGGGTGCAAAGAGGGTCTTTCCATCAATCCTATCCGTCTTTGACAGTAAATCCATCAGACGGGGGAAAACCACTTTTCTCGATAGGAATCCAGCGATCACACTACCTAATACAAGAATCAAAAACCATGCAATACCCCCTCCAGAGAAGTCGTAAGCCAGCTCATCTCCACTAAACGAATCATTCACAATTGATGCTACGACCATTGCTCCTTCCGAGAAGGCATTGCTCAAAAAGTCAAACGGTCCTACGGACCGAACTCCGAGCGATTCAATACAGACTGTCGACCCGCTAATCCATCCACATGTCCCCTGAGGCCTCCCCCAAACCCTTCATCTCTCATCGTTCCGATGCCCGAATCCCGGTGGTTGCGATGCTCCTGCCCATGCTACTTTCATTTCTTTCTCCCATCGCACTTGCTCCAGTTAGCGAGGCCCAGGAGGCCGAGGAAGGACTGGCCCCCGGCGATATATGGTCAGAAGACTACGTCTTCCAGAACTTCCCATGGGGGGGTGACAGCAAGGCTCAGTTCAGAGAGTACCACGACTACTTCACGATGAAGAACAGGATGCAGTTCTTAGCAGACAGGAATTCTGAATTCATGACCTTCCATGAGGGGCTAATCGGGGGATTGAACGCTCGGGGAGACGAAATGAAGGCCACTGACTACGAAGGATGGTACTACAACCATAGGAGTCCCTGGATCAAGATCACCAAGGATGCCTCAGGAGGAGACTGCAACGTTTTCGTAGGTGACTGTGGAAACTACGCAGACAGGCCCGACGTGATGTTGGTAGGCAACCACCATGCTAGGGAGTGGATGTCCTACGAGGTTCCGATGTTCTTCCTTGAGATAGTAGCCCATTACTACGGAATGGCGGGAGTTGACAACGATGGCGATGGGTTGATCGATGAGGACCCATGGAACGGCATAGACGACGATGGGGACTGCGCACTCCTCAACTCATCAAACCAGGACAGCAACGGAGATGGAAACCCATGTGGTCCAGGAGACCTAGGTGTAGACGAGGACTTCTCAGAGCAGTTCATCACCGATATGGTGAACACAAGGGAGATTTACCTAATTCCAATGCTGAACGTCGATGGTAACAGGTATGACAGGGAGGAGTTCTGCGGACCGACTGCTTGGGAGAACTGCAGGACTTCTGGCTGGAGGAAGAATCTCAGAGACAACACCGTAACCGGTGTGACCCCGTTGCCCGACATCGACGAAGAAGTAGACGAGGGCTGCGACGGAGTCGATCTAAATCGCAACTACCAGTTCGAGTGGGGGGCTCCCCTTGGGGCAACCGGGCCCCTTTTCCCGGGAATGTGCTATGCAGGGGGTCCCAATAACGACGTGTACAACGGTCCAGTTGACACAGTGGATCAGGACGGAGACGGGAGACTCAACGAGGATCACGTCGACGGAAAGGACGATGATGCCGACCAACTGATTGACGAGGACTGGATGGGGGGAAACAGCGAACCAGAGACCAAGTTCATCCAAGACATGACGGAGATGAACGACGACGATGGGGACGGAGCCTCAGAATTCAAGACCACCCTCACATGGCACTCCTTCTCTGAGCTGGTTCTCTGGCCCTGGGGCCATTGCACCAACTGCTACTCCCCGGATGACGAGTATCTCGTGTACCACGGCCAGGTAATGGGCCAGATGACAGATTACGCCCCGATGCAGTCATCGGAGCTATACCCGACCACTGGAGATTTCTGCGACTGGCACTACGGCGTTCACAACTCCTATTGCTACACGATAGAGATAGGCAACGCATTCCACGAGCTCCCGGAGGACATTGCCCATATTGCAGTGAGGAATGTCGGCATCGCCTTCTACATGACTGAGATAGCTGACGACCCAAGATACCGGGCTATAGTGGGAATCGAGAACACCACGGCGCGGCAGTGGCTATCGGGACCCGACAACGTCACAGTCCCATCCGAGGGAGACATTCCGATAGGCTTCTGCCTAGACGTGACATTCCCCTACTCAACAGACATAAACATGACACATCTGATGTGGAGGTTCGTTGAGCCAACAAGGCAGCAGGACGACTTCGGGCCAACTGAGTGGTCGAACGTCCCTTGGTCTAGGACCCCATTCATCGAGCCCGAGTCGAACGTCCATTGCTCTCTTAGGGATGGATCCAATGGAACCCAGATCGAGGCCCACGTCCCGCTTCCAGACACCTCGGTGGGTAAAATCCAGTACAAGGCAATGTTGGGTACTACCAACGGGGCTTTCCCGTTCATCTATCCAAACGTTGACGAGGGCGGAAACTACTACGAGTTGTCAATTCCTTACAGGGCAGGGTTCGGGGACGCAATTCTGAGCATCCTGATGTTTCTGGTGATTGCTAGCTTCGTTTGGGGAGGTCTGGGCTTCTCCCTCAGGGAGATGTTCTCAGAGGATGACAGAGTTCTTGGCATGCCGATTGAAGATGAACCGCAACCCACCCCGAAAAATCCCGGGAAGAGCAATTGAGGCGATAGGATGGAATCCGGTTCAGAGCAGTCAAGCGATCAGTTCAGTGGACGCCTGGGGCTAATATTTGCAACCATAGGGGCGGCAATCGGAACGGGTAACATTTGGCGGTTCCCAAGGATGGTCGGTGCAAATGGAGGGGGGTCCTTCCTCATTCCTTGGCTAATCTTCCTCTTCTTGTGGTCTGTTCCTCTGATTATCGCAGAGTTCGCTCTTGGGAAGAGGAGTCGAGTGGGCACCGTTGGCACATTCCGAATCTTCGCAGGAAGGAGGTTCGCTTGGATGGGGCTATGGACTGCTTGGATAAACGTAGCAATCGGTTTCTACTACGCAGTGGTAACCGGGTGGTGTCTGAACTACTTCCAAATTGCAATCAGAGGGGGCCTTGCTGAGGGTGTTGACACAATCGAGGTGTGGAACACGTTCCTAGAGAACCCGATGCAGGTTATCTTCTTCCAATGGATCACAGTACTGATCACTCTGGCAGCCATCTGGGGCGGAGCAAAGGCGATAGAGAAGGCAAACGTTACGCTGATGACATCGCTTTTCGTCCTACTGTTCACTGCACTCTTCCTAGCATTTGTGATGGACGTGAAGGACGGTTCGCTTGACGGCTTCATCTACATGTTCAGCATCCAACCCGAGTACCTTGTTCAACCAGAGACGTGGATTAACGGCCTTTCCCAGTCGGCATGGTCATGCTCCGCCGGTATGGGCATGGCAATCACTTACTCGGTCTACATGCGAAAGGACGAGGACACCACGCTGAACGCGGCGACCATGTGCTTGGCAAACAACAGCATCAGCATCATCGCTGGCCTAACGGTAATGATGGCGGTCTTCTCCGTCTCAGCCGATCCCCTAGGGGCTGTTAGTGGAGGAAGCTCAGCCATCACCTTCCTAGTGCTGCCAGAGGTTTTCGCACAGGCTCCCGGAGGCCCGGTTGTACAGCTCGTTATGGTCGCGGTCTTCTTCCTGGCCCTATCTTTCGCCGCCCTAACCTCGATGATTTCAACCGTGGAACTGTGCGTAAGGAACTTCGTCGACCATGGATTCGAGAGATCGAGGTCAGTGGCACTAACCGGATTTGCGATTTTCCTATTCGGACTCCCTAGCGCGGTCCTTTGGATCAAGATGGATCCAACCACTGGAGTGCGCTTCCCGCAGTTCCTGGAGGTTCAGGATCATATTTGGGGATACGGTCTGATGTTCAGCGGGCTGTTCATGGCGTACACGATTTGGAACTACGGTTGGTCTAGGTACAAGTTCTGGCAGGAAGAGAACGGAGTGGAGGGCTTTGACTTCAGGGAATACCTCGACCACGGAGTCTCCGCATTCCGTGACGACTTCATCAATACTGGGGACAATGACTGGTGGATAGGGAGGTGGTGGGACATTGTGATGTACCTCGGCTTCCCGATAATGTTCGCCGTCCTGATGCTATCATACTTCGTAGACTTGCTAGCCAACGTTGACGACCCTTGGAATCCTGCCAATCCACACGGAATTTCGATCATCCTGCTTTTCTGGGGGGTTACTGCGTCACTGTTCATCGGCTTCAACAAGCTACTGGTTTCCAGGCCGGTGTTCAGGAACGTCCCGGAGGGTGCCGACGTACCAATCGACATGCTACCAGGTGGACATGACCCGTTCGTACTCATCGCAGGCGAAGAGATCCCGGATGGACTGTGGGACGATGGCTATGGCGATGGAAGCAAGAGAACCGGGACAGCCATCGAAGCGGAGATCGCCTAGGTACGTTGGTGATCATGAAGGGGCGCTCTCGCTGGTCCATGCATTGGGAAGAGGTCGCGGTCTTCGACGACAACGCCCTCAGTTTGGGAATCGGGGAGTCCGAGCTAATGCAGGCCGCCGGCGATAGCCTTGCCGCAGAAGCATCTGCAATGTACCCAAGCGGAGGGGTACTGTTCCTGTGCGGCCCGGGAAACAATGGCGGAGACGGCTTCGTCGCTTGCCGCTCCGACTCACTTTCTGGAAGGACTGCCGTTGTAGCAAGCCACCTCCATTCCAAGTCTGAGGCCTCTTCGGAAGCCCGGAGACTAGCGAGCGAGTCGGTTGGAATCCATGTGTGGCCGTCCGTGCCAGAGGGCGATTGGTCCCTGATCGTGGATTGCCTACTCGGTGCAGGGGGAGGGGGCCCGGGCTCATCCCTCAGACAACCCATCTCGGAAATCGCAGAGTGGGCAAGTTCCCAGGGGAAGCCAATCCTTGCTTGCGACATCCCCACTGGACTTGGTGGCCCGGACTGTCTGGTGGCGGACAAGACGCTAACTTTCCACTCTCTGAAGGAAGGAATGGGGTCTTCCGAATGCGGGGAAATTTCGGTGTCGGGCCTTCCATGGCCAGAAGAGGTGCAGAACTGCGGAAGGGGCGACTCAACCAGATACCCGCCCATTGACAAGGGTGCAAGGAAGGGAGACCGCGGCAGACTCCTAGTTATCGGGGGAGGCCCTTACCATGGGGCTCCCATCCTATCCGGCCTAGCAGCAGCGAGGAGTGGCTGCGACTTGGTACACGTTGCCATGCCAAG
>PBOL01000038.1 GCA_002725315.1 Methanobacteriota archaeon | reverse complement strand
ACGTCCGTCACATCCCTAAGCATAGGCCAGACTCACGCATGCGCGGTTGTCTCCGATGCAGTAAGATGCTGGGGGGTGGCATCTTCCGGACAACTCGGTAACGGAGTCGCTTCCGTGACCTCGGAGGACCCAGTGCCCTCTTCCGCAGTTTCCGGATTGACGCCTTTGGAGGTATCAGTCTCCCCTAGCAAAGGAACTGGAGGGGGATTCTCATGCGCTCTCTACTCGGTTGACTCAAGCGGGGACAGGCGGATCCTGTGCTGGGGACAGGGCTCAAGCGGGGAGATTGGGGACGGCTCCAGCGCATCGGCGAACTCCCCCGATTCCGCAAACCCAGTCAGCCTAGAAGGAGGGATCCCCCTCGGAGCGGCCGAAAGCAGCGGGGCACTATCCTCGAGCCCATACGACGTTGCGGAGATATCCATAGACAACCACGGGATGTTCGGATGCGCCCGTTCGGTCCAGGGCCACATAAAGTGCTGGGGATACAACAACTACGGGCAGCTCGGGCACGGAAACACGTCCACTGCCTCGGACGGGCCCAACGAGATGGGGGCCAATCTGGCCTTCGTCCCCCTGGGTTCGAACAGGACGTCGCTCCAAGTGTCCGTCGGAGCTGAACACGCTTGCGCACTGCTGGATAACGGGAGCGTGAAGTGCTGGGGGAGGAACCAGAACGGCGTCACCGGACAAGGAACTACCAGCGGAAACATAGGCGATGAGTCCGAGGAGATGGGGGATGACCTCCCAGTCATCGACCTGGGAGCCGGGAGGACCGCCACGGAGATCTCATCCGGATCTTACCACACCTGCGCAATCCTTGAAGATGGCAGTGTCAAGTGCTGGGGGAACGGCGGGAGCGGGAGACTAGGGATAGGTAACTCTTCCAACATGGGGGACGGTGCGAACGAGATGGGGGATTACCTTCCTGCCGTTGACTTGGGCACTGGGAGGACGGCGATCTCAATCAGTTCGGGGAACAGCCACACCTGCGCGATCCTGGACAGCGGCGTCGTGAAATGCTGGGGCCTCAACACCTACGGTCAGCTAGGCCAGGGGCACAACTACCCAATAGGGGACGGTTACGGGCTTGAAGACGGAATCCAGTGCCATCCCACCTTGAACGAGCCGACAGACAGGGAGTGCCTAGCAAGAATGGGGGACGGCCTCCCCGCCGTTGATCTGGGCGATGATAGGACTGCAGTCCAAATCTCTGCTGGACACTCGCACACCTGCGCGATCCTGGACAACGGGAGCGTGCGATGCTGGGGAAGCAACGGAATCGGAAGGACGGGATTGGGGACCGGTTCTGGGAACACTGGGGACTCCAGCGGAGAGATGGGCGATAACCTACCTACTGTAGACCTGGGGAGCGGAAAGAAGGCCTCAAGCATCAGTGCGGGATACAGCCACACCTGTGCGCTGCTCAACGACTTGAGCGTTGCCTGTTGGGGGGGCAATGGTGAAGGCGCGCTAGGCATAGGGAGCACAGACCACGTAGGCGACAGTTCCGGAGAGATGGGGGACAGCCTGCAGGCTGCAGACCTTCCCACAACCACCTCATCGTCGGTGATCGCTGGCTTCTACCACTCGTGCGGCATAATGGAAGACGGGACGGTTAGGTGCTGGGGACAGGACGACAACGGCAGGCTTGGGGTTTACAGGAATTCGAACAACAACATAGGGGACTCGGGGGAGGAGATGGGCGGCTCCCTCCCAATAACCAACCTCTACATAGTTCCGGATGACTACGACGGAGATGGTTGGATAGACATCTGGGACACCGACGACGACGACGACGGTTACACCGACACGAACGACGACCTCCCATTCGACGAGAGAGACTGGTTCGACCATGATGGAGACGGCCTTGGTGTCAACGTAGACACCGACGACGACGATGCCACGGTAACAACGGCTGACCAAGACACAGCAACCAAGTGGTCGGACGAGGAGGAGATCGCCTGCGGCACACTCTGGTGGAGCGCCCTGTCAGAGCCCACTGACTACGACGGAGATGGTATCTGCGACAGCATCGACGATGACATCGATGGAAACTCCTGGAATGACACATACCAGATCGAGTGCTACGGCGGGGAGCCTCTGACATGGTCCCAGAGGGACGTCTGGGACAGCGCGGGCCTGATTTGGCCTACTAGTAACTACGACTCCATTTCGGGCGGCTACGACTTCACCCTGTCGGACCACGGCATCAGGTTCTTCTCCACTTACAACAACGACTACTCGCACTACGCGCTTCTGAGGTTCGACGGAAGCACGGATGGCATCAGCAACCTCTACGGAAGCAACGAGTACGACTACTGGTCAGTAAACGAGCAGAACAACCTCCTCTACGTCACTGATGAGGCTGGAATGTTCCGTGCGGCAGACTCCAACGGGACCCTTTCTCCCACGCACAGAGCGACTGGTGGGAGCACCACTTCCACGGACACCGCGATAAGCATCGAGGGGGACATGGTTGCAAGGTGGTACGAGGGATCGGGAGGGCCGGCAATCAGGGGGTGGTACCTGAACGGGACCACCTTCCAGCTGAACGTACCGGAGGGCCTCAGCGCGTCCTCAAACCACCATGGGCAACTGGCATTCGGGCCAAACGGAAGGCTCCACGTAATGATGGTAAACCTCTCAGCGAGTCCGGTGGGCTTCTACCACTACCACACTGACCTCGGGCCGAGTCACTCTGGGAGCACAACGGTCGAGTGGAGCTCACCGAGGCTCATCCTGGACAGAAGCCAGAGCTCCTCGTGGAGCAGCGGGACCCAACACTCGGCCACCCAAGACCACACGTCTGACCTCCATGTCTCCAGCGACGGCACAGTCTACGCGGCGATGTACAATGATACTGACCTGTGGTTCTCCACGTTCGACGGAAGCGTCTGGAACTCCGAGATGGTCTCCAGTTCGACTGGTAGGAACGAGGGAGTCAGAATAGCTACAAACTCCTCTGGAACGCCTCACTTGGCATGGATAAACCACACATCGGATATTCTGATGATATCACACAAGTCCGGAGACTCATGGGTGAACGAGCAGGTATGGCAGAGCAACGGCTGGGAGGAGTCGGGCGGAGTTTCGTCACTCAGCTACGCGAGTCTATCACTGAGGTTCGATCGCCAAGACGACCCGTTCCTCATGTCCATTGACGCAAACGACACGGGTTCCGCAATACTGCACCACAAGGGACTTCTGCTGGACCCCTCATACTACTTCGAGCCAACCGATCAAAACGGGGACGGGGTTTGCGACACGCTCCAGTACGCAGTGGCAGACTACGGGACTGACTCTGTGGTTACCATACTCGGGGAAGACCTGGTACTCACCCCGGAATTCAGCGGTCAATCGTTGATCGAGGTCTGGGCCCCCTCGTTGCCCGCGGGACTTTCCCTCAACAACACGACGGGAGTCATTTCCGGAGCACCCACTAGCACTGACACGGCCGGAACCGCATACACCCTTTACTCAAACAGCAGCAGCGCATCCTACCCGGTTACTATCACCTTCACAATCAGATCTCCGTCCCCCGTCCACGCAGGATTCGGGAGGGTTGACGATCACCAGTACATGGGAACAAGGAACGGCCCTGGAACAACCTTCCACGAATACGACTCCGAGGGCAACCTGTACTACTACGGCCTATACTACTCCACCTCGGCATGGTCCTCCGATGGGATCTCGGTTTCCATACAGTCAGGGGACCTATACGTAGCCAAAAGATGGGGCAACGGCACCTGGGCCTGGGTCATGCCCCTGGACTTCAGCGGCTCCGTAACCGGTGGACCAGGTGGACTTGCCATTGACGGCGAAGGGAATGCCTACGTTACAGGGCACAGGTCGGGCGGGTCACTAGACCTACCGGGAACGGGGCACGACCTTCCAAGCAGGGAAGCAATGTTCGTGGTCTCCGTGGATACGAACGGCAGCGTCAGGTGGGCCCATGACGCATACATGTCGACAGGAGGGACGGACGCAAACTGGCACATCTCCACTGATACAGTCGTGAACACATACGGTTTCACGAGGATGGACATCAACGGAGAAACGGAGGAGCTCACCATCGCAGGACAGGTGTCAAGCTCCTCATCTAGCGAACGCACTCTGTCATTCGGAAACATCACCCTGGATATTCCAGAATCCAAGTACAGCTACCAGAGACCATTCATCACCAGGATGAATTCAACCTCCGGCAACTTCTCCTGGGTTTCGACGGTCACTCCGGGAACCAACTATCACCGGACCCTCCAGGGAATGGCAGTGCAAGAGGACGGTTCTGTTGACGTACTGATGCGAACATACGGTTCGACTACTTTGGGCAATCTGACCGTAGGAACGGACAACCACCACTACGTTCTAGCAAGGCTCAATGACTCGGGAGAGTGGTCTTCGGCTTCGACCATCGTGTCAGAAGACCCAGCGGGCTTCGACGTTAGTGACGATTCGGCAATGATGGCCGGAACATCGACGGGTGACTTGGTGTTCTCCTTCTGGACGATCAGCGACACGTCCCGGCTGAACGTCACCGGCTCTGTGAACTGGTTCAACGATACCTGCGCGGACAGCATGATAGTAATGCGATTGGATGGCACCGAGTGGAATGTCGAGGCTTCCAAGGAGTACTGCTTGACTGAGTACGGGGGCAGGCAATCCGAGTACTACAGCCAGCTACATGTTGACTCCGAAGACAGGATTTGGCTATTCCTAGGAAGCAGGTACGCGAACATTGCCAACCACAATAGGATACTGCGCCTAGACTCGGGCCTGAACCCGGACTTCGAAGAGTACATCGAGTACTCCAACTCCCCCTCCAATGCCTTCCAACTCGACTGGGATGACGTGGCCTTCGACCCACTGGGCAACGTACTTGTGACGTTATACACCAGTCAATCATCCCTCTACTGGGACGACTCCTACCTCTCCCGAACTAGCAGCTCCTGGAACTACCAAAACCAGTTCTTCATGGAGTCTGTTGGCCACTCCATCAATGGGGCGACCCTTGTGGCCGGCGAGGGCAGCACCCTGTTCGGAGTCACCGGCCTTAGTGCAATGGGGGCAACCTGCGACCAGGGTTCCAGTTACTGCGACGAGTTCCTAGACAACTGGGCCACCTCAGGACTTCCTGCGGGACTCAGCATAGACTCAGACACAGGGCTTATTTCAGGGGCGGCAGATGGAAACATGTCACTTGGCTCATTCACCTTATGGATGAACGACTCCAAACTTGGGGACAATGAAGTAAACGTCTCTTTCTCCATTTTGGACGGGAGACCGACCGTCACATACAACGAGACGGTTTTCGTATTCGAGAGGGGCACTGAAATCGTTCCAATCGTCCCGACCGAGATAAGTGGAAGCATAGTGAACTGGACGACAGTGCCGGAACTCCCAGCAGGGCTCTTCCTAGGGGATAGCAATGGCACGATATATGGGACCCCGACCGTGAACTTGTCGAGTTCGACCTTCCAACTCAGAGTCAGTAGCGAAGGCGCAACCAGGAGCATCAACTTCAACTTCACAATCAACGAGCCCGTGGCGATCATAGCCTACGGAAACGGATCCTACATCATACCCAGAGACACGATAGTGGATATTGCCCCCACGCTAGGCGGGGGTTTCGTTGAGACCTTCGAAATCAATTCAACGGAATTCCCCCTAGGGCTGAGCTTCAACACCACAAATGGGCATTTCCAGGGAATCCCGCTCTTGTTCTCCGACAACCTGACCTACACTGTCTGGGCGAACAACTCCGGAGGCTCTACCAGCACGGAGGTCTCCATATGGATCATCGGAAACGGCATCACCCTTTCCTTCCCGACCACTGAACTGGTACTTGTCGAGGGCATCCCTATGCAACCAATATCCGGGCAGACCTCGGGGTCTACTCCTGAGAGCTGGGTGATCTCACCGGAACTCCCGAATGGGCTGATTTTCGGAAGCACTAATGGAACAATCTGGGGGACCCCGGTAAGTCCGCAGAACCTCACCAACTACACCATTTGGGCCAATGCAACCGGTGGCCAGACCAGTTCCGTTACCCTCTCTATAGAAGTCCTCATAGACACAGACGGGGATGGCATCCCAGACACCACAGACGTGGATGACGACAATGACGGTTGGAACGACACCGCTGAGCTAGGGTGTGGCACCGACCCACTAAACTCCAGCAGCGTTCCATCCGACACTGACGACGACGGCATATGCGATTCTTTGGATGGCACCGATGACAGGGCAATCGCTCTGGCATATCCTGCCAGCACACTGGAACTAGTGGTCAATGTATCCGTCGTCTCCCTCACCCCAGTCACATCAGGTGGGACGATCACCTCATGGGAGGTATACCCAAACTTGCCTCCCGGGCTCTCTATGAACAACTCAACAGGCGTGGTGAACGGGACTCCGACCACCGTATTCAACGGCACGGATTTCGTAATATGGGCAAACAACTCGGCGTACTACGCATCATTCACCCTAAACATCTCGTCATCCCTCATCGACACGGACGGGGACGGAATCCCCGACATCACGGACGAGGACGACGACGGTGACGGTTGGACTGACGCCAACGAGACTGCATGCTCCACGGGCCCGTTGGACGAAGACGAGTTCCCCACAGACGGTGACGGAGACGGATTGTGCGATCTGCTTGATTCGGTCGACGACTCACCGATTCTACTGGCATATGGTGAAGACCAAGTGAACCTGACCACCAATGTCACCGCAATTTACCTCCCAGCAATAGTCTTCGGAGGCGATGTAAGGACATGGGAAGTCCTCCCAGAGTTGCCAGACGGAATGACATTGGACAGCATCACAGGGGGGATTTCGGGGGTCTCTGAAATCAGTTTCGAACCAACCAACTTCACCGTCTGGGCGAACAACAGCCAGCACAACTCAAGTTTCTCCATAACCATAAGTTCGATTCCACTAGATTCAGACTCGGACGGAATCCCCGATGAAACCGACCCGGACGACGACAATGACGGTTGGAACGACACAGAAGAGTTGGATTGCCTGACTGGCCAATTGGACCCCTTGTCATATCCCACGGATGAGGATGGGGATGGGGTTTGCGATGGGCAAGACGGAATCGACGACTCCCCGATCTTCCTAGTCTACAGCAGCACTTCACAACTGCTATTCGTGAATGAGCCGATTAATCCACTGATTGGCACCACCTATGGCGGTGACGTGAGGACATGGGAGATCTGGCCGCCTCTGCCTGCTGGACTAACACTCAATGGAGCCGTGCCCAGAACTGGAAACCAGAACGGGACCATCACCGGGGCCCCGATGGAGGAGTTTGAGATGCAGATATTCACCGTCTGGGCGAACAACTCGCAGTACAACAGTTCGGTTGAGATCACGCTTCAATCCGTAATCCCCGACCCGGACGATACTGACTTCGACATAATATACCTCCAAGAAACCCTGATCCTGACTACCAACATAGACGAAGTTTACCTCGAGCCACAGATATTCGGAGGCAACGTATCCTCGTGGTCAATTTCTCCTGAGCTGCCGGAGGGCATGCTCTTCAACGAGAGCAATGGCCTGATCACCGGAAGCATCACCGTGGAGGTTAACCAGTCAACTCACACCATATCCGCGAGCAACGCGCTTTTCCTAAACACCTTCGAAATCACGATCACATCCGCCCACCTCGACACAGATGGAGACGGGATTCCCGACATATTTGACCCGGACGACGACGGAGACGGATGGAACGACACAGTCGAGGCCGACTGCGAAACCGACCCATTGGACATTGTGAGCAGCCCCGACGACTACGACGGAGATGGGACATGCGACTTGCAGGACGAATTCGACGACTCACCAATAGTTTTCTTCTACCCAGTAGACAAGCTCGTCCTGACCGTAGGAGAAGAGATGGAACCCCTTGACCCTCTCATCGCCCCGACAAGTGGGGGCATCATGTTCTTCACGGTGGTTCCCGACATGCCCAAGGGACTTATTCTGGACAACGAGACAGGCGTCATTTCAGGGACCCCCACAGAGGGCTATCGGCACATTCTCGTCGAGTACTCACACACATTCACCGCCTCCAACTCCCAGTGGAGCTTCAGCTACAGGGTTGACTTCGACATCTTCCCGCCCCTGGTGTACGTCAATGACACAGATGGGGATGGTTGGTGGGACGAAGAGGAGCTAGAGTGCAACACAGATCCAGATGACAATGCATCATTCCCCGAAGACATCGACATGGATGGAATATGCAGCCACAAGGACGAAGACGACGATGGGGACAAAATAGGCGATCTGATTGACGCATTCCCGAAGAATCCAACGGCATGGGACGACACGGACAACGATTCGAGGCCGGACGAGCTGACATGCAGATTCCTAACTGACTCTGCAAACTGCTCTTTCGTTCTCGAGGAAGACTTCGATGACGACAATGACGGGTGGCTTGACCTAAACGAGACTAGCTGTGGAACAGATCCCAAGGACAACATGTCAGTCCCCGAGGACGATGATGGCGATGGGGTCTGCAACCTCCTAGAAGAGTACGTCCCCAACACCGTCAGGATCCTCTGGATCTGCTGCTTCCCTCTNCTGCTTCTACTGCTAATGCTNCTCTGGCTCCTAAACCCGTTTTCCGTTGACGAGGAAGAGATAATGGATCCTGAGCCAGAGTACACTTNCACTGAAAGGGAGTGGCAAGGGGGGAGCGGCGAGTACGACGATCCATTCGTACTGAGGCCAGTCAAGGGAGTGAGGCCCGGATCATTCGCCGAGAGCCATGAGCTGATCAAGGTGTCAAACATCACNCCCAGGTTNAGCTGCGATTTCACCGACATGTCCGCTGAACGGAACGGAAGCAGATTCAGCATGAGGCCAATNAAGTCCACCAACAGAGGCGAGATCGAGTTCAGACTGCAATTCAGGGACGATGATAATACCACCGAGACCACTGTATTCGAAGGACTGATCAGACTAGGGAAGGCAACAGTATACTTCCTTTGGGATGTGGAAGTCGAGGTNATCAGAGACACCCCCGAAGAGGTNCTGGCNAAGAGGAACGCCAACAGGATAGAAAGGGAGGCGAAGAAGAAAGCAGCAGAACTGGAAAGGGGTGCTGCTAAGCGAGCTGCGGATGCCGAGGTAGAGGCAAAGAAGAAGGCACGCGAGGCAGAGCGCGAAGCGAAGGAGAAGCTCGAAGAAATTGAAAACGCGGCGGCCAAGAGGGCGATTGAAGCGGAAAGAAAGGCTGCCGAGGCAGAGAGAAGAGCCGCCGAGTTGGAAGAGGAGGCCAGGAAGAAGGCTGCTGAACTAGAGAAAGAAGCAGAGAAGGAGGCTGAGCAGGCTAGGAAGGAGGCCGAGGAACTAGAGGAAGCAGAGCAGGAGGCCCGAAGGGAATCCGAAAGAAGAGAGGCCGAGTTGGCAGAAAAGAAGCGTCGAGAAGTGGAAGAGGAGGAAGCAGCGGCCAGGGCCCTGCTGAGGAAGAAGGCCGAGGAGAGGCGGGCCGCGGAAGAGGCAGCCAGGATCGAGAAAGAGGAGGAAGAGAGGGCGGCTGAGGAGGAAGCGGCCAGGATCGAGAAAGAGGAGGAAGAGAGGGCGGCCCGCTTGGAAAGGGAAGCCGAGGAGAGGCTCGCGGAGGAAAGGCGCGCCGAGGCTAGAAAGAAAGCGGAAGAGGAGGCCGAAAAACAAAGAATCGCGGTCGAGGCTCAGGAAAAGCTCCGGAAAAAGGCAATAGAAAGGAAACGGCAAAAGGACGAGAGAGAAAGGGAGATGCTGGCGTCGAGAGAGAAGGCCGAAAGAAGGACAAGGGAACTGGAGAAGTCACTCGACGAAAGAAGGGCCAGACTAGCCGATCTCGACGCGGAGGCAAGGAAGAAGGAAGCCGCGCTACTGAGAATCTCCGAAAAGGCGGGGAGCATCGACTTCGGAGTCATTGGCTTTGCCACGGAAGACGAAAAGGACAACCTGCAGACGATTAGCGGAGTCGGGCCGTTCATCGAAGAGAAGCTGAACGCTCTGGGAATATTCTCCTTCAAACAAATCTCGAAGATGACCCCGGAAATGGAGGATGCGGTCAATGATGCGATTGAGTTCTTCCCCGGCAGAGTCAGGAGGGACGAATGGGCCAAGCAAGCCAAGACCCTATCCGAAGGCGAAGGCAGTGGCGAGGATGGCCAAGAGGAAAGCGAAGAAGAGAGGAAGAGGGCTTCTGAGATTCTCAGAAAGGCGCAGGAGAGGAAGCTCGCAGAAGAGGCAGAGAAGAAGATAATGGAGGCCACGCTAAGGAGGGAGAAGGCCAGAGAGATCCAACGCAACAAAGAGAACGAGGGAGTGCGAGAGGAGTTCGAGTCCCTGAGGGCTGACATAGAGGAAAGGCGCTCGAGACTGGAGCATTTGGAGGGCCGGGAAAGGGCCAAGGAAGAAGCCCTGCTTCGCATTGCAGACAGGGCCGATGAAGTCGACTTCGTGAAAATCGGTTTCTCATCAAGAGCGGGCAAAGACGAACTCCAGCAGATAGACGGAATTACCAAGTTGATAGAGAGTAAGCTGAACGTAATTGGAATCTACAGCTTCTCCCAGATTGCCAAGATGAGTGATGAAATCGTCGAAAAGGTTAGTGACATTATTGGCTTGGGACCCGGGCGGATCCTAAGAGACGAGTGGGTGGAACAGGCAATCCTGCTAGAAAGAAGAGGCTGATGGTAATCAACAAGCATTTGAAATGGAAAAAGACGGAGGAGTACGCATGGCAGACCCAGTGACGACGGTGATATCCGAGTTGACCGGAGTATTCGAGCAGATCGAGGAAATCGGTTGGCCTGCCCAGATCGGCGTTTCCCTAGGACTAACCCTGCTAGTTCTATTGATCACCAGGTACGTAGTCCTCAAGATTGCATGGAGGGTAGTGAGGAGGACAGAAGCCGAATGGGACAATGAAATCCTAGAGCCGGTCGTGAATAGGGCCTACATCTTCGTCATTCTGGCCGGAGTCGAGGTGACCATGATGTGGACCCTAGGGAGAAAGGACGAGGTCTACGCTGCTGTAGCACCATACTTCTCGGGAATATACATCTTGCTATCAGCATCGATAATAAGCATCGCGATCAAATTCATCGTTCCCGCTGCTATGGAACGTTACAACACGAACAAGAGCGTAACTGTCACTGGGGGAAATCCATTGGTCGTTTTCGCATCAAGGGGAATAATCTGGTTCATGGGCGTGTACATGGCACTAAACGAGGTGGGCATCGAGCTATTCGGAGTGATGGCATCTTTGGCGGTCTTCTCCATAATCATCGGTCTAGCCGTCCAGCAGACACTAGGAAACATGCTGAACTCGTTCATGCTTGCAATAGACCAGCCTTTCGAAGTGGGAGACAGGATTGAAGTCGAGGGAGTCACGGGGACGGTGTTATCGGTGGGAATACTCTCCACAAAGGTCCTCACACTGACCGAACAGCTAGTGGTAATCCCGAACAACAGACTCGTGGATTCCACGATTACGAACTATGCTAGAGGAGGAGGCGATGGCATTGGCTCCAGGGTGACGCTTGTCCTCGACATCGGAGTTGACTACGATGAGAGGTCGTCGCACGTCAAGCAGGTAATTCTCGACGTCGCAAAGAAATGCCCCCACCTGGAGGAAGACCCGCCTCCAAGAGTTCTTCTAAGGGAGCTTGGAGACTTCTCAAAGAACTATCGACTATACACATGGATTAGCGACTACGGCGAGGAGTTCATTGCCACAGACTGGCTTCTTAGAGAGGTAGACAAGGCATTCGGAAGAGAGGGCATCAGCATACCCTACCCAGTTGCTGTCGAACTGCCAAGCAAGCCAAGTCCATTCCCAGAGGGCGATTCTGGTGAGAAGATGAAGAGAATGAAGGCCACGCGGCAACATGTTTCTAGAATCAAGATGCTCAGGGACGAAGCAGAAATGGAGGAAGAGAGGGACTCGGCTAGGGCAGAGCTTGAGAACCTGCAGGTAAGGCTAGCGGAAGGGGATCTGAAACGGGCGGACAGGGAAATCCTGGAAGGAGACATCAGAGCACTAGAAAGCCTCCTTTCCCAGTTCACAGAATGAAAATAGCGAAACCTCTTCAAGCCTCTAACAACGATTGCGCGTCATGAAGACAGACTCGGCTACGGCTGCGAAGCTCGCAGGCCTTGAGATCAGTGATAGGGAGCAAGCGGGCATTTCCAGGACGAAGGTCGAAATCCCGGCAAAAGATGACGAGGAAGGGGCAACCTTCAGGTGGGACTACAATCACCCTGATGGGAGTAACCTTCAGGACGACGGCAGGATAGAGGCCCTCAATGCATTGGCGGTTCCGCCTGCCTGGACCGACGTGTGGTTCTGCCCAGATGAGAGCGGGCACATCCAGGCAACTGGCAAAGATGACAAAGGTAGACTTCAATACAGGTATCACCCAAAATGGAATGAGATCAAAGCGGACCTGAAGTACGCTAACGTGGATGAGTTCGCCATGGCCCTGCCAGATCTCAGAGACCGGGTTAAGGCCGACCTCGACATGGTCGGAATGCCAATGGAAAAGGCTGTAGCGATAGTCATCACACTAATGGACGAGTTCCACATCAGGGTTGGCTCGGATCAGTATGCCCAAGAAAATGAGTCCTACGGACTAACGACCCTTCAAGAGGGGCACGTGAAGTTCCTCAAGGGAGAAGACGCAGAAGGAGATATCGATGCAGTATTCGACTTCATGGGCAAGTCGGGAAAGAGGTGGCGGCTTGTCATTGAAGACGATCGTCTTGCTAATATGATAGAGGAGTCCGGCAAGGTGGGCGGGAAAAAGAAGACCCAGGATCTATTCAGGTACATCGACGATAATGGAAAAGACTTCGATATCAAGGCCGATCACATCAACAAGTACATTGCAGCGGTTTTCGAGGGCCTTGGCTTCACTGCAAAGGACTTCAGGACTTGGGCTGCATCGTGGAAGACAGGCGCCAGATTGGCCCTAGTAGCTGGAGCAAGTGAGGCGGAAATTGCAAGGCTTCCCAAGTTGATGGAAAAGGAAATTGCAAAATCTGACGAAGAGGCGGCCAACACCATCATCAAGTGGAAGGGGACAGTTCTGAAGAGAGCGGAGGGATTAGCAAAACTCGCTGAGGAAGGGAAGCTACCGGGTGATTCAGAGAAGGAGCGCCAAGCTACGATGCTCGCTGTAATAGACACTGTCTCTGGAGACTTAGGCAACACCAGGGCAGTATGCAGGTCATCATACATCCGTCCCATGTTCATGGAGGACTGGGAGGCTGGGAGATTCGAAAAGAGATGGGAAAACGCAGCCAAGATAAAGAGGGTACCAGGACTAACCAGAGAGGAGTCTACGGCAGTCCACTATATGAGGACGCATGAGTGAGTTTTGAAGCCTGATGCACCCCCCATAGGGCATGGAGGATGCGATTAGGCTGAATCTAATCGGTTTTCTCTGTCCAATTCCCGTCCATGAAACAAGAAGGGTATTGGAAACGTGCGAGCCTGGCCAATTTCTGGAGGTGATCTGCGACGATCCGGAGACTCTACATGACATTCCTGCATTGTGCGATAGGATAGATGCCAAACTGGTAAGCGTGAAGGAGAATTCCGGGGAGTTCACATTCGTAATTTCAGCATAGCCAACATCAGCATTCAAAGGGGGGATGTCGGTGGAACGATACAATGAGCGTACCCAGGGTGCTTGAGGTCTCTGAGGTTCCAGCGGATGCAAGGCTGCCCACTGACTATGGTGAATTCAGAATCAAGGTTTTCCAAGACGAAGAGAATGGTCTTGATCACGTAGCCCTGCTGCTGGGAGATATGCATGGCCCAAGCCCTGTTCTAGTCAGGGTTCACTCGGAATGCCTTACCGGGGATGCCTTCGGAAGCGTTCGTTGCGACTGTGGACCTCAACTTGATTCGGCGCTTCGCCAGATACAAGAGATCGGGTGGGGATGCTTGGTATACCTCAGGCAAGAAGGCAGAGGAATAGGACTTCATGCAAAAATTCAGGCATATAATCTGCGAGACAAGGGAGCGGATACCATGGAGGCTAACCTCCTGCTGGGACACCCCGCAGATGCAAGGGACTACGGAATAGCATCAGAGATTCTGGAGTCGGTAGGAATAGATCGAGTATGCCTTTTAACAAATAATCCAGATAAGGTGAATCAGCTCAATGAATACGGAATCAATGTGGTCGAGAGGATGCCCCTAGTTGTCGGAGTAGGAGAGGGGAATGTGGAATACCTAGCCACAAAGGTCGACAAGATGGGGCACGAAATAGAAGACGAGCGTCTAAAAATAGACTGAATTGGGGCCGTGACCGGGACTCGAACCCGGGCCGGCGGGACCACAACCCACCGTGCTAACCGCTACACCATCACAGCCAATTGTGAAACAAGCGTAAGTGGGACGTATATCAACAGTTTTGAAGATTCGAGCATGACCCAATGACCAACGCCTTGAAGCGGGAAGATGCTCCGTTAGTGCCGTGAAGGTTCACGCAAGTGGCATCCCAGGATTCCTGGCAGGACTAATCCTGATTTCATTGTCCCATTCGGTGGTGGGGGACTCGGTAATAGAAACAAGAGATGTCGAGATGCTGGAAGCAGGGGATTTCGAAGACGAGTCGCTATGGGAAATTACGAACACCAGAGGATTCTCCCAAGAAGTTGCACTCCACACAATTGGGATGGTGGCTGACTCGGAGTTATCATTCACTCACTCAAGACCGGATAACTTCGACGAGTTCACAGCATGGGCTAGCACCAGCCCCACTGGTTCGAGCGGCACATTAGGTGAAGCTGACGATGTCTACACATGGTCCATTGGGCCGAATATTTCCATGGGCGGCTATTTTTTCGACGGATTGCATGATTACGAGATTGAAGAAGTTTCATTGGTCCTTCATTTCTCAATTCCCGATGTTCTGAATGAAGACGAGGTTAATGTGCTTCTCCAGAACCATGGAGCAGATATCCTAGTTACGACATACGTAAGGACCCTTTCTGCAGTCAATCGGATGACGAATCCGCTTGTATTGAGCCTTGATGGCCTAACCGAATGGAACTGGGAAAATTTGGAAGGTACCCAATTCACTGTGGACTACATTTCCGAAAATGAAGGAACCGAATTGCCACGTGATTCCGAGGTCAGAGTCGATGCAGTCGGCCTGAGAGTTAAGTTCCACCAGCCATGGTATTCATTTGAGAACTCAAAGGCAATTCATTCAATTGCAGCAGAGCATTCACCAGTAATCGAGTTCGGGCCATATGATGGCGATATTTCCGGGCTGATCCAGAGTACTTGCGGACTGATTCCCGACGGGTCAGATGTCGGTTCTTGGAACATATCGGTAGAAACACCCCCTGAGCAGAGCATAGGGAGAATACACGTCATTGGGACGGGAAATTATACCATTTGGGCATCCAATGCCGAAGGTGGTTTCGATGAAGCCCAATCAGGAGAAATATTGACCGGCTCTGGAAATGTAAGAGAAATCAGTATCGAAGTAGAGGATGGGTGCATAGAAGGTGCGAAGGTTGACATCAATGATCCAAAATTATTGATCAGTGGAAGCATTGCAGGTAGCGTCTCTGGATTGTCCCAGGCAGCAAGTTACATCAGATTCGCGGTTGGGGGGGTACTAGTTCACTCAGAGGACATGGAAATTGGCCAGTTCTCTATTTCAATCCCAGTTGGCCATGCACTTCCAAAGTCGGGGGATGAATTAGAGATCGGAGTTGCCGCACGGTTCCAATGGTCATCCAATGGGACGGCTGAAACCACAGTTGTCCACATAAACTCAATATCAATTTCTGGCGGTTATGAAGTGGATTGGGACTACGACCCGACGTGTTCGAACCTAGAAGACCTGCATTTTGTGGAGGACGAGGGCGGACAAATAATTCCGATATCCTCAAGATGCTCGGATGACATAACATCGCCGGGAGATCTGACAGTATTTGCCCTAAGTTCCAACCCAGATATTGTCGAGGCTTCTGGTGACGGAAATCTTCTGAGAATCCAGCCAATGGACGATTCACATGGTTCGAGCCTCGTGGAAGTGGTCGTTTCTGACGAATCTGGGAATTCGTGGGAGGGAGAATTCACTGTTAACGTACAACCTATCGAAGATCCTCCATCGATAAGTGACTTACCACTTGCAGTATACATCGATTTGGGGGATACTTTGACCATAGAACCGCTATTCTATGACTCAGATAGCGATGTCCTAGAAATTACAACCAGCAAATCTTGGGCAAGCGTTGGCGAGGGTGGGTCAATCTCCCTTACACCCGTTGACTCCGGGACACATAACCTAACAATTACTGTGAGTGATGGAGAGAACCAGGAAAGCCAATCCATGGAGGTAATTGTGACGGCAAAGCCGGACCTAGTGGTTGAGTCTATCGAATTGAGAATAGGGACAAACAGCCAAACTGAATTCATCCAAGGCGATGTTATCGAGATTGCTGGGTTTGTGAGGAACGAGGGGAGGGGGTCTGCAAGTGACATCCAATTCCAGTGTACAGCGAATGGCCTTCTTGTTGACTCTGGAACCATCCAAGAGATTTCCCCCGGAGAGCTAAAGATTGCCGTTTGTGATACGCAACTAATTGATTCTTCGAACGCCCTGCCCATATCCTTAGAAATCGATTCTACGAACTCAATAGATGAAGTCTCGGAGGAGAACAATGCGATATCCGTCCAAATAATTGTTGAGTCGCCTGATTCGGGATCTGGGGATTCGGGAAATTCTTTCTTCTTAGTGGCATCATTGTTGGTAATTTTGGCCTCGATTGCCGCATTCCAACTTGGGCCAAGGCCGCTGAAGAGGGAATTTGAGAAGATAAAATAGGTCGAAAAGTGACAGTATGGACATCACGTTTGGCCGATAATCGTAAAAATATAGACAATAGTTAAACAGGGAGCGAATCGGAAATCATCTCGCTGCGCTGGGCTGCCTCTGGTGACTCGGCGGGCGTGTGTGTGAGAAAAATGATGGTACTGAAGATTCGGTTGGAGACAGACGAGTGGATTTACGAAGAGCATGAGGACGCTTAGCGTTACTGCTCCTTCGCCCAAGTCTGGGGGTATGTCCCAGGCTTCATCAATACGGAGTTTGCGATAGCCACTTGTCCCGATTGCATCCCCGGAATCGAGTCTGAATCTACGGTTGTCGTTGCTATTGACACAGCCTCGCCCTTGATTGTCGAAATCAATACAACTGATCCGGATGGTATTTTCTTGGGTACTGAAACAATCCCCGGCCTAGCAAGTGGCGCGCCATGAGACATAGCAGAAGCAGCCCCGTCCTTTACCACTATTCTTGGCAAGTCATCCAGTATCCTCTCGATGGGGGATAATAGGCGCAGGAGTCCACTTTCATCGTCGTGCTCCCTCCAGAGGAAGACCGCGTCCGCCAATTGCTGCATTGTGCAAGCCATTGAGTCTTCGAGGCTCCCACTTCCCTGCCTATGCAGCTCAAGGAGCTCACAACGGTTTCCAACCATGAGTCCGATATCTCGTGTCAGTGTCCGGATGTATGTTCCGGCTTCGCAATCAGTCGATATAACGTGAACTCTGGAATCGGCAGAAGAATCGATAACATCCATCTCAAGGATATCGCGGGATCGAACCTGGACTTTGACTGCAGACTCTTTTGGGGGGACATTGTAAATCTGCCCTGTCAAATTTGAAAGCAAACCAGATATCTCGTCTGTAGAGATTGGTTCTTTGAATCTCAAAACCGAGACGTATCTCTTAGTTTTCTTTAGTAGAATTCCGGTAATCTTTGTCGAACGGCCGCATAGCAACGTCAGCAGACCTGTTGCAAAGGGGTCCAGGGTACCCCCATGGCCAATTCTAGTTATGCCAAGTAAAGATCTGGCCCACGCTGCAAGTTGGTGGCTAGATGGCCCGGGGGGCTTGTCGATGATGATTACGCCACAATCAAGCAGTTCTTCTATCGACCTACGATATGGGTCAATTCCAAAAGAGGGGTTTGATTTTGCTGTGGCATCAAGTTCCCAAACTTCCTCCCCTGTCATCCTTCTCACTAACCTAGATTTGAGTTCACGGCATCAAATACCTCTTCCTCATCCTTGTCATCTGCATCAACAACGAGATTGTAGGGGGATGTATCATCAAGGTCTATGCCATACAACTCCATGTATCTCTCCTTGTCGTCCGCCTGCCTCTGGATAGATTTAGCTAGACAGTCCTCAAAGCTACCCCCTTCCCTCTTCTGGATGCGCCTTGCTCTCTCGTCATCCGAAACTGCCACCCATACCCGAAGACAATCAATTGAGTTCATCTTCGCCCACCAACCGCATAGTCTGCTCTCAACAATCTCAGGACAGAGGGATGAGGACATCCTTTCCTGTAGCAAAGAGTCCAACATTCGGTCAACATCTAGATCTTCCTTGGCCGCCGCACTTAGTTCTTCCACGGTAAGACCCCTACGAGAAGCCTCTTCCCTGAATATGTCACCCCCATTGATAGATTGCCAATCTCGTCTTTCTGCAATCTTGGAGACGAGCGTAGAAGTGCCGCTACCAGGGGGGCCGCTAATTGTGACTTTAAGCATCAAGTCACCTCCATTCACTTCTGCATACGTCGCATCTCAGGAAACCCCCAGGAGCACGTGAGATTAGTTCGGAGTCGCAAAAGTTGCAGGTTTGTCCCTCTCTGGGAGGGGCAGAGTGCTGGTTCCCAGAGCGCCTCTGCTGCTTTGAGCGAGATGACTTGCCGGTCTTCCTTGGTCCTGCTCTCCTCTGGGTCCTCCTGGCCCTGCTTTCTGAGGGATCCTGTTTCCTCTCTTCGTTGAGAATGTGCAATAGTGGCTCCGGCACGGTTTTTCCGGACGTAACCAATGGATGCCTTGAGTACCTTACTATCTTGATGTGCCTATCGATTATTCTTCCCAGTGGGGCACTCATTGCGATATATGTGGCAATCCAAGCAGGAAAAATCCACAGTACCTTGGAGTCAAAACCCCACATAGGATTCCACGGAAGGCTAACAAATCCCACCTTAAATGTCTCAACAGATTCGGCCATCCAACTGAATATTGCTATGATGAAAACCATGGTGAAAACCATTGGCTTCATCATCGAAGACTGCATCTTCAATTGCTCTGGCATCATCTCTAGTTGCATTCTCTGCATCTTGTCGGCCCTTGCGGTGTCCCTAGATGCCCTAGCCTCTCTGAGTTGTTTCCCAATCTCCCTATTCCTGTGGGAGAAATGGGCCTGCTGCAAAGGATCCATAAAAAACGACCTGATTATTGTGTTTACAACCATAATTGATGATCCTACGATAAAGACAGTAGGAACGAAGAATTCAGTATGGAAAGGAAGCATTGGTTCCAATACCGATCCAGCAGAGCTCGAAAGTGCGACCCTAATTCCTGGGTTGACCATCAAAAGTACCATCATTCCAAGAAGAAGTAGCATTGGCATCATCATTGCGCCCATCGCCTCCGCCTGCGCCTCGCCTCCAGAGTCGGTAGTTGCCATGACTACACGGCATAATGGAACGAGAATAACACTTCGGTATTGGGAATGCAATACCACCATTCTAGATTACAGAGAAATTCCACAGACTTGGCACACGGATGAGCCGATTCCTACCTCGGCGGAGCATACCGGACAACTGATATTTTCCTGCACCAAATCTTCTTCAACGTCGTTCTCCGTGGATTGTTCCGTTGTGCCAATTTCATCTTGGTCAACATCCTCAGAATCTTCAATCACCCCATCCGAATCCAATTCATCGGGGATAACTTCTGGAGTATTTACAGGATCTGTAGTTGGTGGTTCGGCCTCTATCCACTCGGGGATATTGGGTTCATCATCCACTTCATCACCAAAGGTAGCACCATGGAAGTCCTGAGCATCTGAAACCTTGTACTCGGCCTCCGGGTCTCCTTGGATTGTGTAGAGGACCTCGACCCTCTCATCCATCTGAATTCTCCCTATGGCCCATGTTACTTGGGTCCCATCACGGGCGGACTCCTTGGTTGTTGAAGCGTCCCTATTTCCATCAATATCAGATCTTACCGAAGACTCCTCGATTGTAAAAGTTCCAGGTACCACGTCATGCAATGCCAAGTCGTCAAGAGCGCTGTCAGAATTGTTATGGAACATCAGTAGAATCTCGTACTGGCCGGGTTTACCACCTGGAAATACCTCTTTTCCTGTGCTAATGTTTCTTCTCTTGTGAACTACCCTTAGCCTAGGAGGCCGCTCGACTGACCTAGTGGCTACTGGGCCGAATCTTTCACAACTGAAATCAACTTTGATTGGGGCTGCAAGCATCTTATTTTTTGGAGATGGATCTGGAGCCTCTAGGGGATATCGAATAATCAGAGTCTTCCCTGGTTGAAGTCCAAGTGGTGCAGAAGTCCCAACAGTAATTCTGAGGCCGTGTCCCTCATTATCGGGAGAGATATGCTTCTCCTCGATTTGGATCCCATTTACAACATCGATCCTGTACTGCTGATCACTCAACTCGGACCCCTCCATCTCGATGGCAATTCCGTCCAATGAGGGGGTTTCGAAGATTCCAGGAATATCATCGAGAATCCTTACCACGTTGATCTCAGATGTTCCGGTGTTTTCGAAAGTTATTGTCGACTCGATTTTAGAAGAAACGTAGGATTTGATTCGGGACTTGTCATATCTCTTTTGAAGAACGGCATCTAGGACCGTCAGATTCTGTTCCTTAAGCTCAATTAGTCCGGTAGACTCGACGGAAACCCTTGGGAGTATAGAAAATCGGATCTCCTGGGTGAAACTCGGTTGGTCGTCTGATTCGACCCTCTTTGACATCGAGTCCCACCTTCCCTCCGGGGGTACGTCCTGCCTGATGTCGGAAACATCGAGGATCGGCTCTTCTCTGCCAATCAGTTTTACCGTTGCTCCTGAGAGGGCAACGACAAAGGATGACTTGTTCTCGAATACACATTTGCAATGCCAAACCCCTGGCCTGTCATCCTCCTTTGCATTGACGTAAGAGAACTGCCGCCCAGAACCACTAACTCTTTCGAACCTGGCTCTGGAAACGGTCGCTTCGGCAGAATATGTTGCAGATGTCACTCCGGACTTTATTTTCCCCACTGATTCTGTCAGTACCTTAGCAGATAGTTTCAAGGTTTTACTCTCTCCGACATTCATTCGACCTATGTCCCACACAATTGAGTCTTCTTCGACACTGTAAACTCGGTCGTCTGGGAGAATGAATGACTCTGGAATAGTCCTCTTTACCTCGACGTCATAGAGGGCAACTGGGGATACATTCTCAATCTGAATTTCGATATCAACATCCTGTGGCGTGTCGGAATGGACAAGAGACAGGCTTGTTTCTTCGGCTCTTGTGGCTTCCGTATCTATGTTCTCTTTGAGAATCAACATCCTTGGTCCTGAAGCGGTGTATGGAATGGCGGTCTCTTCGGTAGGATCGAGTTCCTTGACCGAAGATAGTTTGTCACTAAAGTCTGTTGACTCTATTGATTCAAGATGGACATCAATGTCCCAGGCCCGATGCTTCTTGCTCGAATTTCTTAGAATTAGTTCGCCATCAATGAATTGCTTCCTCACTGATCCATCCGGATTAAGCACTGCCTTCTCCGTCTCACTCAGGGTCGCATGTAGCTTGTCACCTGGGATGGAGTCAACTTCTGTTGATTGGCGAAGGAACGGAGAAGGTCGTGATTGAGAGTCCGTAGCCAACTGGGGTTGTTCAGATTCCTTGACTATCCCAAATGAGTCAATTGCCTGCGCCACCTCAGAATTTTCCTCTTCTCGTTCTTCTTCCTGAATCCAGGAAAATGGTGCCACTGAATCAATCTCTGATTCTGCTTCATCTGAGCGAGTAATATCGTTTGGTTCGTCGGCATTCTCTTCGTCACTAGATGGCCAATCTCCACTTAGAAGTGAAAGAGATTCTGCAAGAGAATCGATTGAGAGAATTTCATCCTCGTTATTTGTCCTAACTTCTTGATCATTCGTTTCTTCATCTTCTGGGTCGGAGAAGTCGCTGGATGGCCCTTCGAAGCCTAGAGGCGGGGGAGGGGGAGTGGTTTGGCCTCCGATATCGATATGGATGTCGAATGATTCGGGCAAAGGAGGAGGAGTATTTTCTTCCCCTTCTTCTACTAGAGTTTCTGGTTCTGCCAAATCATCAGATTGCTCGTCCTGCTCGGATTCCAATTCAGAAGAGGTTTTTGCGTCAATAATCCCATCTGCCTTCTCATCGTGCTTTGAATCGGTCGAAGATTCGTCTGGAAGAGGGAACTCAGGAGGGGGCGGAGGAGGGGAGTCGAAGCCCGGAGGCGGGGGAGGTGGGGAGTCGAAGCCCGGAGGCGGGGGAGGGGGGGAGTCGAAGCCCGGAGGCGGGG
>PBOL01000037.1 GCA_002725315.1 Methanobacteriota archaeon | reverse complement strand
CGTCCCCGAACACTGCTGGAGAGTCCAAGCCTATCAAAACACCGAATCATCAGGTGACAAAAAGAGGGCTAGTAATACCACNCATGGNNGTGCACTGCAGAATAGGTCTAAGAACGTCGAAAGATAGAATGGCACTATGGCAGACTACCTAGACAATATTGGATCTGGGAAGATTCTGATTTCTGGTGAGCCGCTGTCATTCGACTGGATGCCGCCCGAATTGATCGGTCGGAACTCTCAACTTAGCGATCTGGCATCTATTTTCGCAGGAATTGCCAATCACAACGTTAGCTGCAGAGCAGTAGTGACTGGCAATGTTGGTTCGGGAAAAACCGTACTCACGCAGAGGTTCGGGATCGACCTTGCTAGCAAGCTAGAAGGCAGGAGGAAGATAGAATGCGCCCATGTCAACTGCAGGAATCACCCCTCTGCTTCCCAAGTACTTCAGCAGATCGCATTATCACTGGATTCTCGGCACCCCGANAGGGGATTCAGCTCTGGGGAAGTCATCCAGAACATCAGGAGGAATNTTGTCGCACATGAAAGCCACCTNCTTCTAATTCTGGATGAAGTCGATGTTCTCATCAGNAGAGACAGTGCAGACCTCATTTACAAGCTCCTAAGGGTAGACGAGGGCCAAGATGAAAAGGGGTCAATCTCCTTGATACTAGTAAGCCAGGATTCGTCGCTCTTCAACTTGTTCGAACAGGCCATCAAGTCAAGGCTCGGTGCTGGCAACTCGCTGGTCATGGATCCATATGGAGAAGAAGATCTGNCGCAAATCACGAGGCAGAGGTATGAAGCGTCATGTAGNACTGGNTCCATTGAAGAGGAGGTCTTGGAAAAAATCGGTAGATTGGCCGCTGATGCCAGTGGAGACGCGCGAATGGCCATCCAACTTCTAGAGAGTTCGATTCGCAGGGCTGAGNTGGCAGGCAGAGGGGAGGTTCTACTAGAAGACGTAGAAATTGGGGAGCTTGCATCNGCATCGGTAGAGCCGAACCAGATATACGAATTGGGTAAGCATCAGAAATTGGTNCTAATGGGAATTTGCAGGAGGCTGAAGAAGAGTGACGAGGTTTCCAGCGGTGATGCTAGGAAGTTGTATGAGCTGGTCTGTGAAGAGAACTCGGAGAGNGCCAGNGGGTACACCACATTCTGGAAGCATCTGAAGTACCTTGAGTCTGTGGGCCTGTTGAAGAGTCGTTCTTCAAACTCCAACAAAGGCAGGGGAAGGACCCAATACATTTCAATGCCAAACTCTGCACCTGCGGAAATAGAGAGCAGGATTGAACGAGATCTGCTAAGCGGATGACTGCTCCGCTTGGCTCTCCGAACCGCTCTTATAGGGGCCTTATGTCGGGATGCCGTCCAAGGTGGTACGATGGCAGGTGAGCAAGCGTTCAAGGCGGTCGTGAATGACACTGCGCCAGCATCGGGGGGGAAGTCGTTCCCGATGGACATCACCGGAGCAAACTACAATCACTTCCTTGGAAAGAAAATTGGGGACATCGTAGAAGGCATGTTCGTTGGAGAGGGAGACAAGTCCCTAGCAGGCTACAAACTACAGATTACNGGCGGCTCAGACGTGACGGGTAGGCCGATGCGCCCAGATCTTGACGGAGGGGGCGTTAAATCGGTACTAATCACAGCTGGAATCGGTTACAAAGGAAAGAAGTACGTCAATAAGAACAGCAAGGAGTATCGATACAAATACGATGGGCTCAGGAGAAGGAGGAACCTCCGTGGTAACGTTATCAGCCAGGAAACCCGTCAGATAAATCTGAAGGTCGTCGAATCTGGCAATCGCTCGCTGGACGCAATTATCAACGGCGAGGAAGCAGCAGTCGAACAGCCCTCTGGAGAAGAGGAGTGACGGCTGGGTGTTGAAACTGCCAAAGAAAGATTCGATTCAACCAGAAGTGAACATCGGCATGGTTGGCCATGTCGACCATGGGAAGACCACGCTAACTCAGGCCCTATCNGGAACGTGGACGGATACCCATTCGGAAGAGAGGAAGAGGGGGATAAGCATCAAACTCGGATATGCTGACACTACCTTCTATCAGACCAAGGATGGGNCTCACTACTCCGAGGGCAAGCATCCCGAGGGGGATGATGGCAAAGGGGATCTTCTGAGGATGGTCTCCTTTGTGGATGCGCCGGGCCACGAGACTCTGATGGCAGTGATGATTTCCGGCGCGTCAATTATGGATGGGGCGCTACTTCTCGTTGCTGCGACGGAGAGGTGCCCCCAACCACAAACCAGAGAGCACCTTGCAGCTCTGGAGATTGCTGGGATTGAGAATATTGTCGTTGTACAGAACAAAATCGACATTGTTAGTGAAGAGAGGGCCAGGGAATCCTATGGCGAGATAGTTGATTTCGTGAGCGGGACAATTGCAGAAGGGGCCCCGATTATTCCCGTTTCCGCTCATCATGACGTGAACCTGGATGTTCTNATTGAGGCCATTCAGGAGACNATTCCGACTCCCGACCGTACCAAGGACGAGGGGGGCCTGATGTACGTGGCTCGCTCTTTCGACATTAATCGACCAGGATCTAGGCCAGATGGCCTGAAAGGAGGAGTCATTGGNGGAAGCATAGTGGAGGGTTCTTTCAGTGTGGGGGACAGCATCCTGATTGCCCCGGGCAGAAGGATCCAGGATGGGAGCAAGACTCGTTGGGAGCCTCTTAGGACATCCATTGATGGAATAAAGGGCGGCGGAGCAAGCCTGGAGGAGGCCCATGCAGGTGGTCTATGTGGCATTTCCACGCCTCTGGACCCCTTGACAACCAAGGCAGATGACCTTTCTGGACAGGTGATGGCTAGAGAGGGCGAGCTCCCTCCCATCTGGGAGGACCTGAACCTTGACCTCGAACTGCTTGATTNCATGGTTTCTGGGNATGACGGGGATTCCGGNGGAATAAGGCCGTTACAGCCGAACGAGATGCTGATGGTCAACTCGGCTACAGCCACAAGCGTGGGCACAGTATCTTCGATTAAGGCAAAAAAGGCTACCCTGGCACTTAGGCTTCCCATTTGTGCCAAGAAAGGAAGCAGGATCACACTTTCCAGGAGAGTTGGAGCCAGATGGCGGCTAATNGGACACGGGACTATCAAAGGATGATTCGATGGTAGGCGTCCTAGTAGATGCCTGTGGGTGGGTTTCTCTCGTGGATGCTGGGCTGAATCTTGACATTGCCCTCGAAGGAGTAATCGGCAAGGCGGACCTATTGCTGCCAGTTCCTGTAAAAGAAGAGTTGGAGGCCCTAGAGGAGGAGAATGGCGGGCTTTTGCTAGACCTTCTCTTCGAGAGGGCGGAAATCATTGACCAGTCAGATGGGCACACGGATGACGTGCTAGTTTCCCTNTCAAGAGAAAACTCATGGCCTGTTCTAACGGTGGACAGGGGACTAAAGGAGCGTCTGGTGAAATCCGGGAGCTCTTACATCGAAGTAACCTCTGGACNGGCGCTGAGACTCGTCAATACCTAGGGCAAAGTGAACAACCTATCGTCTCCGTGCCCGTCCATTAGGCCTATCTTCACTGCAGCATCTAACCATGCATGGGCGTAGTTTATTGCTCCAAATGCACTAACCAGGTCCCCTTCCTTCGCGAAGTGACGTGCATCCGATACGTAATCGTCGCACATCCTCAACATGGTGCTGAGCCTTTCAGAGTCAATCTCGTTCGTAGTGGAGGGTGTTGCCTTTCTCCGGGCCTCTTCGGTAATCTCGAAGTATCTCTCGATTCGCTCGATTGTTACTGATTGGGACATAGTTACCTCAGGAAATCAATTCGGAAGCCATCTCGCTTAATTTGAAGAGCCTGCTCCTTCCCTGCTTACGTGCAGATAGGATTCCGGAACGATAGAGTGAATTGTAAATTTGGGACAATCGAGGCCTCCCGACCTCTAGCCTTGCTTGTATCTCTGCATCGGAGGGGGATATCTCCCTCTCTGCAGCTATGGAAACGACCAGNCTCTCCGCATCGTTCATCGCACGAAGATGGCCCTCATCGATAGANTCCGAGGAATCCCAGCTAGGCTCTAGATATTGATAACTGAGTGTTTCTTTGATAGTCTCGGCTTCAGAATTGGCTTCTTCGAATTGTGGCTCTAGTATTCCTACTTCATCCAATACCTCATCATCTGGGCCTTCAGATGGTTCTGGAAGAGTTTCTTCCAGGTCCGAGTCAACTGTCCATTGCTCCCCATCAGTGGATAACACCCCTAGATAGTCTGGGGGTCTCGGTTCAGTGCTAACTATCTCCCCGAGAGGCGCTTTTTCCGGGTCCTTGGTCTCTGGNCNGGTAGGAAGTGACTCTTCGGGTGTTTCTCTTTCGAGTATCTCCGAAGTGTCGACTACTGGATTATTGTCAGGACTGGTGTCCATTGTGTCAGAAGCATTCCTNGTTCGATGCAGTAGTCCTGAGAANCCCCTTGAAGGCGTAGACAAACTAGGTGGCTCTGTTCCCTCATCCATGGTCAGAATTGAGTCGGATTCCGGGTTCCAATCAGTAATTCGTGATGAGTCAGGCTCTATTTCTGGCAATTCCTCCTCGTAGATGACCACCTCGTCCTCTGAAGTTTCGGGCTCTCCCTCCTCATCTGTGTCCTCAGCCTCTTCCTCCCATAGATCATCTGGCTCGACATCCCAGTCCTCTTCGAGAACCTCTGATTCTTCCCGGATTTCTTCCCCATCATCTTCAATTTCGGGGTCCTCGGACCAATCGCCCAGCGTATTTTCTGGTTCAAACTCTGAGATTTCTTGCCTTTCTTGGGGAATTGGCCTCTCCCACTTTACCAGCCTTTCCAGTGTCCCATCTGAGCCAAGTCCCCTCTTCTCATCCAGAAGGTCTCGCAGCAATGAAAGGACTTGCCTTGGGTTGCCACTGGTCAGCGAATGTATGGAGGAAATGAGCCTGGGGTGCAATTTCCACCTCTCACGGGTCATCCTCCTCAATCTAGAGTCGCAGAGGAGCTGTATCTGGCCCTCTGATAGCGAAGGGACCTGTTCGGGGGGATGGAAAAGGGCCCTAGTTCCCTCGTCCATCGAAGAGAGTTGCGCATTGGTCAAGGTTACAACCACAAATGCCCTTAGTCGCTGAAGAATAGGAGATACCGATACCAAGAAATCGGACATTTCGATATCCGAGGGGTAATCTACAACGATTAGCGGAAGTGGCCCAGTCAGGGAATCGAGGCTCTCGACTAGGTTTTCCACGGTTTGGTGCATCGAATTGGGCAAGTTGTGCCCACAAAAAGTCACAGAGAGTTCGCTAAGAAAGCGGTTCACTGGATCTTCTTCATGCCACAGGTAGCCTCGGAAGTGATAGTTGGTCTGGGAAGACAGGGAATTAACCAATGATGTCCTTCCAGAACCCCTTTCACCCACAAGGAGGACCATCCGAGGGGATTGCGCGTGCATATGCTCCCTCCATGTTGAGAGCAAACCTTCGCAGCCGACCATCTCGTGAGCCCTGCTCCTCTCGATAGGTCGGATGTCGAACGGGTTTCCTGGAAGGGGTGGCACATCTAGGATGGAAACCTCGCTGACTACCATATCCCCCCAGCGTCATCTGGGATTCTTAATATTCACGCATAATTACGCTTCCAGGAAGGGTGATTTACGGGTCCGAGGAAATCTCCGAGCCCCGTTAAGAGAAATGTTCTGCCTAGTTATTCGGTTTTCATTCTGGGCCGTTAACGCATAATTAACGCTTCAATAATGCGTTAACGAAGCGTTAACAGCAATATTAACGCATTTTTCTCGCTTTGGGGTTGGTTTGAAAAAGGTTAGAAGCCACTTTCCACGGGTCTGTGGTTGAGTGGTATGCCAATAGAGAACAGTCGCATCAAGGGATTCTACAAACTGTCAGTAGCCGAAAGGAGGGAGCTTCTCGCAGGTATTGCGGGCCTATCTGAAGAACAGCTAGAGGCGTGGGCCAACGCTGGGGAGTTGGAAGAAGACTCCGCGGACAGGATGATCGAGAACGTGGTGGGGACGTACTCCCTGCCAATAGGAGTGGCTACGAACTTCGTTATCGATGGCTCGCACTATGCTATTCCGTTCGTCCTCGAGGAGCCCAGTGTGGTCGCTGCTGCGAGCAATATGGCCAAGAGGTGCCTGGAAAATGGAGGATTCACTTCGAATAACGATGACCCGGTGATGATTGGCCAGATCCAAGTCGTGGGCTGCGAAGATCCCAATGGGGCCATGGAGTCGATTATTGCGTCAAAGGATGAGCTGATTTCGAGCTGCAATGAGGTAGACCCCATCTTGGTTAAGTTCGGAGGAGGGTGCAGAGACATCACAGCTAGGGTGATCGAGACTGGTTCTGGACCAATGCTCATTGTCCACATTCTGGTCGACTGCAGGGATGCTATGGGGGCAAATGCGGTCAATACCATGGCTGAGACAATTGCACCGAAGGTAGAGGCAATAACCGGTGGGACGGTGATCCTGAGGATAATCAGCAATCTGGCAGTCCACAGGCTTGCTAGGGTTAGTGCGGTTTTCACCCCCGAGGAGATGTCGGACAGGGGCGATGATTCCCAGCAGGGTGGGGAAGTGATCGAGGGAGTGATCCAGGCATACCACTTCGCTGAGGCGGACCCTTTCAGAGCGACTACGCATAACAAGGGCATTATGAATGCCATTTCCGCAGTAGCAATAGCCTGCGGCCAGGATTGGAGGGCAATCGAGTCCGGGGCTCACAGTTATGCCTCTCACGAGAGGACGTACGGTTCACTGACCAAGTGGTCGAAGGACGATGCTGGCAATCTGGT
>PBOL01000007.1 GCA_002725315.1 Methanobacteriota archaeon | reverse complement strand
TCCGTGGAGTGCGAGGATGGGGCTGCTGGACCACCTCTGCTCCTCGGTCCGCATGTGGGCGGCCGGGTAGAACGACAGGTGGGCGGCGAACCTCTCCCCGGAGGGAGCCAGTGATTCGGCCACGGGCTCCCATGCGGCGTACAGGGCCACAGTCCCCCCGAGGCTCCATCCGGCTATCCCTATCTTGCTGGGATCGATTAAGGGATGGGTAGCGAGCATCCTGAGCGCCTGGTAGCAGTCCGCGAGCATCATGGCGTGGGTGACCTGCATCTGGTCCTCCACTACTGAGTAGACGGACCTGGAGTCGAAGGAGTGGACCCGGAAAACGCAGATGCCCTGCTCAAGCCATCTGACTATGTGCTCGTGGTGGTGCCCTCGCCAGTTGAGGCTGCCGTGTGCAGCCACAACGCATGGCATCCTGCCTTCCGGGGGGCTCTCCGGGACCAGAAGGGATCCGAAAACTGGGTGCTCTACCGCATCCCCGAGCTTGCACAGGATGTGGTGGATCTCGAAGGGGCTGGCCGAGGGGTAGATTATCGACCCCAACTCCCCTCCGGATAGGTCCTGCGGGTCCTGCATGCCGTCCCATCCGGGCTATCTGATTTCGTTCTTTTCGGACCGGGATCACCATACGATGGCGTTCGCTCCCCATGCCAGTCCACCGCCGAATGCTGCAGTGACGACCAGGTCCCCGCTACTCACGAGCCCCTCGTCAACGGCCTCCCTCAGTGCTATCGGCACGCTCGCGCCGGCGGTGTTGCCGTACTTCTCGAGGTTCGTGAAGGTCTTCTCCATGGGGAGCCCGAGGTTCTCCATGCCAGCCTCGACAATCCTCAGGTTCGCTTGGTGGGGGATTATCAGATCGACTTCGGAGAGGTCCTTGCCGACCCTCTCCAGGACTCCCCTGACCGCTTGAGGGAATGCCTCGATGGCGAAGTCCCATACGGCCCTGCCGTCCATCTGNAAGTACTGGTCTCCATCTTCGAATCCATCTGACGGAATCGGCGTCCTGACCCCACCTGCCGGGATCTCGATGACGCCCGAGCCGCCGCCGTCCGAGAGCATCCAGCTGCCCAGCAAACCCCTGCCATGGCCTACGTCCTGNAGGAGAGCGGCACCAGCCCCGTCGCCGAACAGCACGCAGGTAGACCGGTCCTCCCAGTTCAGTATCCTGCTGTAGACCTCCGCGCCCACCACCAGTACGTTGTCGTAGCCAGCGGTCCCCACGAAGCGCGANCCGACATCCAGTGCGTGGACCCATCCCGCGCAGACGGCGTTGATGTCGAATGCTGCCGCGGAACCGCATCCCAGCTTGTGCTGCGTGATGCCTGCGGTGGAGGAAAGTGGCACGTCCGGGCTACTAGTGGCGAGGATCAGCATGTCCACCTCGTCCGGCGACACGCCCGCATCGTCCAGGGCCCTCTGGCAAGCGACCACCGCGAGGTCGCTGGTGCACGTGCCCTCGTCGGCTATCCTCCTCTCCTTGATGCCCGTCTTGGTGGTGATCCACTCGTCGCTGGTCTCCACCAGGCCGGCCCAGTCCTCGTTCGTCATCACCCTCTTGGGCACGTGGGAACCGAGNCCGGCTATCCCGGCAGGTGGCATCGGCACCGTTCGCGNNCGAGGGGNCNTTCACTCTTCCTGCATCAATCGTGCTTGACACAGACGTTCATCGGCTCCGAGAAGAATCCCAGGCTCCANCTNCCNCCCTCNCTNCCGACCCCGCTGTCCTTCACTCCGCCGAAGGGGACCCTGAGGTCCCTGTGGAGCCAGGTGTTTACCCAGACCATCCCAGTTTCAATTGACTCCGAGACCCTCCTTCCCTTCTCCAGGTCGCTTGTCCAGACGCTCCCGGCGAGGCCATAGCGCGTGTTGTTCGCCATCTCTGCTACATCTTCCTCGGACTCGAACCTGTGGAGGGTGACGACGGGCCCGAAAATCTCCTCCGTAGCGCACCGGGAGTCTATCTCTAGTCCCTCAATAACGGTTGGCGAAATCCAGAAGCCCTTCTCGAACCCGGATGGGGGGCATGGCTCCCCGCCCGTCAGGACCGTCCCACCCTCCTCCTTTGCCAGACGCACGTAGCCCCTGACCTTCTCCAGGTGATCCTCNGAGATTAGTGCGCCTAGATCGGTCTGCTCGTCCGAGGGGTCGCCGACGCGCATCGACTCCACTGCCTCTACGAACATTCTCCTGAACTCGTCGTATATCGAGTCCTCGACAAGGACCCTGGAGCCGCACAGGCAGACCTGTCCCTGGTTCATGAAGCCCGCCCGGACTACGCCCGGCACGGTCTTCTCGAGATCGCAATCCGCGAAGACGACGCTCGCGTTCTTTCCTCCGAGCTCAAGGCTGAGCTTCTTGAACGCCGGAGCCGCCGAGGCCGCGACCGCCTTGCCAGTGGCTGTTCCTCCTGTGAATGAGACCAGGTCCACTTCGGGGTGACTCACCAGGCGGGACCCCGCTCCCGCTCCATCCCCGTGGACAAGGTTGACCACGCCTGGCGGTAGTCCGGCATCGCGGACTACCTGCATCAGCAGGTCTGCGGTCATGGGGGTTAGCTCGCTGGGTTTGCATACGACTGTGTTGCCCATCCCAATCGCCGGTGCCACCTTCCAAGAGAGGAGGTACAGTGGTAGGTTCCAGGGCGTGATTAGTGCACCGACTCCCACGGGCTTGCTCACGACGTAGTTGGTNGCGTCATCCATCTCGAAGGACTCCANCTCATGCTCCCTGACTAGGCCCGCGAAGAATCTGAAGTTGGCCACTGAGCGATTGGCATCAACAGCTCTGGCCAGAGAAATCGGCTTGCCAGTGTCCCTGCTCTCCAAAGNCGCGACTTCCTCGTGCCTGGCCTNCAAGGCNTCTGCGATCCTGTCTAGCCAGTCNGCCCTTTCTTTGTGGGACAAGGACCCCCAGCCCGGCTGGGCCGATCTNGCGGCTTCTACNGCTCTGTCAACGTCCGCATCTCCGGACAATGGTGTTCTGGCGTAGGCCATGCCAGTTGCGGGCTCCACTACGTCCATCCAAGCCCCGCCCTCGTTCTCGGTGAACTCGCCGNCGATGAAGTTCCGAAGGTCGATNCTCCNTTCCGAACCCATCTACGAACCCTCGTTGGCAAAAGGATCGGACCTGGTCATCGCTGCTGAGTACTCCTTCCAGTCCAGAGAGAAGCTGTCTCTGTTGGGATCCCACTCGTCCCATGTAACGACCTGCTCCAGTTCACCCAGGTACTTCTCGGGGACCACGCGTGGAACGATGAATGCCTTCTGCCGGTGAAGGGGGTATGGGTTCCTGAGGGTTATCCCAAGAACTCCCAGGACCGCTCTGGCGACGTACCAAGTGGCCTGAGAGTTCCAGCCATGGGCAATCTTGATCACGATTCCCAGGCCATCCGGCCAATCCGGATGGACCACTGAGAGGCCAAGCAGGCCATCTGCCCCCTCCTTGGCGATCAGGTTGCCCCCTCCTGCCTTCAGACAGGTCGAATCTAGCCGGTTGAAGCCACCGATTAGGTCTGGATGCCTGTTCATGGCCTCCCAAATCCAGTCATCGTCCCTCTCCCTGCAGAGCCCGGCGAACATTACCGCCAACTCGTCTACGGTGTTCGAGACGGTGGGGAGCCCGCACCCGTCCTTCGCCACCCTGGTTGGCTCCCAGTCCGGCCTGTCCATTGTCCTCCTTAGTACGTCTAGGAACATTTGGAACCAAGGCGAACTAGGAAGGGTATAGCCGGCTCTGTTGATCCCCTTCATCCTGAGTGCCTTGAGAATGGCGGCATGCTCCCCAGAACATGTGTGGAACCAGCGTCTCGGCCTTCTCACCTGCCTGCCGAATTGGATCAGTGGTACGTCCAGCGGGCATTGCATTAGGCCCCACTCGGACTCGGTCAGGATAGACTGAGCAGCAGCAACGTGCTCGGTGTCTCCGTTGTGCGACGAGCACGCTATGGCCCTCTGCTCCCAGGTCAGCTCCCTCTCTAGCTCGTCGACGAAGGTCTTCATCATCAGGGGCTTCATCATCGATCTTCCATACACCAGTACGTTGCCCCCGAAGGAGTGGACAATCTCAGTCCCATGGGCCCAAGATATTGCCCCGTGGATTGTGTTCTCTGAGACGTCCAGCCTCCTGAAGTCAACTAGGGGCTCCCACTCCACGTCTCTTCCTGTGGCTATCCCCTCGAACTTCTCGCCCAAGGGGTTTGTGGGGTATTTTGACGAGCCCGGCCTTCCCGGTGCAACGCTAGACGGACGACCCGAACTCTTCCCCAACTAATCTCCTCCGTTTACTCTAGGGGCCACCTTGGTCATGAACGCAGCCATGTTCCTCTTTACCCTCTCGCTGTCGTGATTGAAGAAGTCGAACCAGCACATCAGGCGGTCGCCGGGGTGGTACCTCTCTACGATCTGCTCGCTGACGCTTTCCGCGTTACCGATCACTGCATTGTCAGCCGCCTTGGCAATCTTGTTCGGGTCTATCGTTCCTTCGAGGGCGTTCCAGTAAGTGGAAAGGGCCCCTTTGGCCTCTTCCATAGCCGCCTCGTCCTGCTCCTCGGGGGTCAGGCCGTTTTCATCATTGATGAACACCATCACTGTCCTAGGCATCATGCGCCTCTCCCAGGCCCCCCCGTCTTTGTGGTAGTTCTCGGACATCCTCTGGTGCGTCTCCTCGATAATGTGGGGAGGGGTGATGCTGAGGTTGAAGACTTGTACGGGTCTGTGGCGGTTCGCAGCGACCTGCAGATCCGGGTCGTGGCTGCCAAGTACCAGGTTCAGAAGGCCCCTGTCCCAGTCCTGCGGAATAGTCTTGATTTCCTCGAAATCGTACCTCCTGGATATTTCGATGCTATCTGGGACTGCTTCGAGGCCTCTCAGATCGACCGCAGCTTTCTGCACCTTGCCCCAGTCCTCATCTGAGCGGAAATTGCCTCTGGTTAGCACGGTGGCACCGATATCGCGGCTTGACAGAGCTTCACCGTTCAGCAGCCGTAGGAAAATCTCTGTCGCCTCCGCGAAAATCTGGCCCCTCAGCGCGGGCCAGGCTGCTTCCTCTATCTGATCGCGGGGAACTATTCCATACGGCCTGGCCATGAATTCGAAGCGCCCTGCGGAGAAACCTATGTTCAGCTTCCGCGACTCATTTGGATCCAGGCCGTGCAGGGCGATGAATGAGCCCACTCTCTCAGCCTGAGCGATCGGGCCGCCGGATGCTAGGATGGACATGACCGCGCTTCCCACCTCCATCTCACTCGTCCTGTAGAACATCTCACGGGCGACTTGGAAGAAGTCCGTGCAGAGGCCCACCTCTCCGGGGTAGTGAGGGACTACGGGGCTCGTGTTGCGCTTTTGCACCTCTGTTGATAGGTGGGCCTGGGCTACCCAGCCAATCCCGAACCCCAATTCGTCAGCTAGCTCGACTTGCTCGAAGAAGTTGGACATCATCTCCCTCTCGGAAGGGGTTCTTCCAGATGTGTCGGGCGTCTGTGAGATTGAGAAGAAGATGTCGAACTCCATCCAACCCCTCAGATCGAGCGCATCCTACCGCCATCGACTGCCAGGCTGACTCCTCGAATTGCTCCGCTGCTGGGAAGGCACAGCCATGTTACAGCTACGGCTGTCTCCAATGGATCTATCAGCCTCTGGATAGGCACACTACCCATCCAATCGTCGCGGACATCGCTGGCTGACTTGCCCGTTGCCCCCGAAATCGACTCTGATAGTGACTTCAGCCTGTCCGTCTCGGTGAAGCCTGGTAGGATGTTGTTGATCGTTATGTTGGATGGTAACTCTCTGGATAGTGACTTGGACCACGATGCCATGGCCCCTCTCAGGGTGTTCGATAGTCCGATGTTGTCTATGGGCTCCCTAACTGAGGTTGAGATGATGTTTACTATCCTCCCGCTACCTGCCGACTCCATTGCCGGGACCAATGCTTGGGTGATCGTGTGAGCGGCGAATAGGTGCCTCCGGAACGGTCCTTCGAAGTCCTCGACTTCGTCGTCCAGAAGCGGCCCTCCCGGGGGCCCTCCTGCATTGTTAATCAGGATGTGCACCTGTCCGATTTCTGCCACTGCCTCCCTCACTGCCCCCGTGTCCTCCAGGTCGAGGACGATAGAAGAGTGGCCTTCTCCGTGCATCTCTTCCACCAGTGTGTCGAGCGCTCCGGTGCTGCGTGCACATGCTACAACTTTGGCTCCGGATCGTGCAAGCATCAAGGCACAGGCCCTCCCGATTCCTTTGGAAGCACCGCAGACTAGCGCGGTCTTCCCTTCCAGAATTCCTTCCGCGAATGGAAAGCCGTCCCCGAGTAGATACGAACCCATTTTCTCACCTAGTCCACATAGTGCGCATAAGTCTGGTCCCTTAGTTTCTGGCGCACCACTTCCAGCACTTCTTCAGGGGCGTTTCTGAACGTTGGATGCTCGCTTTCACCCTGTGCCCTCCTCATCTCGCCCCACCTCCCGGCCTCGTAGGCCATTAATGCCTCCTTCATCAGAACTCCAGCCAGAACCAGAGTCTCGTAGCAGAGGTCTTCGTATGTCATGCCCCTCTTCACAGGCACCTCCCTCCTCATGAGGAGTTCTCCAGTGTCAATCCCGTTGTCACAGAAGTGGGTCGATGAACCGACTGGAATGTCATGGTACACCGACCATGCTGGGGAGGCTGAGCCGCGGCATTCCGGGAGTAATCCCGGATGGGAGTTGATGACGCCGTCACGAGGGTAGTCAAGTATCTCTCCACGGATTATCCTCGTCCCTCCGAACACCACTAGGTCCAGTTCCAACCCCTCTATGTGCGGCATCACCTCTGAGGAGTTATGAACCGGGACTGTGATTACCGGAATTCCGAAATTGGCGGATTGCTCCTCTATGGATGCGGCTATCGGATTACCATCTATCCTCTTTAGGAACTTCTCACGCTCTTCGTCCCCAACTTCCGAGTCCTCTTCGATGATTATCTCGGGGATGAAGCCCTCAGATAGGATCTGACTGAGCATCTCCCTACCGTACGGATGCTCCTTGAGAAGGAGATATGCGAACTTCGGCTTGGCCATGTTTCCATCCGTCGGAGGGGCCATCCATACCCGTTATTTTCGGTCACAAGGATTTCTGAATCAATTGCGATATTTCTGAAAAGAATTTGGCAATATGCCCCCAATCTAGTGATTATTCCGCCCCAACGTTCAAAATGGGGTTTTTGTTCGCACGGCTCGCTATGTCAATGATATACAACAGTAAGATGAAGGAAGCAATAAAGGCAGGTGGATGCAATACGGCAGGAGACGCTGGAGAGGCTCTCAACGCAGCCGTGGCGTCTGCAGTAGCGGCTGCGGTCGCACGCTGTGGCTCTAATGGCCGCAAGACCATCCGTGCACACGACATCGGTGGCGGAAGCTCGAGTTCGGGCATGGTCGTTGCCAGCAGGGTCAAGGAGGCCTTCAAGGCAGCCGGCTGCAACACTGGTGGGGACGCAATGGGCGCAATGAACGCCGTCGCAGACTCCGCAGTTTCTGGCGCAGTTGCCAGGGCACAGGCGAACGGCCGCAAGACCGTCCGCGCAAACGACTTCTGAAGTCAGTGGATCGGATTATTCCGAATAACCTCCTAGCGGATGCTCTGCTTGGAGCCTAACATACCTGAAACCCGTACTTGGACAATCATAATCAGCGGACGGCCTTGCCAAAATCTGCTAGGGGATGGTCCGAATGGCTTGGGACGAAGGAATGATTGGAAACCAGGAAAACAAGATCGCAGTTGTTACCGGCTCAAACACCGGTATCGGATTCCACATGGCCAGAGCATTGGCATCCAAGGGTGCGGAGGTGCTCTTGGCTTGCAGGAGTATAGAGAAGGCTGAGGACGCTAGGAGGAGGATTCTCGAAGATTTCCCCGGATCATTACTCCGAATATCGGAATTGGACCTTGCGGACCTGTCCAGCATCCAGGATTTTTCTCAGAGATTCTCCGAGGAAAACAGCAGGCTCGACATCCTGATAAATAACGCCGGAGTGATGATACCGCCCAAGTCCAGAACAAAGGACGGCTTCGAACTTCAGTTCGGGACGAATCACCTCGGGCACTTCGCCCTCACAGGTCGCCTGCTGCCCATTCTCGAGGAAACTCAGGGAAGCAGGATCGTTACGGTTTCTAGCATAGCCCACAATCCCGGAATCATTGACTTCGATGATCTTCACGGGGAAAGAAAGAGGTACAACAAGTGGGCTTTCTACTCGCAGAGCAAGATTGCCAACCTGACATTCTCCCTTGAGCTTTCAAGGAGGCTGGAAGCTGTCGGCTCTGGCGTTTCAGCAATAGCTAGCCATCCGGGTTACTCAGCCACCGATTTGCAGAGGCACTCCTTGTTCTGGCGCTTTCTCAACTTGTTCTTGGCGATGCCGGCAAGGAGAGGTGCCGAGGCTACCCTCTATGCCGCAACTGAGTCCGATGCGCTGGAACACCCTTACTGGGGACCGACCGGATTCATCGAAATGAGGGGTAGGACAGGGCGAGCGAGAATCAATCCCAAGGCATTGGACGAGGAAACCGCCAGAAGGCTATGGGAAGTAAGCGAGGGGCTCACAGGGGTCAGATATCTGAGCTAACCAAATCAAGGAGTGACCCTGCTTCGATCTCGGGGGAAGAGCACAACTTCTCTGACGTTTCCCGCACCGGTGAGGACCATCAATAGACGGGCCACTCCCAGGCCCCAACCAGCATGGGGAGGAGCACCGTACCGGAAACCATCCGTGTAGAACGTGAAGTCCTCTGGATCTAGCCCCATGTCCCTAAGGTTGCCCTCTAGGATCTCCACCCTATGTTCCCTGGCCCCCCCACTGGTCATCTCGTCCCTTCCGTAATTGAGGTCGAAACCCCTGCTAAGCTGGCCGCCGGAGGAGCCCCTCTCATCCTCCTTGTGGTGTATGTAGAATGGCTTCATTGACATTGGCCACCTTGGGATGAAGTGGAATCCAGGGTGCTTTTCAGCAATGATGTCGCAGTGATGGCTCTCTATGTCATCGCCCCACTCGATTTCGCCCCCTCCCTGCTTCACTATCTCTATCGCGTCGCAGTATGGGATGCGGGGAAATGGTAGGCTAGGAACATCCACGGTCACGGGCTCCATCCCTTGGCTGGCACGGTACTCGTTCACAACGTCAATCAATCCCTGGTCGTTCGAGGCAACGCTGTTCCAGATGTGGTGAATCATCCTCTCCTGCACCCCCATCACGTCCTCGTCATCCATCCACGCACCCTCTATGTCGAAGGAGACGAATTCGTTCAGATGCCGGTACGTGTCGTGCTTCTCTGCTCGGAATGCGGGCCCTATTTCGAAGACCCTTTCGAGACCCCCAAGAACGGCCAGTTGCTTGTACAGTTGTGGGCTCTGAGAAAGGTATGCATCCGTCTCGAAGTACTTCATTGGGAACAGGTTTGTACCGCCTTCAGCCGCGGCTGCGATTATCTTCGGCGAGTTGATCTCCTGGAAACCCTCTGAGATTAGGTGCTCCCTACCGTACTGCAGTACCTTGCTTCTAAGTTGAAACATGGCGTTCACGTGCGCGCGTCGGACGTCTAGGTGCCTGTTGTCGAGCCTAACGTCCAGACCCACATTCACCTCGTCAGTAACACCGACCGGAAGTGGTGCAGCAGCCATTGCTAGAATCTCACCAGACTCTACGTTAACCTCGTACTCAGGAGGTGGCAGCGGCTCACCCTCGGCAACCTTGGGGGGACGCTTCTTGGCTACCTTGCCTGTGACTTGTATGGTAGACTCTCTAGTAGCAGACTGAATGGATTCGAAAAGTTCGCCATCCATGTTGTCCTTCTTCAGGAATGCTTGGATTTGACCTGTCCCGTCCCTAAGCATGAGGAAGCATATGGCCCCCCTGCCCCTTACGGTCTCAGCGTAGCCTGCCACGGTCACTTCCGATCCTTCAAGCTCTTCTCCGTTGGAAGTGACCTGCCCTATGGTGTGTGTCCGGTAGGCAGTGGGATGCCAGCTATTGCTGTCCCTCATGGCTTCACGTATCGGCGAGTGGTTTTGAATGGTTTGAGTAACTCACTCTTCCTCGGTCGGAGCAACCTTGGCGGAAATCAGTAGGAATGCAGTGTGGCCCATTGGCTGATTGCCAGGCCTCACGCCTCCCTTGCTAGCCTTAACCCACTTTCTCTCGATAACCTCTCCCGCCCACTCAATAACTAGGCCATGCTCCTTGCAGACTTCCCATGATTTTTCCAGCTGGATTGTTGTGGGGCAGTAGCAAGCCAACCTACCTCCTGCCCTGAGTAGAGGCTCGATGCTAGGGACGATGCACCATGGCTCCGCGACATCGATGATGGCAGCGTCCAGACTACCGCAAATTTTCCTCACAGAGTCTCCAACTTCGCCCATGTCCCCTTCGATCAGATGCCATTCGGGGAATTCCGGCAAGACCTGGCTCAGCCTCTCCATGTTGTCTCTGCCCACCTCTGCATGCTCGGGCCTGGACTCTACTGAGATCAGAACTCCGGATGACCCAAGGACGTTCGCCAGATGCATTGCCAGGCCAGCCGAGCCGTGCCCTCCCTCGATTACCCTGCAACCGACACCTATCCCCATCCAAGATATCAGGAACCCAGCATCCTTGGCTCCGATTACCTGAGCCCTCCTGGACATGTTCCTTCGAGCTTCCGGAAGAGCCGGGTCAACTATTGTCAGGGACTTCTGCCCCACGGTAATCCTGTCTCCCACAGAGTAACCTTCCAGAAGGGCCTTCGCATCGAACCTCCCAAGACCCTTGATTTTGACCTCTCCAGGCTCCCTGAGTAGAAGGTATGCCCTCCCGTCGTCCTCCCTGAGGGCGACCCACGAACCAGAATTTCCGCCCCCCATGACGCTTGGGGAAAACAGGTACGTTTCAAGTCACTGAGGGATAAAGGATGATTTCGCCCTATAGGGCGAACAGCATGATTATACGGAGCCGACCTTCTCAATTATCGATGAGGACAGTCGTCAGACTGCTAGTAAACCCGGCTTTCTGGGTCTGCTTGGCGCTATTTGCGACACCACTTTCCTCTGTATTCGACTTCCCCGAGGAGTCCCCTAGTCATCGGGAAGAGCTCGAGCAGGAAATCGCCCCGATGTTCGCCTCCAGCCCCGGGCACACCGTTTTCGGGGAGTATGTGGGAGCCCATTGGTGCCCACCTTGCATGGACAGCGCATCTCCCTCTCTGGCCAACCTGAAGGCATCAAACCCAGAGGAGTTCACCTTTGTCTCCTTCTTCGAGTCAAGTAGCGGCGGCTGGCCAAATGACTCACCAATAGCCAGGATGAATCACATCATGTCCGCATCTTCCGGCTACCCCACATTCTCTTTCGCCGACCAGCAGTCTGGCTCCTGCTACAAGGTCGGTGCATCCGGTTCCAATTACTACGACGCGGACTTCTCCAGCGGGGGCTGCATGAGCAGCGACTCCTCAGACTTCAACATGGAGATGTCCATGTCCCTGAACTCAACTTCTGAGGAGGTCACCATAGAACTCGAGGTGACATACTCTGGATCACAATCCACGGTAGACGTGTACATCTATGGGGCCGTTACCGAGAAAGTTGGAGCAGACGCCTACGATAATGGAGTCAGGCCACACCACAACTGGAGGAGTTGGCTTCTCAATGGAGCAGGTACAGGATTTGAGCAGACCACTCTATTCAAGGATGTTACATTCGAGCACTCCTGGACGGCTCCTCTAAGCTCTGTGAGGGCAGGAGGTGGATACACCCAGTGGGAGAACTTCTGGCCTGTTTTCGCACTAATGGACGGTCCTCACACCAGCTACAACTCGTTCTATGCAGCGTTAGACCCGGAAATGGGCCCACTGATCGATGTGGGAATTGTCGGGTTTGAAGTTTCCAACTCGAACCAGAACCCTGGATTCGTCCCCGGCGATACGCTGGCACTTAGCGTGGAGGTAGAAAACCACGGTGTAGAGCAGTACACAGAGGGGGGAGATATCGGTGTTTACGTGATTAGCGGCTCTGATGAGTTATACATTGGCGGTGAGCCAATTGGCAACCTCGTGGTATCGGGAACGCAGACTTTGGATTTGCAGTTCGCCACATCGGGTTTGGAGGTGGTCCCCAATGGAGTGACGACGTTCAGGGCCAAGTTGATCGATATGGGTAGCGATAGGAACTCGACCAACAATATGGACGACTCGGTCGCTTATCACGACCTCCCGCCGACCCCTTCCCAACCGGCTGCCATTGGAGCCACGTCATTCGAGAGGGGAGATGCCGTCCGGTTCGAGTCAACCGTTCTAGCCAATGATTTGGTCGATGATATCACTACTATGACCCCTACGATGCAGTATTCCAAGTCATCGTTCCCACTAGATTGGGACCATGCTTGGATATCCAATTCGGAACTAGTCGGGTCAGGGGCAAACGCAGTCTACGTACACACCATCCAGACCCCACCAACAGCCGAATCAGGGAATTATGGCATCCGCGTCATGTGGACGGACGCATCCGGGCAGGAAAGCGACTGGCTAGAGATCCCCGATGCCTTCGAGCTAACAAACGCGCTCCCCCGCGTCCTCTCTGCAGATGACCAAGGCTTCGCCGGGACTCCTACCGTCAAGGTAGACACTCTCGAGTCGGTCTCGCTATCTGGCCTGGTTAGGGATGCCGAGACTCCACTGTCCATGCTCATCATTGACAGCAATGACCCCGAGTTCAAGGGCTGGGATGCTGCCACAGCATCGATATCCGTGGAGTTCGACACAATAGAGAACGACCCGCAAGGCAATCCCATACCCCAGGGAATTTTCATCTCAATAGACGACGGGGAGGACGTCAACAACGGGATGATTTTGTTCAATGTGATTGAGAATGGCGCCCCCAGGTGGTCACCAGTTCCTACTCAACCAGTCTTTGAGGGTGGTTCCGCCAGTGCCAGCCTCACGGGATACCTGTCAGACTCTGACGATGATGGAAATCCCCTGCCACCTTCCGGGCTCTCCCTCTCCATAGTGTCAAACAGCAACCCAGAGCTGATTACCGTTAACGTCGAGGGCCAAAGCATCATTGCAATGACGACCGATGATGACTCCCATGGGGTCGCTGAAGTCATAGTGCGGGCAGATGACGGTGCGAAGTCATCAGACACCTCGGTAGTCTTCTTCGTGATAAACGTCAACGACGCACCAACTATCGATCTCTCGGAACTGGGCGAAGTCACCCTGAAGTCAAACGAAATTCATTCCATCGACACCATCCCTCTGATGTCAGACATAGACGATCCGAACGAAGAAATCTGGATGGATGTAGTGACCGAAGTGCCCGGTGCGGTGCAGTACGACTACGTAAACGGACAACTGACAATGCAATGGGACGAGCCCGGAACCCACGACGTCTCACTGACTCTGATCGACAGTCACGGTGACTGGAGCGTCTCCCAGTTCACAGTGACTATCCTCGACTCCAAGCCGCTCGAATGGAGCACCGAATCCGTGCCCGGAGATTTGGAGGTCCAGTTAGACGGACCGTTATTCGGGGAGGATGCAACAGTCACCATCGTAAATGTAGGGGGCCTGGAACTTAGCGAAATCAAGACTACTTGGACAATCTGCAACAGCATTGTGGGCATCTGCCACACCGCTGGGTCCAGCAATGGATTAGGCCCATTCGTCGCCGCCCCAATTTCTGGTAATGGGATGGCAGTTGGGGACTACCTCACTCTATTCGTTAGGGCAGTTGATGGAGATGGCTGGGACAGGGAGTCCACTGAGACTCTGAAGATCGCCGCAATAGGCCAGATCCAGGAAGATCCGGAGGAGGAGATACTTGTTGATGACAATGAGCAGCTGCAGGAAAGCGGCTCCCCTTCTACTGACTCGGGATTCAGCACCCTGCAGATTTTGGCGGCCATTCTGATTCTGATAGTATTCATTGGGGGCGGGACCCTTGTTGGCCTGTATCTCTCTGGTTCCATTGGTTCAAGGGGCCAAGGGGCCAGCAAACCCCCCTACTCCGCCCCCTCTCCCATAGACTTCGAGCAGAGCACACCTGAGCCAATGTCTGAGACCCCCACCACCGACTTCGAGCAGAGCGAACCCGCTTCGCCAAGCCACCCCCCTCTCCCCGAGGGAGGCCTCCCCTCTGGATGGACTATGGAGCAGTGGCAGTACTACGGCGAGGAGTGGCTGAAGAGGAATCAATAGGCAATTTCCCTCCTTTTTCTTCAGACGCACCTTCAAGAAGGTGCCATTGGTAGGAAAAGCCCCGGGGGGGCACCATGACCGACGACGAGAAGGATGACAGGATCGTAGAATCTGAATCCGAGGACCCCTTGGAATCATGGGAGGATGCCTCTGCATTCGGCGTTTCCGACGACAAAGACCCGGTTTGCCAGGCCCCAGTCGAGGAGTGGGTGGCAGACTTGCCGATTTCTTCAACGACCGACGTCCCAATTCCCGACAAGCTCGTCGATCAGGTAATCGGCCAGGAGGCCGCCTCGATAGTTGTCAGGAAGGCTTCGGAGCAGCGCCGACACATGATAATGGTCGGAGAGCCCGGTACTGGAAAGTCAATGCTGGCCCGTTCCATGACAGAGTTCCTGCCCAAGGAGCAGTTAGAGGATGTCCTAGTGTACAGGAATCACGAGGACGAGAACGAGCCAAAGGTGCGGACGGTCCCAGCAGGCAGAGGCTCAAGGCTGATCGCCGAGAGGAGGGCGCATGTTAGGCAACAAAGAGAGAGGACAAACCGGACACTCTTGTCCATCGCACTGGTCGTGGGCGCCGCCCTACTTCTTGCCACCATTTCATCAGGGGAGATACTAACTTTCATCTTCGGGTCCTTCCTGCTCGTTTTCGGCTACTTCTTCCTGAGGACGAGGCTCACGGCAGGAGACGAATCCAACATTCCCAAGCTGCTGATTAAGCACGAAAGAGGGGAGGAGCCACCATTCGTAGACGCGACGGGAACCCTTGCAGGCGCGCTTCTGGGTGACGTAAGGCACGATCCATTCCAATCCGGGGCAGATCTAGCAACCCCCGCGCACGAGAGGGTAGAGCCCGGGGCCGTCCACAGGGCCAACAAGGGCGTACTCTACATCGACGAGATTAGGATGCTGAGGATGGAGGAGCAGCAGGCGCTACTAGTAGCAATGCAAGAGAAAGAACTCTCCATCAGCGGCCGCTCCGAGAGATCTTCGGGAGCGCTAACCAAGTCCGAGCCAGTTCCCACTGACTTCATTCTGGTGGCCGCGGGGAACCTGGACAGTATTCAGAACATGCACCCAGCACTAAGGAGCAGGATAAGGGGGTACGGCTACGAGGTCTACGTAAATACCGACATGAAGGATACGGAGAGGAATAGAAGGCGGCTAATCCGATTCATCGCGCAAGAGGTGAAGAATGAGATGGCCAAGGACACCGGTAGGGCGATCCCCCACTTCGACAAGTCCGCCATCGCGCTAATCCTGAAGGAGGCCCAGAGAAGGAGCGGACGAAGGGGCAAGCTCTCATTGAGGCTGCGAGAACTGGGCGGCCTAGTGAGGATCGCTGGCGATCTAGCAGCAGAGGACAAATCACCACTGACTTCCTCCAAGCATGTAGTTAGGGCACGGACAATTGCCAAGCCCCTTGAGCAGCAGGTGGCAGACAGATACCTGGAGAGGCAGTCCGAGTACGCGATGCTAGTGAACAGGGGGCATCGCGTGGGTCGAGTAAACGGACTTGCTGTCCTAGGAGCAGACTCGGGACTTTCCGACTACTCGGGAGTAGTTCTTCCCGTAGAGGCGATGGTTACCCCCGCTCAAGGAAGGTCCGGGCAGGTCATCGCAACTGGGGGGCTTTCGGATCTGGCCAAGGAGAGCGTCACCAACATCAGTGCAGTTGTGAAGAAGCTAACTGGCAAGGACATCAAGGACTACGATCTACACGTACAATTCCCCGGAACTCACAACGTGGATGGGGACAGTGCTTCAATTACAATGGCGACCGCAATAATCAGTGCATTCGAAGGGGTTCCAATAGAGCAGAACCTAGCAATGACTGGATCTCTTACGGTGAGGGGCGAGGTTCTCCCAATCGGAGGGGTCTCAGCCAAGATAGAGGCAGCCGCCAAGTCTGGAATTACGAAGGTAGTAATTCCCAAGTCAAATGTCAACGATGTCCTAATCGACGAGAAGTACGAGGAACAGGTCGAGATACTGACTGTCGACTCACTAGATGAGGTCCTCGAGCATGCCCTGGTTGGAAAGGAGGAGAAGGTGAGCTTGGTAGAGAGGCTAGCACAGGTCATTGACACGTTCTCTTCCGGAACCGATAAGCAGCCTTCTGCCTGAAACTGGCAACAATTCAAATCCCCACTCCGGCAGCGTTGCTGGGGCACATGGGCGCAACAGGCCGTTCACCGATGGGGATACTGTTCCTAGTCGTCCTTGTAGACATGCTAGGTTTGACTTTGGTCATACCCTTCCTGACCTACTTCGTACAGGATCTTGCATCGGCGGAGGGAATAGTGGATAGGGGGTCTAGGGACTTCTGGGTCGGTGTCGTGATCGCCACATACTCGCTGGCCCAGTTCATCTTCACCCCAATTCTGGGCTCCTTATCGGACCGACTCGGAAGACGACCGGTTCTTATGTTCGGTTTACTCTCCAACTCTGTTTTCTTCATCGTTTTCGGACTCTCAGGGAGCCTGGCAATGGCTCTAATTGCCCGCTTTCTAGCCGGGGCTGGAAACGGGAACATAGCAGTAACCAGGGCCTACATCGGTGATATCAGCGAGCCTGAGGATGTGGCGAAGAGGATGGGGATGATCGGTGCAGCGTTCGGCCTGGGTTTCATGTTCGGGCCCTTCATCGGCGGGGTATTATCAGATCCCGCAACCGGATTCGGTGGATTCTTCGACACCCAGTTCTGGAGAGACTACCCATATCTTCTTCCATGCCTATTTTCCAGCACGATGTCTTCGATAGCGTTCATACTAGCGTTCAAGAAGTTGCCAGAGAGCCTACCTCAAGAGGAAAGGTCCGACTCTGATACGTCCCCGCTTTCGCAGCTCAGCGAGACGGTCTCCAGCATCATTTCGGTCCTCAAGCTTCCAACGATTTCCTCCCTTGTGGTGGTTAACTTCCTTTTCTTGCTCGGATTCACGATGATGCATGGGACGTTCATTCTCTTCACTTCGATGGATCCTGATAGCGGTGGCCTGGGTTGGAGTGAGAGGGACAATGGCTGGGTCTTCGCGTTCATCGGCCTTCTCGGGGTAATCATCCAAGGTGGCCTTATTGGCCCCCTGACGAGACGATTCAGACTCCGAGGGATGATGATTGTCGGCACAGCCTTGGCAGGACTGGGTGTAGCCAGCATCCCATACGCCCCTGCAGAGGCAAGCTGGCTGATATTCGGGTCTTGTGCAGGACTCGCTATCGGGAATGGGTTATTCTCCCCCACACAGAGCTCCCTACTTACATTCGAGACCAAGGGCGGCGGGTACGAATTGGGGATGGTCATGGGAGCCCAAGAGGGTTCCGGGGCCCTCGCCCGAATCATCGGTCCTTTCCTGGCAGCTTACATCTGGTCACTCACTGTCGATGGCGAGGGGCTTTGGACCTACCACACCTGCTTCAGGATCGCAGGAGTGGTCTTCTTAGTAGCACTTTTACTACAGTTCGGCCTCAGGACCAAAGAGGCCGAAGCATCGGAACCGGGAGGGGCATAGATTGGCAAAACCAGCGGCAGTAGCGCATGGGGGTGCAGGAGCCGGCCCCGAGAGGCAACCGAACATAGAGGCAGCCGTCTCGAGGGCCGCTGAGATACTATCCTCGGGCGGAAGCGCCGTTGAGGCAGCAGTCGAGTCATGCGTCATTCTGGAGGACGACCCCGTTTTCAATGCCGGAACCGGTTCTGTATTCAGGACTGACGGCTCTGTCCTTCTTGACGCCTCCATTCAGACATCCGACGGCAGGATGGGCTTCGTCATCGCCATGGGGGACACTCCAAACCCAATCAGGGTTGCTGCGGACCTTCTGGACGAGGGGATAAACGGACTTACTGCCCTAGGGGCCAGGAAATGGGCAGATGAGAGGGGATTCCCAAAGGGACCAGTCGAGGGTCGACCACCCCACGATGAGGTAAGCGACACGGTTGGCGTGGTCACTAGGGACAAACATGGCTCAATCGCATGTGCAACCAGTACTGGGGGTTGCAGCGACAGGCCTCCAGGGAGGGTCGGTGACGTCCCTCTTCCCGGATGTGGGTTCTGGGTCCAGGAGTGTGTGGGGGTAGGTGCCACAGGGATTGGCGAGGCGATCACGAGGGCGCTACTTAGCTACAGGGTCGCCGACAGGATCGCCTCCGGAATGGGACTAGAAGAGGCGATGCAATGGGCGTTGGACGAAACCATCGATGATGGGGATGAAGTCGGAATCATTGCGCTTGGTCAGGATGGCCCCGGCTTCGGACTCTCAAACCGCCCAAACATGCCATGGGCCGCATGGTGCGCAGACTAGTCCGCCCTCAATCGGGGATGTGCTTAAGGAGGGGNCTTGGGTGGCAGCCTCGGAGATGGCGTCTTGTCTGATATTCAATCGCGCATCAAGCAGATTGCTCAGGTTCTGAATCAGCTAGACGATTCGCAGGTGCCACGGAACATCAGGTCCGCTTCCAAGGATGCGGTAGAAAAGTGGCTACTCAATGAGGGGAAGGATATGGATGTGAGGTTGGGTATGACCGCTTCGATTCTTGATGAAATATTCAATGACCCGAACCTTCCGGGGCATTATGGTCCACTTTGCCTGCAGGTCCAGGCAGCATTGGAGACAATGCTGAACGAAGTCAGCCGCTCCTAGTCTTGAAGTGCGCCAACCATTTCGAAACCTTTCCGGGGTATCATGGATCGATGGACTAACCTTTCCTATGCCAACGTGGCCACAACATCGCCCGTGGCACATTCGATAGCATCAGAATGGGCCGACTCCCTAGCACGCGGTGGCTCGGCTGAGTTTGGGGGCGATGCCGAGAGAGATGCGATGATGCCGCTACGCGAAGCGACTTCACGTCTGCTATCCTGTCGGGTAAAGGACGTCTGCGTCGGCTCAAGTGCAACCGAGATTCTGTGCTCCCTTGCTTGGGCAATCAATCCTGAGGGNGGGAGCAACATAGTCTCTACAAGGGCCGCTTTCCCATCAACGGTGTACCCGTGGACTAGGGTCGCAGAGTACAGCGGAGCAGAGATCAGGCTAGCAGAACACGATGAGGATATGTACACAGATCCCCAGGACATTCTCGATATGATAGACGAAGAGACCTCTGTCGTTACCCTCTCGCACATCGAGTACTCCACTGGCCAGAGGTATGATCTGAGCGGGTTCTCCGACGCAGCCCATTCTGTTGGGGCGCTCCTCATTGTGGACGCGACCCAATCCATGGGAATGCTCCCAATCGATGCCCCAAGTTCGGGTGCCGATGCGCTGGTCTCTTCAGGCTACAAGTGGCTCCGCGGGACCTATGGGGCGGCGGTTGCATACATTTCGCCGTCAATCTGGGGAAAACTGAACCCGGGCTTGGTCGGTTTCCGGAGCCATTCCGAACTATGGCAACTGCGAGCAGACCGGCTGGATCTTCCAGACGATGCCAGTAGGTTCGAGTACTCCACAATACACTTCGGGGCCGCACTGGGACTCGCCGCCGCTGTGGATGAGATATGCGAGATTGGCCGGCAGAAGGTTTGGGAACACGATATGGGACTGGCTGACCGGGTCATCGAGGGCGCAAACAGGCTGGGTCTCTCTGTCGTATCCCCGCTGACAGAAGAAGAGAGGAGCGCCATTGTCAGCCTCAGGATGCCCGAGGGAGTTAGCAGCGAGAATATCGCACGCAGACTCCAAGACGAGTACTCGATTTTAGTAACCAGCAGGGCAGGTCTCCTGCGGGTTTCACCTCACATAGACAACTCCAAGGAGCAAGTCGGGAAACTTTTCGATGCCCTAGGGGAACTCCTCTCATAGGTGGGGTCCCATTATCGCCGCTGCGATAGCGAACATGATGAAAGCGATTGAGAGGTCTATGTACCTCCAGGCAGTCGGTTTGTTGAGGATCTCCGACAAGCTCCTCGCACCATAGCCCAGTGAGAAGAAGAACACGAACGATGCCGTTGCGGCACCGATGCCGAAGGCTATCCTCTCGTCGCCCAGATACCTGCTCGAGGTCCCACCTATCAGTAGCAGGGTGTCCACGTACACGTGGGGATTCAGGAAGGTCAAGGCGGCAGCCGCCGCAATAGTCTGCTTTAGGCCATGCTCCCCCTCCCCCTCGGCCGTCATTCCAACGGGATTCATAGCCGATCTTACCCTCAACAATCCGTACCCTACTAGGAATGCAGATGCTCCGATGGCGATCGCCCTCTCGGCTCCCTCGATACCTGATAGGATACTGCCCATTCCTAGTACTCCAGCGGTAATGAGTGCTGCATCGAAAAGTGAGCAAGCAAGGCAAACTGCGAGCACATGCGACCTCATCAGACCCTGCCGCATGACGAATACGTTCTGAGGCCCCAATGCGAGAATAAGACCTAGGCTGAGAGCAAATCCTTCGACGGCCGCAGAGGCGACTGCCATGCTCATACCTTTCTGCGCTCAGCAGCCTTTTTCCTGAGGGACTTGTAACCGCATTTCCTACATGACCGAGGCGGTTTTATTCCTTTGTGGGCCCTGTGCGTCGCCGAGCAATTCATGCATATCCACTTCACCAAGAGCCTTGCCTCTGCCTCCGGGTGCCTCTGTGCCATGGTGCCCCGCGACCTGCCTGACCTTCATAATCGCTTCCCAACTCTTTCCCAAGAAGAACAGGACCCTTCCAAAGCATTCAAACACGGCCGCCTGTGTTGTCGGGTACGTTGCCTGCCAGCGTAGTGCTCGGGGCCCAATGGGGGGACGAGGGCAAGGGCAAGGCCATAGACCAACTCGCGCCCCATTCGGACTGGGCAGTCCGCTTCCAGGGGGGAAACAACGCTGGCCACACAATTGTCGTCGGTGAGACGACTCTCAAGATGCATCTATTGCCATCTGGGATAACTTCCAGAAGTTGCAAGTTGGTGCTCGGTTGTGGAATGGTGGTAGATCCATGGGTCTTGGACAGGGAATTGGGGGAGTGGGCCGAACTGACGGGCGAGAAGCCAGAGGGATCACGACTCTTCATCAGCGAGAGGGCTGCAGTGATACTCCCGTTTCACCGCCTCTATGATTCAGCGGACAAAGTAGTTGGGACCACGGGAAGGGGAATCGGCCCAGCATACAGGGATAGGACCGAACGAGTCGGACTAAGGTTCATTGACGTATCCCGCGTTGCTGGCAATACCGACGAAGTTGCTTCTATTTCTCACAGGATGAACAAGCAACTAGACACCGTTGGAGTTTCTGAGAGGATAGAACCAGAGCAACTGCAATCGGAGCTTAACTGGATTTTAGACAGATTCTCGGGAGCAATCCAGTCTACTGGCCCAATGCTAGACAAGGCCCTGAAGAANGGAGAGAGCGTTCTTCTAGAGGGGGCACAGGGTGCAATGCTCGACATAGATCAGGGGACTTATCCATTCGTAACCTCATCAATCACCTGCAGGGCAAATGCAACACACGGAGCCGGCATCCACCCCGGGCATATCGAGCAGTGCTTTGGAATCACGAAGGCATACACGACTAGGGTCGGAAACGGACCTTTCCCAACTGAGCTATCTCTAGGGGAAGGCCCGGGTAAGCAAATGTCAGAGGTTGGGCACGAGTTCGGAACTACAACTGGAAGGCCAAGAAGGACGGGATGGCTGGACCTCGTCGCTCTCAAGGAAAGCCAGAGGCTCAATGGCTATTCTGGCCTCGTCCTAACAAAACTCGATGTTTTGGGTGGCTTGGATTCACTGAAGGTTTGCGTGGCCTATGAGTTGGATGGGCGAAGAATCGAACACATCCCTGCATCCACGGAAGACCTGTCAAGGTGCAAGCCAGTGTACACCGAGCACCCCGGATTCCCTTGGCTGGAATCAGAAGAGTGGATTGNCCTAGCGACAGAGTCTCGGAGTGGAAGGGGCATAGACTCACTACCTCAGACAATTAGGGACTACATCTCGCTGATTGAGGATCATACTGGGATCCCTGTGGTCAGCGTTGGTGTTGGTCCCGACAGGATGGCTTCCATTGCTTCCACCGGAGGTCCCTTTGACGTCGACCTTTCGGAAGCAACGTTCTAATCGCCCCGCTTTCCCCCACGGCCATGGGCTTCAAGTCTCGAGCTAGGAAGAGACGAAGCGAATCCTCATCGGCCAAAGGAAAAGGTTCCGAAGGGAAGGACGAGGAGTATGAGGGGACATTGAGGTGCGATATCAAGGGATGCGAGAATTGGGCTGACAAGGGAGTAGGTGGCCGCAAGATGGCATACGATCGGGCTACGGACGTCTGGGGCACCTCGGGGATTTCGCGGAAAGTCCGCAAGATCTCACTCTGCAAGCCGTGTTACAGGACATGGAAGAAAGAGAAGAAGGGAGAGCCCAAGGAGTGGGAGTAGAGATCCGACCTGCGCAACAATGTTAGATGCACTCCATTCCGACCCTGCATGGCAAGCCACCCAAGCAACGAACCTATCCTAGGATTCGCCCCAGGAAGCTCAGAGAGGGCCCAACTCCAAGAAGAGNTGGATCGACAGATGTCTGAGGTAGTAGAAATTCCATGCATCATCAATGGGGAGGAGGTATTCACCGGGAATACCACGACACAGGTAATCCCCCACAACCACGGGCACGTTCTGGCCAACGTGCACCTAGCTGGGAAGGAGGAGATGCAGTCTGCATGCAAAGCGGCAGTGGAAGCACAGGAGGGGTGGATCGCGCTTGGTCTCGAGGGGCGCTGCGAGATCTTTGAGCGCTGTGCTGACCTACTAGCCGGCGACTGGCGCATGANGGTAAACGCATCTACGATGCTGAACCAGTCCAAGACAGCATTCCAGGCCGAGATAGATTCAGCATGCGAGCTAATTGACTTCTGGAGGTTCAACTGCCACTATGCAAGAGGATTCCACGACGACTTCCAGCCCTTGGTTTCCCCCGAGGGGGTGGTCAACTCAACGGAGATACGCCCCCTGGAGGGATTCGTGCTGGCAGTGACCCCGTTCAACTTCACCAGCATCGCGGCAAACCTGCCCAGCGCCCCCGCAATCGTCGGTTGCACCGCTGTCTGGAAGCCAAGCAGGAACTCGTACCACTCAAACTACGTACTGATGCAGTTGATGATGGAGGCNGGNCTTCCNNCNGGAGTNATNAACTTCCTNCCCGGCTCNGGAGCNGAGATNACNGANNCNGCNNTGGCAAATCCCGACTTCGCNGGNCTGCACTTCACNGGNTCNACNGCAACTTTCCAGGGNCTCTGGAAGGAGATAGCNAACTCNCTNTCCGNNCTNCGCTCTTACCCNNGNATAGTGGGNGAGACCGGNGGCAAGGACTTCGTNGTGGCNCANCCNGAATGCGANTCNCGNGGACTNCTNGTNGCNCTTCTTNGGGGCTCTTTNGAGTANCANGGGCAGAAGTGCTCGGCCNCCAGTCGGGCCTACNTNCCTANACTCNGTNTGGGAATNAATCCGNGACGANCTNGTTTCAGAGNTATCNNAGATCAANATGGGCGATGCCNGNGACTTCACNAACTTCATGACAGCCGTAATTGATCAGAGGGCATTCGACAAGATATCGGGTTACATCGACAGAGCTGGAGACCGGGACTGCTGCAATATTGTCTGCGGAGGGGGATACGATGACTCAGTAGGGTACTTCATCGAGCCTACCATTATCGAGACAAGCAATCCCACTAGCGAGACAATGGTCGAGGAGATATTCGGCCCGGTACTAACGGTCTATGTCTACGAGGACGATGATTTCGAGGCCGTTCTCGAGATGTGTGACATTGCCTCGCCATATGCTCTGACGGGCAGCATCTTCGCCTCCAACGAAGAGGACATCCAGACGGCATTTGACGCATTGAGGTTCACAGCTGGGAATTTCTACATCAACGATAAGCCCACCGGCGCCGTTGTTGCCCAGCAACCATTTGGAGGTGCTAGAGCTTCTGGTACCAACGACAAGGCAGGGGGGCCTCTAAATCTGCTTCGATGGGTCAGCCCTCGCTCTGTGAAGAGGACAATCGACATCCCGCAAGATTGGACCTACCCGTTCATGGGCGCGGACGAGTGAGTCCGAAGTTTGATTACCTGCTCCGTAAGGGCGAAAACCGGGGAGCCTAGTGCTGAGAGGTCACCGCGAGGTGACGACCCCTTGACCTGATCTGGGTAATGCCAGCGGAGGGAGAGAAATGGATACGAACATCGCATACATACTGATGCTAGCTACGCTCGGCATTTTCGGTTACATCGGATACCAAGCGTCGATTTCCAGGGAAGTTGGGGCCGATGAGTATCTCTCGGCCAGAGGCTCGCAGGATTGGCTGCGAATCGGTCTGAGCCTTTTCGCCTCTGGAATGGGAATTTGGATTCTTTTCGCACCTTCGGAGGTGGGTTACTACGGGGGCTTCTGGGATGTAGTCGGTTATGCCGTCTCGGCAGCCACGCCATTCCTGCTACTGGCCTATGTCGGCCCAATGATCCGTGAGAGGATGCCTTCAGGAGTCACGCTAGCCGACTACGTCCGGATTCGACTAGGAAGGCAGATGCAGGTCTATGTAGGCCTGATATCAGTGCTCTACATGTTCACCTTCTTGTTCGCTGAATTCACGGCCATAGGGAAGGCCATGGGCACACTCTCCGAGATGGAACCACTCATTCCCATGACCATGGTTGGCATTGTAACTGCAGCATACATTTCGCAGGGGGGTCTCCCTGCGTCTCTCGCAACAGACCGCGTTCAGGCATGGACAATTATGTTCCTCGTTGTGTCTTTGATACTGGTCCTTTTCGGAGGCGACATCAACGGCCTGATTGCCGATGCCAAGGCATACAACCCCGAAGATATCGAGTGGGATTGGAAACATGGAAGCATTTCTGACATGGGCCGGGACTCCTTCAAGTCAGGATTGGCATTGGTTGTGGCGATTACCGCTGCTGAGATGTTCTCCCAAGGAAACTGGCAAAGGGCTTGGGCGTCAGAGTCTGATGAGGCTCTGACCAAGGGAGCCTGGTTAGCTGCAGGGCTTGTCCTGCCCATGGTCTTCGTTATGGGTTTGCTCGGGACCGTGGTAGCGGGACAGGGTGCCGTGGAGGACCCTTCTGCCGCCTTCTTCTACCTCATTGAGGGAGCCGGTGTTCTGTTTGTATCAGCATTCATTGTCCTTGCAATGGCCCTGGTGTGCTCGAGCGTCGATACTCTGCAGAACGCAGTTGTGGCTTCGATATCTAGGGATCTCAGTGATGACTCGATGACCCTACAGACTGCGCGTTACCTGACAATCGGCCTCATCCCAATAGCAATCTATCTGGCCACGGGCCCCACCATTGGATTCGATCCACGTAACTTTGCGAACGGGCCATCCTTCACCTTCGACGCACTAGGTGTGTTCGAGATATTCCTGTTCGCCGACTTGCTAGCAGCAGCCACTGTAATGCCCGTACTCCTCACCCTTTGGGACGAGGTTTCGGCGAAAGGGGCGCTGATTGGATCTGTATTCGGCCTTCTTTCCGTCGTTGCATACGGGGCCCTCACATCGGATGTTGAGCCGTTAAAGACGGGCATCGGCTACGTCTTCTCTCCAACAAACGATTCAGGATTGGCCAATCTGGAAGTCTTCCTTTCTGCCCTAATCGGCTCCACCCTAGTGACGGTGGCAGGTTCTTACGCTCTGCCTGACGAGTAGGGCCATGGCAGCAGCGCTACGTCCTTGGAGGCGGTTCTGGGTAGGCCCATGGTCACGAAGGGAACGCCTCGGGGGGAAATGGTTCCCGCTCGAGGTCTTCGTCCTGGGTTTGTTGCTAGTGGCGGTTCCGTACTTCTCCACGAACAACATAGCCAGCATGTACCTCGACACAGTGTGGGACCCCGAGATCGGGATGGACAGGGAGTTCCCGGTCGTGAACTGGATGATACTCCCTTACACCCTGCTGTACATGTTCTATCCGGCCACGCTCATCCTCTGCCCCCGGGACGAGAGGGGTCATGCGGAGCTGGCAGTCGGGATGCAGACTCTGATCATGGTCACCGCCTTCTGCTGCACGATATTCCTCGTCCTCCCTGCCGAGATAGACATGCGGGACCAGATCGACTGGGATTCCCTGAGCGGCTGGGAGGCGGCCCTCTTCGAGTTCATCCACTTCTCGGACAACCCATGGAACGCATGGCCAAGCCTGCACATAGTCCACTCTTACCTCCTAGCCCGCCTGATGACAATCTGGGCATCGAGGAGGGCCGAGGGATCCAGTGCATGGAACGTCTTCATCGCCGTACTTTGGATAGAGTGGGTCCTACTCTGCATCAGCATCCTGACCACCAAGCAGCACTACCTGTTCGATCTTGTGACGGGGATAGCAGTCGCCCAGTTGGCCTGGATGGCCACAAAGCCGACCCTCGACGAGATCGAGGAAATGGGCCCCTCGGCCTTTGCCGAGGAGTGCGGTTGGACCGTCTAGTTGTAGACGATCGAGAGCAGACCGTTGGCAGCCTTCTCGCATGCGTTCGACACGTCATCCATCCTCTGCAGGACCCTGTACATGTGCACAGCAGCCAGGGGCGCGTCCTCTCCGTGACTGAACACGTAGGCGGCTGCCTTGCTCTCCACCAAGTCCGCCTCGTGCTCCGGCAGATTGACCTCGTCGATCAACTCCCCGAGCCTGTTCCTTCCAGCCTTGGTGTAGCCCGACAGGGCGACTTCCTTCAACTGCGAGACAGCGTCCTCGTAGAGGGATGCGGTCTTCGAAACCGCCTCTGCCATCTCCTTGAGCATTCCACGGGCCTCTTTATCGACGAACAGCTCCCTGAAGGAGAGCTGCTCCGCGACGTTCTGAGCGTAGTCGGCTATCCTGTCTTGTCTGGACACCATTCTAAACAACTCGTCCTTACCCTGCAGGATAGACATCTTCCCCGATCCGAACCTCTTCCTGATGTCGTTCTTCACTTGGTCAGCCTTGAGCTCGGCTTCGACTGTCGATTTGATGTGGCTTTCCGGGTCTTCCCCATCCGCGGCGGCATTGACCGCACTGAGCATGTGGCCGACGGTCTCCTCTACAGCCAGAGCGTGAGTGTGGAAAAGCTCGAAGTGAGTCGGTGCTCCCATGTTGTCCGCGCTACCGGCATCGGACAGGGCGTCCTCGACGTAGATCTCGTCATCCCAGGTCGCCCAGATCACGTACGCGACGATTGCGAAGGCTATCGGGATGATTACTAGTAGCTTGATTGGGTCAGATCCAGAGGCCACGTAGATCGCTATCGATCCGAAACCGGCTGCAGGAAGGCTGGCAACCCATGAGGAAACGATCTTGCCGAACACCCTGAAGTCCACGGCCTTGGCACCACCTGCGAGACCGACTCCCACAACCGCTCCAACTAGGGTGTGAGTTGTCGAAACGGGAACAGCCAGGAAGGGCATCGAGAAAATCAGGATGGTAGTGGCAGCGCCGAACTCTGCGGCGAAACCCCTAGTGGGCGTGATGTCGGTGATCTTGTGGCCGATTGTGTCCATTACTCTCCAGCCCCAGGTCATTACACCGATAGCGATTCCAGCGCTACCGAGTAGGACCAGCCAAACTGGGACTGGTGCGCTAGCAGCCAACTCCCCCCCACTGGACAGCACCTGGTAGACTGCAGCCATGGGCCCTATGGCATTGGACCGGTCGTTGGCACCGTGCGCGAATGCGACGTATGCCGCAGTGATTACCTGGAGCCACACGAAGATTCGCTCGACGCCGTGGAAGCCATCTTCCTCTCCCTTGAACTCGTAGTTCCTGAGTACGTACGCGAGAACTCCTGCTGCTATCACTGCGATGATGAATGCGAGGATTATGCTGTTGATGGGGAACCAGGCGTTCTCGACAAAGGGATCCCAAGAGCCGTTCTCCTTGACGGGGAGCCAGTCGTACTTGTCGTCTATCCAGCCATTGGTCTCCGCCCTTGCGAAGAAACCCTTCAGAGCCTTGAACTGGAGGGCGATACCGAGGACGAAGAATGTGGGGATCGCCATGATCGGGGCGAGCCACCTAGACCTCTCCTCCGGGTTGCTCGATTCGAGGATGGTCTCACGGACTATCCAGAATGTGCCGAATGCCAGGAGCCCCCCCATGAGAGGGCTGGCTACCCATGACATCACTACTTCCTGTGTCTTCTCCCAGTTGATCAGTTCAGTATCGTGCTGGACCTCTAGGACCAGCCCAACACCGATTATCCCGCCGATAATGCTGTGGGTGGTGGAGACTGGTAGGCCCAGTCTGGTAGCCGTGGTCAGCCATATCGCAGCTGCCATCATGGCTGCGATGAAACCGTACATCAGGTCGTTGGCGAAGTCTTCGGTGACGGTCTCGAAGTCCACAACGAGGATTCCCTTCCGAACCGTGTCAGTCACCGCATCCCCTGCGAAGAAGGCCCCGCAGAACTCGAAGACTGCGGCAATGATCACCGCCTGCTTCAGGGTCAGGGCCCTGGAGCCGACAGATGTCCCCATAGCGTTCGCAACATCGTTCGCTCCGATGTTCCATGCCATGTAGGCACAAACAATCAATGACAGAATCAGTACTAGCCACATAACTCCAGTGAGTTCCATGGGGGTTCCCGAACTCGGGATTGTATATCATAGAGAAGTTGCGTAATCTATATATTAATAATTAGATTCGTGAATTCATGCCCATTGGTCCCGGAGAACAAGACGTCCGAAGATTGCAACTTACGGGAGGAGCAACATACACCCTCAGCCTGCCAAAACCATGGGTCTCGGCAAACAATCTTGCTTCTCGTGACAGCATTAGAATTGACTGGAGAACCAGCGGAGAACTGATGCTCTCACCTTTGGAAGACTCAGAAGAAAGAAGGACAGAGATTACGATAAATTTGGGCGGGCTCCCCAAAGGTGCTCTCTACGATCACCTGATGGGGGCCTATATTTCGGGCGTTCAGGAGATTTTGATCAAAGGCAAGGTACCCCTGAAAAGGAAAACACGAAACGAAATCCGACGCTTCCTCCGTTCAACTAGAGGTTTCGAAATTGGAGAAGAGGATGACTCCTCTACACGCCTGATTAGCTTGCTA